>JBKDFX010000104.1:0-15768 GCA_046336825.1 Bdellovibrionales bacterium | reverse complement strand
GTGGTAGAGCGCACCCTTGGTAAGGGTGAGGTCACCGGTTCGGCTCCGGTTACGGGCTCCAGTTTTCGGAGCATCTGAACCAAAAAGGTTGCAGTTTTTCTGTTTCCTTGGGATCTTTCTGTTTCGTAATTGTTTTGGTTATTTTAAGTTAGCGTATTTTGATAAAACTAAACACTCTCAGGAGGAAAAATGTCTAAAGAGAAATTTAACCGCACAAAGCCGCATGTGAACATCGGCACTATCGGTCACGTTGACCATGGTAAAACAACTTTGACTGCGGCTATCACAACAACACTTGCTACAGTTGGTAAAGCTCAGGCGATGTCATATGATCAAATTGACAAATCTCCTGAAGAAAAAGAGCGTGGAATTACCATTTCAACGACTCACGTTGAGTACGAAACTGATAAGCGTCACTATGCTCACGTTGACTGTCCCGGTCACGCAGACTACGTAAAAAATATGATCACTGGTGCTGCTCAAATGGACGGCGCTATTCTTGTTGTTTCTGCAGCTGATGGACCTATGCCACAAACTCGTGAGCACATCCTTTTGGCTCGTCAGGTCGGCGTACCTGCTCTTGTCGTATTTATGAACAAGTGTGACATGGTTGATGATAAAGACCTCCTTGAACTCGTTGAAATGGAAGTTCGTGAACTTCTTTCAAAGTACGAATTCCCTGGCGACAAGATTCCAATCGTAAAAGGATCTGCAAAGCTTGGTTTGGAAGGTGATACTTCAGAATTGGGCCGTCCTGCTATCATGAAGCTTATGGAAGCTTGTGATGCTTATATTCCTGAACCCGTTCGTGCCACTGATAAGCCTTTCCTTATGCCTGTTGAAGACGTTTTCTCGATCTCTGGTCGTGGAACGGTTGTAACCGGTCGTATCGAACGCGGTATCATCAAGGTGAACGATGAAATCGAAATCGTTGGAATTCGTCCGACTCAAAAAACAACTGTTACAGGAATTGAAATGTTCCGTAAGCTTCTTGATGAAGGCCGCGCTGGAGACAACTGTGGTTGCTTGCTCCGCGGCACTAAAAAAGAAGATGTTGAGCGTGGGCAGGTTTTAGCTAAAGCGGGATCTGTAAAACCTCACAAGAAGTTCAAAGCTTCTGCTTACATCCTCACTAAAGAAGAAGGTGGTCGTCACACTCCATTCTTCAACGGATACCGACCTCAGTTCTACTTCCGTACGACTGACGTAACCGGTGTTGTAACTTTAAAAGCTGGTACTGAAATGATCATGCCTGGTGATAAAGTTGAAGAAATGGTAGTTGAGCTTATTGCTCCAATCGCAATGGAAAAAGAATTGCGATTCGCGATTCGTGAAGGCGGCCGTACCGTTGGTGCGGGTGTTGTTACTGAAATCGTAGAGTAATGAGTTGGAATCAAACTTATAAGCTTAAACAAGGGGACATCGATGAGGTGTCCCCTTGGCTCTTTAAGAATTCAGCAATTTGTTGATTTCTTACTAACAGGGGTGTAGCTCCAGCGGTAGAGCGAACGACTCCAAATCGTTAGGTCGTGGGTTCGAATCCCTCCGCCCCTGCCAAATGAGCCTTAGCTTGAAAGGAAGTTGAATGGAAAATTCAAATTCAAAGGTAATTACGGGTTGTCTTGGGCTTTTCTCTGCAATTGTTGGCTTTACCCTGCACCTGCTATTGGTTGCTTTGTCTGGGGCATTTGCAGTTATTGCTAGACTTGTCGATAAAGACATTTTTAAACATGGAGTTCCTATAGCTGTGGGTCTCGGTATTTTTATTACTTTACAGCTTAATAAGAATTTTAATATTTGGGCAGAAGAGGTCATTGCAGAGGTTAAGAAAGTTGTATTTCCCTCTCGTAAAGATACTGTTGCTATGACTATATCTGTAATCATAATGGTACTGATCTCGTCCGTGATTATAACACTGATGGATTGGGCATCAGGTCTCGGAATCAACTCACTGATGAAGTAGGAGCAGCGAATGGACAAGAAGTGGTACATCATCCACACTCAGACGGGCTCTGAAGCAACAGCTAAGTCAGCTATCGAAGAGCGCATAAAAACTCACAAACTGGAAAAATTTTTCGGTGACATCCTCATTCCTGCTGAAAGCGTAGTTGAGCTTGTAAAAGGTCAAAAAAAAGAAAAATCGCGTAAATTTTTCCCAGGATATATGTTTGTTCAAATGATTTTGAATGATCAGACTTGGCATTTGGTCAAAAACTCGTCTAAGGTCACTGGGTTTGTTGGAACTGGTAGTGGTGGCAAAACTCGCCCCCCTGAGGTCCCTGAAGCTGAAGTGTTTCGTGTGACCCAGGCCATGGCGGGTGTTGGTGAAAAACCAAGACCAAAAGTTAAATTCATTGTTGGTGAAAACGTCACTGTTACTGATGGGCCGTTTAGTAACTTCAATGGAACTGTCGAAGAAATTAATGAAGATAAAGGCAAAGTTAAGGTACTTGTCAGTATTTTCGGACGTCCAACCCCAGTTGAGTTGGACTTTGTTCAAGTAGAAAAAAACTAGTTTCGAATGGGTCGAAACTAGGTAATTAAACCCTAGCTCAAAAGGAGTGGGAAAATGGCTAAAAAAGTCACTGGAATGATTAAACTCCAGATACCGGCAGGAAAGGCAAATCCAGCGCCTCCCGTGGGACCGGCACTCGGCCAGCATGGGGTGAACATAATGGAATTCTGTAAGCAGTTCAATGCTCGCACTCAAAAAGATGCGGACAATGTGATCCCCGTGATCATTACTGTGTATCAGGATCGCTCGTTCACTTTCATCACCAAGACGCCGCCTGTATCTAACCTCATCAAAAAAGCACTTAAACTCGAATCGGGTTCTAAGATGCCACAAAAAGATAAGGTCGGTAAAATAAAACCAGATCAAATTAAGGCAATCGCTACATTGAAGATTCCTGATTTGAACTGCTTAAAAGTTGAGTCCGCTATGTCTCAGGTCGCAGGAACTGCGAAGAGCATGGGACTTGAAGTGATTGAATAGGAGTGAACGATGTCTGGCAAAAAATTCGAAAAATCTAGCAAGCTCGTTGACCGAAATAAGAAGTATAAAGTTGAAGAAGCTTTTTCTCTTGTGGTGCAAACAGCACCTGCAAAATTCGATGAAACTATCGAAGTTGCATTCCGTCTTGGAGTAGATCCTAAACAATCTGATCAGCAAGTTCGTGGTGCTGTTGCACTTCCGCATGGTCTTGGAAAAACTGTACGCGTTGTCGTGTTTGCAAAAGGACCAAAAGAAATTGAGGCTAAAAACGCAGGTGCCGACTATGTTGGATCTGATGATTTAGTTCAAAAAATTCAGGATGGGTGGCTTGATTTTGATAAAGCCATTGCAACGCCAGATATGATGGCGACTGTATCTAAAGTTGCCAAAGTCCTTGGGCCTAGAGGGTTAATGCCAAATCCTAAAGTGGGAACAGTTACAATGAATGTTGGTGATGCTGTTTCTGCAGAAAAAAAAGGTAAACTTGATTTTCGTGTTGATAAGGCAGGAATCGTGCATGCAGGTATCGGCAAAAAATCCATGGGAGATAAAAAGCTTTCAGAAAATTTTGGAATTTTGATGGCTGCGATTATGAAAGCAAAGCCTCAGACTTCAAAAGGTATTTATCTTCGTTCTATCACATTGTCTTCGACAATGGGGCCTGGAATCAAGATGGATCCATTTGCTGCTAGCGGAACTGAAACTGAATAGTACCTCACCCAAAGTGAGTATTAAATTTTAACTCATCGATCAAAGACAGTAGGTGGGACAATTCGTTGTCCCCTAAATCCAAAAGAGCCTACCGAGATTAGAAGAGGAATTCCTCCGAAGACTCAATCGATGAAAACAGTCCGAAAGGACTAAAAATCTAACGAAAGGAGGTCTCTCTATGATCACACGCGAAAAGAAAGAGCAGGACGTAAAAGTTCTCAAAGATAAATTCGCTAAGGCGAAGGGGGCTTTCATCATCGATTTCAAGGGCATGAAAGTTGACCAAGTGACAAACTTGCGTAAAAAGCTCGTGCAAACTGACTCCGAGATGAAAGTAGTTCGTAACACTCTTGCTAAACTTGCGTTCAAAGATCATCCAGATGCAGAAAAGGCTTTT
Source organism: Bdellovibrionales bacterium (assembly GCA_046336825.1). Lineage (GTDB taxonomy): Bacteria > Bdellovibrionota > Bdellovibrionia > Bdellovibrionales > Bdellovibrionaceae. The sequence goes on along the minus strand of JBKDFX010000104.1, from coordinate 11,665 downwards.
TCTAACAGCATGAAGGGTACGAATGCTATCGTATTTTCTTATGGTGAGGTGAACGCCACTGCCAAAACGCTTGTTGATATTGCGAAGGACATCGAAGTTCTTCAGATTAAAACAGGAATGATGGATGGAAATGCTTTGGATGAAGCGAAGATCAAGTTTTTAGGTTCGTTGCCTGGTAAAGATCAGCTACGCGCCCAGTTCTTGAGTGTTCTGAATGCGACAGGAAGCAAGCTCGCTCGTTGCTTAAACGAGTACGTAAAGAAACAAGAGGGTGCGGCTTCCGCTCCTCAGGCTTAATTAAATTTATTTAGGAGATTTTATGTCATTAACAAATGATCAATTGGTAGAAGAGCTTTCTAAGAAAACTGTCTTGGAAATCGCTGAACTTGTTAAATTGTTAGAAACCAAATGGGGTGTTTCTGCTGCTGCTGCCGTTATGGTTGGTGGTGGTGCCGCTGCTGGCGGAGCTCCTGCTGAAGAAAAGACTGCATTTGATGTTGTTCTTGTTGATGCTGGTGCCAACAAAATCAACGTTATTAAAGAAGTTCGTGCTATCACAGGACTTGGTCTTGCTGAGGCTAAAGGCCTCGTAGAGGCTGGTGGAAAGACCGTAAAAGAAGGCGCTTCTAAAGAAGACGCTGAAAAAATGAAAAAACAGCTCGAAGCAGCTGGTGCAAAAGTTACTATTAAGTAATTTGAGCATTACAAAGAATCTTTTAAGACCATTTGAGGAATCAAATGGTCTTTTTATTGACCCGTTTATAAATCTCGTTTTAAACTCCTAAGTCATCGTTTTTTGTATTTAATGTGGGATTGTGATTTTTCCCCGAATCAAAATCACCGCTGGCTTGCGATAATGCTACCTTAATAATTTCAGGAGACATAATGGATAAAGTTCCAGTTACGGCTTCAAATGTTCGTATTCGCAAATCTTTCGCGAAGAACAAGCAAGTCATCGACATACCAAATTTAATTGAACTGCAGAAGCGTTCTTATGAAGCCTTTTTGCAAAAGGAAATGGATCCTGATCGTCGACCAGACACTGGTTTAAATGGTGTTTTTAAATCTGTTTTTCCTATCTCTGACTTCAACAACACTTCAAGTCTTGAGTATGTCAGTTACACTCTCGAAACTCCTAAATATGATGTAGAAGAATGTCGCCAAAGAGGAATGACATACGCAGCGCCAATTAAAGTAACAATGCGTTTGATTGTATTTGATGTTGATGAAGCTACCGAAGCTCGAAGCATCCGAGATGTAAAAGAACAAGAAGTATACATGGGGGAAATACCTCTCATGACGACTAATGGTTCCTTTATCATCAATGGCACAGAGCGAGTTGTTGTTTCTCAGCTGCACAGATCACCAGGCGTCTTTTTTGACCATGATGGCGGAAAAAATAATGCTTCTGGAAAGCTAATTTACTCAGCTCGAGTCATCCCTTATCGTGGGTCTTGGTTGGACTTTGAATTTGATCAAAAAGACTTGATCCACGCTCGTATCGATCGTCGTCGAAAATTTCCTGCAACAATAGTCTTGAAGGCTCTTGGTTATAACACAGAAGCCCTTCTCGAGAATTTCTATGATCTCGATCAGATTTACCTAAAAGGTAAGCAGCTTTTTAGAAGACTTGATATTGAAAGGATGGCGGGTCAGAAAGTCACTTCAGACTTGGTAGATCCTAAATCGGGTGATGTGCTTCTTGAGGCCGGACGTCGAGTTACTCGGGCTGTTATTAAGAAAATTAAAGATGCCAATTTAACAGAAGTTGTTGTTCAGCCAGAAGATCTTGAGGGTAAGGTTCTGGCCAAGCCCCTCATTGATGAATCAACAGGTGAAATCATTGCTGATGCTAACGCTGAGCTTTCAGGAAGCTTAATTAAGAAAGCGATCAGCCTAGGTATCACTGAATTTAAACTTATCTTTTTTGATGGTTTATCAGTAGGTCCTCATCTCAGAAATACTTTATTGGTAGATAAAGTTGCGAATAAAGAAGAAGCTCTAGTTGAGATCTACAAGCGTCTTCGTCCAGGTGAACCACCAACTCTCGAAGCTGCCACTGCATTTTTCCAACGTTTATTTTTTGATCCTGAAACATACGATCTTTCAGAAGTTGGTCGTATTAAAATTAATCACAAATTTGGAATTACAATGGAGGATTGCCCTCCTACATTCCGCACATTAACTCAAAAAGATATCATAATGACAGTTAAAACTCTTATCGATCTTAAAAACGGTAAGGGAATCGTCGATGATATCGATCACTTAGGTAACCGACGTGTAAGATCCGTGGGTGAGCTACTTGAGAATCAATATCGAATTGGATTGGTTCGTATGGAGCGGGCTATTCGCGAAAGAATGAGCCTTCAAGATGTTGAAACAATGATGCCTCACGACCTTGTTAACGCTAAACCAGTGAATGCTGTTGTGAAAGAATTCTTTGGATCTTCGCAGCTTTCTCAATTTATGGATCAAACTAATCCTTTGTCTGAAATCACTCATAAAAGAAGATTGTCAGCGCTAGGGCCTGGAGGTTTGACTCGTGATCGCGCAGGTTTTGAAGTACGTGACGTGCACCCAACTCACTACGGACGTATTTGTCCGATTGAAACGCCAGAGGGACCAAACATCGGTTTGATCGCATCTCTTGCGACTTACGCACGAATTAATCATTATGGTTTTATCGAAACTCCTTATCGAAAAGTTGATCAAGGTAATATTTCTAAAGAAATTACCTATATGTCAGCTCTTGAAGAGCAAGGTCATTACAAAGCTCAGGCTGACCGTGATGAAGCTACTGGCACAATTAACCAAAGCACAATGACTATTCGCCGTGATGGGGAATATGAACTCGTCGATAAAGATAAAGTAACTTTGATGGACGTCTCTCCATCACAGCTGGTGTCCATTGCTGCGTCATTAATTCCTTTCCTTGAGCATGACGATGCAAACCGAGCCTTGATGGGTTCGAACATGCAACGTCAGGCCGTTCCTCTTCTTAGGTCTCGTGCGCCGCTTGTAGGTACTGGAGTCGAGCGATTAGTGGCTCGAGACTCTGGAACCTCAGTTGTGGCACAAAACGATGGTATTGTTGAAGAAGTGGATGCTTCACGAGTTGTCATTCGTCGATTCGCTAAAGGCGGAGAGCTAGGAGCCAACGTTGATATTTACAATTTAACCAAATATCAGCGAACAAATCAAAACACCTGCTTCAATCAAAAACCAATTGTTAAAGTTGGTGATAAAGTGATGAAGACAGATATCATTGCTGATGGACCCTCAACTGAAATTGGGGAGCTGGCTTTAGGGCAAAATATCCTGGTCGCCTTCACTCCTTGGATGGGTTACAATTTCGAAGATTCAATCCTTGTTTCAGAAAGACTTCTCAAGGAAGACACTTACACTTCAGTTCACATCGAAGAATTTGAGTGTGTGGCTCGTGATACAAAATTGGGTAAAGAAGAAATCACACGAGACATCGCTAACGTTGGAGAAGAAGCTCTTAAAGATTTAGACAATTCAGGTATTATTCGAATCGGAGCTGAGGTTCGCCCCGGAACAATACTAGTTGGTAAAGTAACTCCAAAAGGTGAAACTCAATTATCACCTGAAGAAAAACTTCTCCGAGCAATTTTTGGTGAAAAAGCGGGAGACGTTCGAGATACATCTATGAGAGCTCCTTCGGGAGTTTTCGGAACTGTAATTGACGCTCAAGTGTACAGCCGAGAAGGTGCTGAAAGGGACGAACGATTATCTGCAATTATCGAAGAAAAGAAGCGTAAGCTCGAAAAAGATTTTGCAGTTGAACAAAACGTTATCCGAAATAACGCTATCTCTAAATTGCGCGACATTTTAATAGGCAAGAAAACCAATGGAGTTCTTCTTAATGAAGATGGATCTCAAAAATTGTTAAGTAAGGGGCAAGAGATTACTCTTGCTGATCTTGAGACAATTCCATTTGAACTTTTATCTTACATCCCTCTTGAGCAAGAACTTGAATTCCAAGTTAACAAAATCATCGATGGTGCTCGTAATCAGCTGGACGCTGTTAAGATGGTTTTCCAAGAGAAAATTGAACGTCTTAAAAAGGGTGATGAACTTCCTCCGGGCGTTATTAAAATGGTTAAAGTTTATGTCGCAATCAAACGTAAGCTTCAAATCGGTGATAAATTCGCTGGTCGCCATGGTAATAAGGGTGTTGTTTCTAAAGTATTGCCAGCTGAAGATATGCCGTACTTAGCTGATGGAACTCCTGTTGATATGGTTTTAAACCCATTAGGCGTTCCTTCTCGTATGAATATCGGTCAGATTTTGGAAGTTCACTTGGGGTGGGCGGCTCACAATTTAGGTAAGCAGTTATCTGCTTATTTAGATAATTGGAATTCGCAAGCAGCAAGAGAAGAGTTAAAACATATCTTCTCTGATAAAGACATCACTCAAAAAGTTGAAACTGCTGATGACGAATCATTGAAGAAAATTATCAAAACTATGAAAGATGGAGTTCATGTTGGAACACCTGTTTTCGAAGGTGCCCGTGAAAAAGATGTAAAAGATCTTCTGGCTAAGGCCAACTTACCATCAACTGGTCAAACAATTCTCTTCGACGGTCGTTCCGGTGAGCCGTTTACTAACCCAGTAACGGTGGGAATTATGTACATGCTTAAACTTCACCATCTGGTTGAAGAAAAGATTCACGCTCGTTCAATCGGGCCTTACTCATTAGTTTCTCAACAACCTTTGGGTGGTAAAGCTCAATTCGGTGGTCAGAGATTAGGAGAGATGGAAGTTTGGGCAATCGAAGCTTACGGAGCTGCTTATTCATTGCAAGAATTCTTGACGGTGAAATCAGACGACGTGGCAGGAAGAACTCGAATGTACGAAAGTATTGTGAAAGGTGAAAACATTCTTGAACCAGGCTTGCCTGAGTCCTTTAACGTTCTCGTTAAAGAACTTCAGTCATTGGCTCTGAATGTTGAGTTGATTGAATCTGACATTCTGACAGACTCAGTTGATGAAGAAAATTCAGAAGCTGATGTAACGCCATCACAACCCACTCATTAAAGTTTAGAAAGTAAAGAGGTAGACCTTGAGAGATTTATTAAATTTTTTCGATAAGCCTAAAGATCCACTTTCATTTGATGCAGTTCGCATTTCACTTGCGAGCCCAGAGATGATTCGAGAATGGTCTTTTGGTGAAGTAAAAAAGCCAGAAACAATCAATTATAGAACTTTCAAGCCAGAACGTGATGGCTTGTTCTGTGCCAAAATCTTTGGACCTATCAAAGATTACGAATGTCTTTGCGGTAAATATAAACGCATGAAGTATCGCGGAGTGATCTGTGAAAAGTGCGGCGTTGAAGTTACACAAAGTAAAGTTCGACGCGAACGTTTAGGAAACATTGAACTTGCAACTCCTGTAGCTCACATTTGGTTTTTACGCTCATTGCCTTCACGTATCGGTAACTTACTTAATTTATCTTTAAAAGATGTTGAGAAGGTGCTTTATTGTGAAGCCTATGTCGTAATTGACCCAATGGAGACGGCACTTTTAGAAGGGCAAGTCCTTTCAGAGGAGGCTTATCAAGCAGCACTCAATGAATATGGACCTAACTTCAAAGCCGGTATGGGTGGAGAATCTGTAAGAGACTTACTTCGCAAAATCGATGTCGAGTACCTTTCTAAAAAACTTAGAATGGAAATCAAAGAAACAAAATCTGAAGCTCAGATTAAAAAATTGTCTAAGCGCTTAAAAGTGGTAGAGGCATTTAAAAACTCCAACAATAAATGCGAGTGGATGATGCTTGAAACACTTCCTGTGCTGCCACCTGATCTCCGTCCGTTAGTTCCATTGGATGGTGGTCGTTTTGCAACTTCTGACTTAAATGATCTCTACCGTCGAGTCATTAATCGTAACAATCGATTAAAGCGACTCCAAGAATTAAACGCCCCTGATATTATCATTCGCAATGAAAAGCGAATGCTTCAAGAAGCAGTGGATGCGCTATTAGACAACGGACGAAGAGGTAAGACTTTTACTGGGCCAAATAAACGACCACTTAGATCTCTGAGTGATATGTTGAAAGGTAAACAAGGCCGTTTCCGTCAAAATCTACTTGGTAAGCGTGTGGATTATTCGGGTCGTTCTGTTATCGTTGTGGGACCAAACTTAAAATTACATCAGTGTGGACTCCCTAAAAAAATGGCTCTCGAATTGTTCAAACCATTTGTTTACAACAAACTTGAAGAAAAAGGTCTTGCGACAACAATCAAGCAAGCTAAACGTTTAGTTGATCAAGAAGTGACTGAGGTTTGGGATATTTTAGCTGATGTTGTAAAGGAACATCCTGTTCTTCTCAATCGTGCACCAACTCTTCACCGACTTGGAATTCAAGCTTTTGAGCCAGTACTGCATGAAGGAAAAGCTATCCAATTGCACCCACTCGTTTGCACTGCATTCAATGCAGACTTTGACGGCGACCAAATGGCAGTTCACGTTCCTCTATCAATCGAAGCGCAAGTTGAAGCTCGCGTTTTGATGATGTCGACCAATAACATCTTGTCGCCCGCAAACGGAAAACCAATCATCAATCCATCTCAGGACGTTGTCTTGGGTCTTTATTGGTTAACTCGTGTTCGTCCTGGCGCAAAAGGTACGGGAAAGATTTTTACAAGTGTGCAAGAGGCACTATACGCTTTCGAGACTGGTTTAGTTGATCTTCAGGCAGCTTGTAAGGTTCGTATTAATGGAAAACTTCAAGAGACTTCTGTTGGCCGATCAATTTTGGCTGACGTTGTACCTCAAGAAGTCCCATTTAATGAAGTGAATGTTGTTATGAATAAGAAAACCATTGCAGGTCTTATTGATAAAACTTTCCGATTAGCCGGAGCCAAAGCAACTTGTATTTTAGCCGATCAAATCATGCAATTAGGATTCAAATATTCTACCTACGCAGGTATGTCGATTTGTATCGATGATATGATTATTCCTGAAAGCAAACCAAAATTAATTGGTGATGCTGATAAGCAAGTTCAAGAAATTCAACAGCAGTATGATGAAGGTTTGATTACTGACGGCGAGCGCTACAATAAAGTTGTCGATATTTGGGCGCAAACAGCTGATAAGCTTGCGAAAGAAATGATGAACCAAATTGAAAAGTCTAAGTTCATTATTGATGGCAAAGAATTCACAGGCCCCTCATTCAACCCAATTTTTATTATGGCGGATTCTGGAGCGCGAGGCTCTGCAAGTCAGATTCGTCAGTTGGGAGCCATGCGTGGTTTGATGGCTAAACCTTCAGGCGAAATCATTGAGACTCCGATTACAGCCAATTTCCGCGAGGGCTTAACAGTTCTTCAGTACTTTATCTCTACACATGGTGCCCGTAAGGGTCTCGCAGATACTGCATTGAAAACTGCCAACTCTGGATATTTAACTCGTCGTTTAGTAGATGTCGCCCAAGACGTTGTCGTATCCGAAATTGATTGTGGAACACAGGATGGACTAGAAGTTACTCCAGTTTATGAAGGCGGAGAAATCATTCAAGCCATCGGTGATCGAATCTTGGGTCGCACGGCTCTTAGAGACATTGTTGATCCAGTAACACAAAAAGTAATTGTTAAAACTGGAGAGGAAATTACAGAAACTCAAATCAAGAAAGTTGATGAAGCTGGAGTTGACAAAGTTTATATCCGTTCAGGTTTAACTTGTGAATCTGCTCGCGGAGTATGTGTTAAGTGTTACGGTCGTGATTTAGCTCGAGGAGCTACTGTTAACCTTGGTGAAACTGTAGGTATTATTGCAGCTCAATCCATAGGTGAACCTGGTACGCAGTTGACGATGAGAACATTCCACTTGGGTGGTGCAGCTTCTAAATCAGTTGAACAATCAGTTCACACCACTCGTCATGATGGTGTTCTCAAGCTTCATGGAGTTCAAACTGTTACAAACCGTTTAGGTAAATTAACAGTTATGAATCGTAACAGTGAGGCCACTGTTATCGATGAAACTGGACGTGAGCGTGAAAGATTTAAACTCGTTTATGGAACTGTTTTGAACTTCAAAGATGGTGAAAAAGTAACAAAAGGATCTAACGTTGCCGAATGGGATCCTTACTCAAATCCAATTATTGCGGAAGTCACAGGTGCTATCCAGTATCAAGATATTGAAGAAGGCACGACAATGCAGGAGCAAGTTGATGCGGTAACAGGTTTTGCGACTAAAGTTATCACTGAAACTAAATCTACTGATGTTAAGCCCACAGTTTACCTTGTCGATAAGGCAGGTAAGCCTCTGAATCTCCCTGGTCGTGAGTTACCTGCTAGATACTTACTTCCTGTTGGCGCTCAGCTTCTTGTTCAAGAAGGTCAGGAGCTTCATGCGGGTGATATTATTGCTAAGATGTCACGTGAAGCTTCTAAAACTAAGGACATTACGGGAGGTCTTCCGCGTGTTGCTGAACTTTTTGAAGCTCGTAAACCAAAAGAAGCAGCGATCATTTCTGAAATTGATGGATACGTTACATTTGGTAAAGACGTTAAAGGTAAACAGCGTGTTATTGTAACCCCTGAAGTTGGCGAGCAGCGTGAATACCTAATTCCAAAGGGTAAAGCGGTCACAGTTCGTGAAGGTGAGTACGTTCGTGCTGGTGATGCTCTTATGGATGGACCAACTAATCCACACGATATCTTAGCTGTTCTCGGTGAAAAACCTTTAGCAGCTTACTTAGCTAATGAAATCCAAGAAGTTTACCGACTTCAGGGTGTGGCAATCAACGATAAGCATATTGTAGTGATTGTACGTCAGATGCTTCGTAAGGTTGAAATTGCTGATCCAGGTGACACGCGTTTCTTGGCAGGGGAGCAGGTTGAGAAATATGCTTTCTTTGAGGAAAATGAAAAGGTTACAAAAGAGGGCGGTCAAGTCGCATCTTCTCGTCCACTTTTGTTAGGTATTACTAAGGTTAGTTTAAGTACCGACAGTTGGATTTCAGCCGCCTCATTCCAAGAAACTACAAAGGTCTTGACTGAAGCTGCTATAAACAGCCGTACAGATCAATTACGCGGTCTAAAGGAAAACATCATTATGGGACGTCTAATTCCAGCTGGAACTGGTCTGACGACTTACAAGCGCTGGAAAGTCATAGTTAAAGAAGATGATGATGAGCCCATGATGAGCCTTCCTGGGATAACAGCTCACCCACAGGGGTAAAGATTTAACCTTGACCGGATGCGCGAACTTTATTAAGTTCCATGCGCTTCCGGTCTATTGAGAAGAAATTTGAAAGGATACAGACAGTGCCTACAATCAACCAGCTCATTCGTAAAGAGCGCACCGTTCAAAAAAGTGGTACAAAATCTCCTGCATTAGCATCATGTCCTCAGCGTCGTGGAGTATGTACTCGTGTTTATACAACAACACCAAAGAAGCCGAACTCAGCCTTACGTAAAGTAGCTAAGGTCCGTCTTTCCAATGGATTTGAAGTAATTTCTTACATCCCAGGTATCGGTCACAACCTTCAAGAGCACTCAGTTGTTCTTATCCGTGGTGGTCGTGTGAAAGACTTGCCAGGTGTCAGATATCACATCGTACGTGGAGTTTTAGATTTACAAGGTGTTAATGGTCGTCTTCGTAGTCGATCAAAGTACGGCGCCAAGAAACCAAAGAAATAATTAATAAAGGATAAAACATGTCTCGTCGTAAACGCACATACAGAAGAGAAGTTATTCCAGATCCAGTTTTTAAGGATCTTGTGATCGCTAAATTTGTTAATAAAATGATGATTCAAGGTAAAAAAGCGACTGCTCAAAAGCTTTTTTATGGAGCCTTGGATGAGATCAAAGGAAAAGTTCAAGCTGAAGAACCGCTTGCTGTTCTTAAAAAAGCACTTGAAAATACTAAACCTTCAATCGAGGTCAGATCTCGACGTGTTGGTGGTGCTACTTACCAAGTTCCTACTGATGTTCGTCCATCTCGACGTCTTTCACTCGCTATGCGTTGGCTGATTGAGTACTCTAGAGATAGAGGCGAAAAAGATTTTTCTAAGAGATTGGCTGGTGAAATTCTTGATGCATACAACAATCGCGGTAATGCTATAAAAAAGAAAGAAGATGTTCACAAAATGGCTGAAGCTAATAAGGCTTTCTCACACTACAATTGGTAAAATATTTTTGACAATTAGTAAGGTCCCCTGGTTTTCTTTTGAGCCAGGGGATTTTTTTTTGAACAAAGTTAAAATTTTGAATTATTGGTAGGGATTTCATGTCGGCATTGGATCCAAAAACTCGCGATGAACTTAGATACACTCGAAACATCGGTGTGATGGCTCATATTGATGCTGGAAAAACTACGACATCAGAAAGAATTCTCTACTACACAGGTAAAAGTCATAAGATTGGTGAAGTTCATGATGGCGCTGCCACAATGGACTGGATGGTCCAAGAGCAAGAGCGCGGAATAACAATTACTTCTGCAGCAACAATGATTTCTTGGAAGGACCACAGAATCAATTTAATCGACACTCCAGGTCACGTTGATTTCACAATTGAAGTTGAGAGAAGTTTAAGAGTTTTAGACGGAGCCATTACAGTATTTGATGCTGTTAACGGTGTTGAGCCTCAAACTGAAACAGTTTGGAAACAAGCGGATAAATACCAAGTTCCAAGAATTTGTTTTGTTAATAAAATGGACCGCGTGGGTGCTGATTTTGGAATGTGTGTTGACTCTCTCAAGCAGAAATTGCAAGCAGACGCTATTCCTATTCAACTTCCGATAGGCTCTGAAGATAAATTTGTAGGATGTGTAGATTTAATTGAAAATCAAGCTCTGATTTGGGACAACACCGGTAAGGGTGACGAATTTAAAAAATTACCAGTTCCTAGCGACATTGAAACAGAAGTTTATGAATACCGCACAAAAGTTATTGAAAAAATAGTCGAGCTTGATGATGTGCTTTTTGAAAAATACCTTAATGGTGAGCAAGTCTCTTCCGCGGAGCTAAAATCAGCTTTAAGAAAAGGAACTTTGTCTTTAAAGGTTTTTCCAGTTCTTTGTGGAGCAGCTTTTAAAAATAAGGGTGTGCAGCCTCTGATGGATGCTGTGGTCGATTATCTTCCATCACCAATTGATATTCCTGCTATCAAGGGAACTCATCCTGAAAAAGCAGAAAAAGAATTAGAATGTCCAACAGAATTTGAAGCCCCAGTTGCTGCTCTTGCTTTTAAAATTGCAAATGATCCTTTTGCAGGGACTCTAACTTACATTAGAGTTTATTCTGGAACAGTTAAACTAGGTGATCAGCTTTACAATCCCAGGACTGATAAAAAAGAAAGAATTCAAAAGTTAGTTAAAATGCATGCAAATTCCAGGGAAGAAATTCAATTTTTAAAAGCTGGTGATATTGGTGCAGTCATTGGCTTGAAGTTTACAGGTACAGGTGACACGTTATGCGCAACCTCACACCCTGTAGTTCTTGAGTCTATTAGATTTCCAGAGCCTGTAATTTCAGTAGCTGTCGAGGCAAAATCTTCAGCAGATCAAGAAAAAATGCTTGCAGGGCTTGAAAAACTACAAAAAGAAGATCCATCCTGTCGCTTGAGATCTGATCCAGAAACAGGTCAAATGTTATTATCTGGCATGGGTGAATTGCATTTGGATATTCTTGTTGAT
>JBKDFX010000103.1:0-11155 GCA_046336825.1 Bdellovibrionales bacterium | reverse complement strand
GACAGATTTTGAACAAATATCGGACCAACTGACAGCTAAGTTCGTACTCAAATCAACGGTTGTGGCGATTTCCTGTGTTCCATTGCAAAGTAGAAACTTTCCGTTGGCAGGATTGGTGGTTTGAGTGCCAGCAAATGTGGCGATGGTTTCTTTAAAAACGCCCGTCATATTACAAGGCATCTGGCGATGTTGAGTCGTCGGACTTACAGTTCCACTAGCCACATTCCCCACACAGGTGTTGCAAGCTCCCGAAGTGGCAAGACAGCCGAAGGTGGCAGGGCTCACATTTCCACCCTGGATTCCACCGTAAATGGTGACACTGCCATCTATATTTTGAACAAACTTAGAGACTCCAGTTACACCCGTTATGGTGACAGTCGCAAAGGCTGGAATTAATATTAATAAGAACCCGAGTAGCTTTACCACTCTTTAAGCCGATCATAGGCGGGGCTTAATGTCAAAAATTCCTTCAGCTATCTGAATACCATTTAGAGCAGCCCCTTTTTTGAGGTTATCTGCGACCACCCAAAGCAGCCAGCGGTTGGGAAAATCCAAGTCCTGATGAATACGACCCACAAATACTTCATCTTTACCTGAGGCTTCTCGGGCCAAAGGGTATTGTGAATTTTTAGGATCGTCGATAACTTTGATCCCAGGAAATGCTGATAGAGCTTGAACCACTTCACGTTTTTGAGGAGTTTTTTTGAGACTCACCCAAACAGATTCTGAGTGAGCATTTAAAACGGGAACACGAACAGTGAAGGCTGAGACTTTTAAATCAGGCTGTGAAAGAATTTTTTTAGTCTCATTCATCACCTTAACTTCTTCACTTGAAAAACCCTGCTCGTTGAAGGAGCCAATTTGAGGTATGGCGTTAAATAAAATGGGATGAGGAAAAGTCTTAGTGGTTGGTTTGGGATTTTTAAAATCAGCTGTTTGTTCGAGCAGTTCATCGTAACCTGGGGCTCCAGCACCACTGACCGCTTGGTAGGAACTCACTTGAACTGATTCCAAACCAAATTGGTCCTGTAAAGGCTTTAATGCCATCACCAACTGAATGGTTGTACAATTAGGATTAGCAATGATCTGAGGTTGCTTTTTGTTTACTAAATTTAAATTAATTTCTGGAACCACCAGAAAAGAACTAGGATCCATTCTAAATGCGGCCGAATTGTCGACAACAAAAGCTCCGGATTTGACAGCTTGTGGGGACCACTCACGACTGAGATCGTCTCCAGTGGCAATAAAAACAACATCCAATCCCTCAAAACACCCTGGCTTCAGTGATTGAGATACCCAAGTTCTTTTATTGCAAGTAACAGTTTTGCCGACGGAGCTTTCACTTGCAAAAGGACGTAATTCTTCTATTGGAAAGTGACGTTCATCAATAAGATTGAGGAAGGTCTGACCGACCATTCCCGTTGCACCGACGACTCCGACTCTAAGTTTTGTTGGCATCTTCATCCATTTCTTCCATGAGATCATTTTCATGGGTCGCAGCAGGAGCATAAACACTGCTTTTTATTTTTTTAACATTTTTCCCAAGACGAAAAATTCCAAAGACTGCGCCCGTTGAGGCATAGGCCATAAAAAGTACGAATAACATAACCTCAGGCCAAAGAGCGACTACAAACAAAACACCCACACCTAAAATCAGGTAGTGAAATGGCATTCTTTCCTTCAGATCCAAATCTTTAAAGCTTCGATAACGAAATGTACTAACCATCACAATAGCCAGTAGAATGGTCATGAAAAGAAGAAGGCGACTGCCTTTTGCATCCCAACCTAAATCTCCAAAGGCAAGCACCGAAGAAGCAACAATGCCCGCGGCCATGGGAATCGGAAGCCCTTGAAAGTAATTTCCCTCGACCACATTTACTTGGACATTAAATCGAGCCAGGCGAAGAGCTCCACAGGCCACAAATAGAAAACAAGCCATCCAACCGAGACGACCGAAAGGCTCTAATGCCCATTGAAATAAAAGTAAGGCGGGGGCAACTCCAAAACTGACCACATCACAAATGGAGTCATACTCGGCTCCAAATTTTGAAGTTGAGCGAGTGAGCCGCGCGAGGCGACCATCCAATTGATCAAAAATAGCCGCCACAACTATTGCATAGGAGGCCACCAAATATTCGCCGCGGAGGGCATGAATAATGGCATAAAACCCAGCAAACAAATTACAGGTCGTGACTAGGTTGGGGAGAATATAAATATACATGGCCAATTTACGACCCTGGCGCTCCGTATTTTCATGGGCTTCATAGGACGACGTACTCGACATTTTCACTCCAATTTAGGGATAACTTTTAAGACAGCTGAGCTGTCATATCAAACAACAGAAAGAGAACATAAAGACCACAAGCAGAAAGCACTGGCATAGTGAAATTGTCATCGAGCTTGCCCATGGGAGCGAGTTCAGCAAGAGCACCAATGATCCCACCTAGAATTGAAATGACTAGAGCTCGACTTAATCCCATTCCAGGCTCATAAATATAAATAAGGGTTAAGATAAAACAGACGAGCAAGGCTGCTAAAAACCCTTGTAATGTTTTATTGCCAACAATTCGCTCTCGACCGTAACGAATACCAACATAGCTCGCAATGGGATCCGCAAAAGCTAGAAAAAGTATCGAAAGGGCTACAACCGGTTTTGGAAAAATAAGAAATATCAGTGCAACTCCTGAAATCAAGTAGGTTGTACCAGCCAAACCTTTGACTTCTTGATTGCGCATGATGGGACCCATGATAGCGACCACGGACTCATTTACTTTTTCTGATCGCAGTCTCAGAAAATCAATGGCAACAGCGATGGGGCCGATAATAAAAAGAGCAAAAGCTGAAGCTGAGGTTGGTGCCAACTGAAAAAATAAAAATACTGAGAAGACTGAAGTGAGGTGCCATACTTTTCGAGCTAAATGCAGATCACTACGATTTTTCAAAACTCGCCATTCTGTCAGAGGTTGAAACATGGAACGAAACTACAGAAGGATGACGTCTTTTCGCAAGCCTGTTTTAAAAGAATCTCGCAATGCGCTATTGTTAATAAAAGATGAGAGTTATCAACTATATAGATGAGCTATAAACGATAATTGTTTGCTGCTCAGACAGGCCATTAGAAAGCAGAGAACGGATTTGTATCTCGTTGGCGCCCTGATTCAGCTGTATAAGATCGGTTTTGTAGACTTCTTGGCCAAACTCAAAAAGCGAAGCTGTGAACCCATTGGATTTGTTGATCACTTCCACCACTTTACCTTTTGAGGGTTTACAATATCTTCCTTTAATTTGTGCCCAAGGGCTGTTGACTCGCATTTCTTGGGCTAACTTTCTTCCACAATTGATCTCGATCATGCTGTTTTTCATATCAAAACTGGGAACAACTTCAGAGGGATTTGGCAGAGAAGCGGGACTTCTCTTGTCACTCACAGAATTTTTACCTACAGCTGTACGGTAATAATCACGAAATGCATCTGCATTAACAAAGGTTAAAGTTAGCACTAGGAAAACTAACAAACGTACAGCCATTATATTGACGTATCGGACAGCCCAAGGACAAACCTAAGTTGATTTTGGAATTCTCGAAGTGAGACAGGTGAGTTTCTCAAAAATAATCACCAATTACAGACTCAAAGAACTTCGGCAAGCTCGCCGACCCATAACGTACTCTTCTAGTACAATTTTCTTGATTTGACTGGGTCTCACTAGGCCGAAAATTAATTTTTCATTGGTCACCAAGGTTTCTATAAGTCCATAGTCCAATAACCAAGACAAGGCCGAATCACCATGACGAGTGAAGGCCCTGCGAACTTCATCCCGAATAACACCGTGAATTTCCACTCGGTATCGACTCTCAGTGGTTAAACTAGGGCCGTCAAACAAACCGGCATTATCAATAAAAGTGGCTGCGATAAGATGAGCTTTTAAACCCAATCTTTCAGCGACAGCAATCACTCCTTTTTCGCTGAAAAAGTTCTCTCTCACACCGGCCATTGCTCCTAAACCCTCTGGCAAACGACCTTCAGGGTAAATAATGAAATGACGAACACCTGACTCAACTAAAGATTTAAGGAATTTCTCTAGCGGCTTAGGATCTGCACCCGCACCTACAACAATAAATCCCAAATTTGCATTTAAATTTTTAAAAATCCTTGCCTTAACGAAAGGTAACGGAGGTGCAAAGTTAGAAACAGCGGCAAAGGGAGCCGCATGATCCAGTCCCATCATGGCTAAAGCGACTTGATCCATCAAAGCGTCTCGGTGACTTTGAATACTAAAATAGACTTCGTTTTGTGGAATCGTTTTTGGGTCAGGTAAATGCTCAAGGCCCGTGATCTCCACTGTTCGGCCTAGCTCCTCAGCTGCACGAATAGAAAGTTTATTAACTGAATTGATCAAAGGATTATTTGTTAATGTGGGTTGATGCACATGAAAAACATTCTTAAGCACAGTTTTAATTTCAGGCCAAAGGGCTTTTGCTAATTTCAACTTGTTAATAATCCCTACCCATCGAGCCTGCCAGAATTGTTTTCGTGCATTCAAGCTTTCGGTTGAATCTAAGTACTCGTGTAATTTTCTCATGTTGATGATTGCAGATTTAAATGACGATGACCGACGGGTATCTTTGGATTTCTTAAATTGATCCCGGTTGGCATAATATTTCAGGCGAAGCTTTTCAATGTCTGACCAGGCCTTTTTAACAAATAACAGGTCGATTGGATTTTTGATACGAGCCTCAGCAATTCGTTTTCTCGTTTCGTGATAAACGAGAGCCATAGTTAAATCTAAGGTCTCTTGGGTGAGATCCTCGAAAGTGCTGAGTAAGCGGTTTGTCACTTCCTTATTTGTATGCTCAAGAAGTCGATCTATATGCTCTTGGTTGTAAGATTCAGATTGAATGAGATCAGTCATTTCACTGAAAAACCCTAGGGCTGAATAACCTTTGAGTTCTAGGTCAGATTTGCTCTCTAATAATGTTTCTTCTTTTTTGACCAATTCTTGGAGTTTAAGTTCAGTCTCATCCAAAGCTTTTTGACTCGAACTAATAGCTTGCAACTGATTTTTAAAAGGGCTTGGCCATTCTCCGGAAATGAGAGGGTTTTCTGAAACTTGGCCAAATGATAATTGAGATAAGCTGAAAATTGTTAGGCAGATTGTGTAAATGTATTTTTTAGCTATCATACTTTTCACTCATAGCAGTTGTTTATTTCCCGATAATTTTATTACGTAAATTATTTATCAATATCGACATGTCACTGACTTGAGAATGTTAACGCTTGCGGATTCACCAATGGAATTTGGTGTTCCATCCTCTTCAAGTTCATTTACAGTTAAGTAGCTATACCCTCTTAATCCAAAAGTTCTTTCATAGCTCTCCATTTCCTTTGAGGATCCCGGACTTGAAAAATATTTTCGCCCCAAAGAGGAGTTAAAACCAAATTTCTTACATATGATATTACCCATTTCTTTACACAAGTGTTCACTACTTCTATTGCAATGCCCTTGTTTGAGGGCATATTTTTTTCCTGAAATTATAAAATGAATATCGGTAATAACCCCAATCTGACCACTCGAATCTAGGGTCACTTTTCCAGCAACCGAGTTAGGCGCCGACTTTAAAGTGGCTGCAGTTTCGATTACGTCACTCACTTTAATAGATACTTTTTGTCCATTTACAGTCGTCATATCAACTGACTCGCGAGCAAAACTAATACAAGCCAATACTAAAAGAAGATTTAATATTTTCACTCTATTCCTCCGTTTGGGTAGTTATAAAATAAAGTTTTAAAGGGTTAAAACCACAAATGTTAGTAGACTATTTGAATTGTTTGTGTACCATGATTTTCGGCCATTATTTTGATTACATTCTTACGATTTGAAAAAATATCTCTATAATCAAAACCGTCAATTATGATTGAAGAACCAGACCTATTAAAAAAGTCAAATAATTTTATATTTGTAAAATTAAAGCTACTCGTAATTATCCATGTTTGTTTTGCATTCCTCAACAATCTATCATACTCGACTTGGTCATTTACACTTAAAGATCTTGATCCTAATTCCAAAAGCACAGATTTGAATTCTTTAACAATTTTTTGAATACTAGCTAATGTTTCAGGTGATTCCGATCGCTTGACAATAATCTTCAATTCATCGAAAACAAATTTTGTCGATTTATTAATTCTTTCACTTGGAATGCTCCAATCTCCGGATACTGTGCTAATCCATTCTTTTGAAAAACTAACAATTCGATCTCCTAGGCTGTCAACATAAGCATCTGTTAAATTGGTTTGTACAAGCTCATATACCTCTAAATCTCGCATTAATTCAATGGCTTTCATATCTAGATAGCCCGATGAAAATAAGCCTGAAAATCTACCCTCTCCTGAAAAAACTTCCATACTCGACACTCTATCTCCATGAGAGTCGAGTTGTCTTTTGAGTTCTATACTTAGAATCTTTGCATTTGATATTAAAGCATTAGTGTTAATTTTTTTCAGATCATTGATTCCGTGACTGATTTGACAAAGTGAAATCATAAATATTAGCAAGACAAGTCTCATAAAACCGGCTCCTGATATAAAATTTAAAAAAACTAAGGATCCGACAGGATATTCATGCAAACCATGCCATGATCTAAAATGTGTTTCGAAATGATAAAATTTTAGGTCATCTCAAATAGATTAGAAATTAGAGTGCAAAACTTTTGAATTATTTGTGACGAAAATGGGATCCAATTACGATTATCTCAAAATTTTTCAATTATCTCATTTTGAAACATTAAGACGCGCCGTTACGATCTACGTACCTGTCACACTATTTTTTGTCGATGCTGATGGCGAATTTTTTAATTCCAACAGTTTTGATGAGATCCAACACTTGAACGACGGCTCCGTGGGGAACATCTTTATCTGCAGAAATCACCGCTTGAATATCTGGATTTTGAGCCAGAGCACTTTTAGCTTCGTTAGATATTGTTGTTGCGTCTGCTGCTTTCCCATTTAAGGAGAGTGTTCCGTTGGCCGCAATTGTGACATTCAATTGAGTTTGGACCGTCTGTTCACCACTGGCCGCTTGGGGCAAATTAACTTTGATCGAAGGCTTCATGATCATAGGGGCTGTCACCATAAAAATAATCAAGACAACCAGAATGATATCCACCAGTGGGACCACGTTGATATCAGCTATGGACTCATTATCATGGGAATATTTACTCGCCATTCTTTAGAGACCTTTCTTTTTAGCATATGCCAGTCCCAATTCTTTGACTGAGTCCAAGCTTTGCAAAATGCTTTTCACCTGTTTGCTATAGTAGTTATAAAAAATGACAGCTGGGATAGCGACAAACAGACCTGCTGCTGTAGCAATAAGAGCCAAAGCGATTCCTGCCATAACTGTTTGTTGGCCTGCATCGCTGGCCTGAGCAAGATCATTAAAGGCTTTCATGATCCCAAGTACAGTTCCGAAAAGACCGATGTAGGGAGCATTTGAACCAATCGTGGCTAAAAAGTTTAGAAATCTTTCTAAATCAGGTCGCTCAGTCAGTGTGTAAGTATTGAAAACCTCTTCTAGACCTTTGGTGCCTGAATCTTTCATATGCCTAAGAGCATAATGAGCCGCTCGGCCTTCAAGAGAGTTGAGATCTTTAGCTAAATGTTCAAAATCTTCGACAGAATTTCCTTGAAGTGCCAATCGAATCCGAGCTCGCACTTTTTCGGATTCACTTGTCACTTTACGGAGAGCAAAAAATCTTTCTAAAATCATACCCACACTTGTGATACTCAAAATAATTAATATCCAGAGCACGATCTGATCCAAATAATGGGCGACAGAAATTATTTTTCCAGTTAACTCCATGAAGACTTCCTCCCAACAAGCGAATTTTCCTTCTTTTCTAAAACTCTTGCTATTATGCTGAGACGCTGGGGATAGGGTCAACTTATGAGTCGCATTGCTCTGTTGCAAAAAATTTTTTCAATGACTTTCCTATTTTTGTCACTTGTCGGGTGTTTTCGTGAACAGCCTGCAAGCTATATTGTCATTGCCGTGGACAACTTGAGCTTTGCGGATGCTGTTTGTAGCGAAGATCGATCTGGGCGAAATTCAGGAATTCAAATCTTATGCAATGAATCAGTCAAGTGGACTCATGCCTACACAACTAGTTTATTGAGCACACCCGCCATCACCAGCCTTATGACAGGTTTGCACCCCCTTGACTCTAAAGTAAGACATCCCGGCCATTTTTTAAAGCCAGACACCATGACTGTCGGAAGAGCCGCTTACGAGGCTGGCCTCAGAACAATTTTTCTTTCGGGTGGCCCCCCTGTTTTGAAAAAAACGGGCCTAGGACAGGGCTTCGAAGTGTTCGAAGACTTTTTAGAACTCAATGTGAGTCCCTGGCTTCGCCCTTTCCGTAAAAATATTGAAGTGTTTCAGCAATGGTTGGCAGATCTAGACAATCATGAGGGCTTTTTCACTGTGTTTTATGTGCCTGATTTACGTTTTTTGAGTCGCCCTTTAATGAATTCTTTTGGGGATCCTTTGGAAAAGAGTTTTGATACCCAATTCGAAGAATTTGATGCCACTCTTTTTGATCTCATTCAAAAAATCCGCAAATCCGGGCGTTGGGATAATACTAATTTTATTTTAGTGGGTCTCCAAGGTCGAGACCTGTATGACCGAAAAGTTTTTCACGCCAATGCCAATCTTCACAGTGAATCAACCCAGGTGGCTTTTTTTTGGAAACCTCAGCAGCGTCGACGAGACTCACCCGTTTCATGGACTATGGATAAAAATATTTCCATTGCTGATATTGGGGTTTCACTTTTAGAAAGTTTAGGAGCCTCGGCTCCTCGAGCTCAACTTGAAAATGCTTCTCTGCTTATTTCTCTTTCAAAACCGGACTCTGCTTTCACTGACAACCGACTTCATCTGATCGAATCTTCCTGGGCCCATTGGCTTCTTGGTGCACCCGTTCAATATGCGATGATTCGAGAAGAGGAGTTGTTCCTCCACACAGAGCCTCCTCAAGTTTTCAGAACTCTTTCAGACCGACTGGAGACCAACCCCCTTTCGGGTTCTTCGATGGAAACTTCAAAAGAGTTTTTTTTGAATGTCGCCAGTGAATTAAAATTGACTCCATTTTCGCCCCCTGACATTCCCAAGCTGAGTCGGTGGAATTTTGGATATTGGGATTGGATGAGTGAACAGCTTTCAGCTATTAAATCTGCCACTTCCACCACCCCGTGGAATGAAATTCCAGAAGGCTTAAGACCTTGGACGGCCCGTGCACTGATTGAATCCAGTGATTGGGTTTCATTAAAATCAGCTTCAGAAGCTTGGAAAGTACCCTACCTCACCTGGTTGGCGCAGAAACAAATAGGAGTTAATACGAACATCATAGATCCCTGTCTTCGAATCTCTCTTGATTCGTTTGAAAGTGATCCACGCTTAAGGGACTGTCAGGATCCTGCTTTTTTGGAAATTTTAACTTCTTCAAAATCAGAAAATAAATCACGTCGATGGGAAAGAATCTTAGAGGAACGTATGCTTCAAACTTCGATTTTACGAATGAATCGAGCCCTCGGCGGCGTTTGGGATGTGAATGAAAAAATGGAAACTGTTATCGGTCGAGTGGAAGTCTTTTTCAGAGCCCCTGAACATCGTGCTCTTTTTAGGCAAGTTCAAAGAAAAATAAAATCAATCGAGCTTCAATCGACCCAACCAGAACGGTTGTGAACTGTCCACTTCCGTTATTCGATCTGTCCATTCCTCGAGTTCTGAAGACTGCGTTGCTGACCACAGAGAAGTTGGCAGTTGACTTGAGGAAAGTAAAATAACTTCGTCCCCTTTATCCAATTGCAAATCACCACAACGAGGAGAAACTGTCGCATCAGCTCCTAAAAAATACTGCGGTAGTGGAAACTTAAGAAGATCAGCACGGGTTTCTGGATGGCACGAAATGGGCTGTAATGATTCTTTCTTTTTTTTCAATAATAAATGAGGACATCCAATCTGACACCAGGCGACCTGTTTTTTTTGTATTCCTAAAAATAAGACTTCTACAACTAATTCCAATGAATCTGGATTAACACTTCGATAAATAAAATCGTTAGCCATCATTGCGGCCTGCCTGAGCTGATTGGCATCATCTGAAAGACTTTGAATTTTTTGAAACGGAGATGTGTGCTCCTGATCTTGTTTCACTGTCATCAAATGTTGCACTATAAAATCAAGAGTTTTTTGGGCTCCCTCCTGGGATCCCCAGGGAGTGACAATTAAAATCAACCCTCCGGCCTCATCTTGATGAATAAGTGGCTTGGGCCGAATCAGTTCGCTGTTATAGGATCTCTCAAAAAACTTCACTACTGAGCTCCGTATTTTTTTAATTTGATATAAGCTTTTTGATAGTACTCACCATCTGGCAAATCTGTGTCCACAATTTTTTTCCACTTTTCTTTGGCACCAGCACGATTGTCTCCACCTTCAACATTTCCAAAGCTTTCTTCTAAGATACCCTCTTGATAAATCTCCATCATTTGTTTTCTCAATTCATTTTTTAAAGCTTCCGCTTTATCTTTTAAGTCCTCACGGGTGGGATCAATTTTAATGGCTTCTCTCAAGGTCAAAACGGCTTGTCTTATGTTTTTCTTTTGCTCAAATCCAAGTGATTCTTCTTCAAATTTTTTGATTTTTTCAGCCATCTCTTTTTTGAGCTGGCGGATACGATTTTCAGATTTAATTTTTAATCGACCTGGATCAGGCAATTTGGATTCTGTGACTTTGGAATAAGCCTCCAGAATGGCCAGATACTCGCCTTCTTTTTCAGACTTTTCTGCTTCGTCAAAAATTCTTTTCAGTTGTGCAATTCTCTTGTTGAGTTCTGCCTGCTGTTGACGTTTTGATTCTCGATTGGCAAGAAGGACTTCAAATTCAGCTTTTACGTCAGAAATGAGAACATGCATGGGGTTTAACTGAAGGGCTTCCATCAAGCAGGCGTCTAGCTCTTCTACGGAGTTGAATGAAAGAATTTTTTTCTGACATTCATGAGTTGTGACTTTGATTTTCTCCTCCATCACCTGACGCTCTTTTTCTTCCTTTTCCTGTTTAATCAATTGCTTCTGAGTTTCAATGGCCGCTAGAGCCGTATTTTTTAGTT
>JBKDFX010000102.1:0-4785 GCA_046336825.1 Bdellovibrionales bacterium | reverse complement strand
GCACTGCAGGGGTCATAAACTCACAAGAAGAACTGATTGGAATTATCACCGATGGCGACATTCGTCGGAGACTAGAAAAATCATCTGATCCTCTTAACGGAACAGCCTTGGATCTGATGAACCGATCACCCAAAACGATTGATCAAAATGAATTGGCAGAAAAGGCCCTGTTTTTGATGGAACAATTGAGAATACAATCCTTGTTTGTTCTCGATTCTCATGGATCTAATCCAAAGAAGCCTATTGGAATTATCAACTTTCATGATTTATTTTCAGCACAAGTTCGATAAGTTCAGTTCATTACGAGAGACATAAGTCGAGTTCCCTTAATTTTTTTGAATATCAGCCTACCCTTAGTCTAGGGCAAGCTTGCTCTAAAGTACGAGCCTTCTCAAAATAAGAAGACGCGTTGGGCTTTTTTTAGACGTAACAAGGGTTTATATGATTTTGCTGCAATTCATCGTAAGTCTGATTTTTTTATTTCCTTGGCTGTCGCCTGCGCAAAATATTGAGTTGTCAGAGGATGAGTTGGCTAAAGAATCAGTTTTGCCTGTATTTGAAAAACCGGGCATGGTTCGTTCAAGAAATATTGTGACCGAGAAAAAATTTGAAATGGGAGTTTATTACGGGTGGTTGATGACTGAACCCATATTTGATGTCAGCCGCTTGGGATTTGCGGGTTACCACCATGCAACTGAGGACACGGCCTGGGGAGGAATTTTTTATGCCCATAGCACAGGTCTGTCTGATTATGCAAAACAACTGGGTGGGACTGGGTTTGATCTTGATTTTAATCGTGCGCCGAAGCCCTTATACTCCGTTAACTTAGACTACAATAAAAAACTTTTTTATGGAAAAATGAGTATCTCAAAATTGAAATCAATCAACACTCATTTGCAAGCACTTCTTGGCGTCGGCCTCACTCAATATCAGAATAATACAAATTATTTCAGTCTATCAGCTGGTGTGGGTTATAAATTCTACTTCACAAATCATTTGAGTCTCAGGACTGATTTAAGATTGCTAATTCATCAGGCTCCAACTCCATTTAAGAGTGGAGCTTTACAGGAGGCTCAACCAGATCCTGGCTACGGTGCATTCAAAGATCGCATTCATTATACAAACACTCTTGATATTGGACTGAACTACTTGTTTTAGAGGTGACCGTGAGACTAAAAATATTAATCGCAGCTTTTTTTCTCACCAGTAATTTTGTTGCTGCTCAGGACAGTGATGTTGAGGAATTAAATTTAATAGAACTTGAACTTGATAATCGATCCTCACCGCAGGTAGAGGCAGAAGAAGAGGCCTCCGCAGCTAATGAAACTCCGAGAGAAACTGCCAAATCAACTTCTCAGAAGATTAAGACGGATAAAGAAGTAAAAAAAATAGGAGATTTGAATCGTCTTGCTGATTTTAAAGAAGTTTCAGTTATTCAAAAAAGATACCTACCACGTACAGACAGATTTCAACTTTTTGTGGGACCTTCAATTACCTTAAATGATCCATGGTTCAATGTTTTTGGTGGAACCTTTCGAGGCACCTACAATTGGCGTGAGGCGTGGGGCCTTGAATTGGGTTACAGCTTTTTGAGTTCAGAAAAAACTCAAGCCTTAAAAGAACTCAACAATGAAAACCGAACTGCGGCAGAGAGCATAGTAGAAGCAAAAAGTTATTATAATATTGATCTCAATTGGACACCCATTTACGGTAAAATGACATGGCTTGATCAAAAAATTGTCTACTACGACACTTACTTTTCCCTTGGTTTTGGGGGCACAGAAATTCAAACAGGTGATAGCCAAGCAACAATTCATTTTGGATTCGGACAAATTTTTTCTGTGAGTAAAAAAATGGCGTACCGCTGGGACTTAAGTTGGAATCTTTACCAAGCCAAACAAATTGATGCGGGTGAAGGGACATTTAACAATGTTTTTCTTTCTGCTGGAGTTAGTTTCTTCTTTCCGGAGGCCACTTACAGATGAAAAACATCATAATAATTGCTTTATTAATATTTTCTCAATTGGGATTTGCTCAAAACAAAAAAAAGAAAAAAGCGATCAGTCATCAACGTCAAACAAAAGTGGAACAAGCTGACAGCGGACTAAAAAGACAACTCAGTCAGGCTTTACAGCTTTCTCAATCGGGACAATATCAATCGGCTGCAATCCAATTGTTTTCGCTTTCCCGAAGGTCTGAACTGCAATCTGAACGTGCTCAAATTAAATACATTTTAGGCCTGATGTTAACTGAAATGGGGCTCAATCAAATTGCAGCTTTTCAATTTGTGGATGTCATTCGAACAAGTAATCCAAGGTACACAAAGTTAGCCATTGATAAATTAGCTACGGTGGCAGACGAATTAGGAGACGACACACTTATCAATTATGCTATGTCTCGTGTTGATTTAGAAGAGGTTCCAGAAGCCAATCGAGACATGGTTCAGTTTCGTATTGGGGAGATAAAAGTAAGGAATAAAAAATTTGAAGAAGGCATTCGTGCTTTTGCGAAAATTGGAGTGGGGAGCCGTTACTTTTCGCAGGCACTCTATCAAAAGTTCTTAGCATATTTAGAGCTAGGTAAGCCTGATCAAGCCATTCAAGTGTTTCAAACTATGTTATCAGCACGACGAAAAGCAGGTGTAACAGATACTAATCGTGTTGCGGCCCAATTGGCATTGGCGAGGGCTTACTATCAAAAAAAGGAATGGGATTTGGCAGTCGCTAATTATAATGAAGTGCCACGTGATCACTTTCTTTGGCATGAAGCACTCAATGAACAGACATGGGCCATGTTGCGTGGAGCTCGCTTTCGTTCAGTACTTTCACAATTTCATTCGATTCATGCGCCATTTTATGAGGATGATTACAATCCTGAGTCGTTGATATTGCGTTCAATAGTTTATTTGTATATCTGCAAATACGATGAAATGGACAAAGTGATCAGTCTTTTTGAAAAGACTTACACCCCTGTTCGGTCTCAAATTTCACTTTTTTTGAGTTCCTATTCAAATCCACTTTCTTATTTTAGTGAAATTGAAAAATGGCAAACACAGAAAAAATTAAATCAAGATGATCGAGTCGGTTTAAAAATTCCATCAGTTGTAGCAGGTGAAATTTCAAGCTTGGGAAGTGTTAGACGAAGTCTCAATTACTTAAAAAGACTTGAGGCTGAGAAAAAAGAAATTGAGTCGACACCCGCGCTGAAATCAACTTCCTTGGGTCGTTATGCTTTGAAAGTGATAGCTGTTCGTACCAGAAACACAAAAACAAATATAGGTGAAATTGCTAAGGTTCAAATGACTAATATGAAAGCAGATTTGAAAGATTATTTTGAACAGGCTTCGTTTGCTCGTTATGAAATGATTGGTGCTCAGAAAGAAAATATTAAGAAAAAAATTCAAGGAACTGATCTGCCCGAAGCACGGGTTGATGATAACCGATCAAGAGATTTTTACGTGCAAAACGGTTACCAGTATTATCCCTTCAATGGTGAGTACTGGTTAGATGAAATAGGAAACTATCAATTTCTTGGGAAATCGAGTTGTGAGTAATATATGAATACAGGCTTTTCGTTATTTGTAATTTCTTTTTTTCTCGTAGTTTCATCATATGCACGAAAAAAAACCGTGGGTGAATTTTTATCACAAGTAAAAGAGGAAAGCCGTGGCGGTCAACTCGGAAAACAAGGAGATAAAAGAGTTACTGATATACCTGATACAAAATCAAATTTGGGATTCTCAAAACAAAATAAATATGATTTGAATGATGTTAAACCTCCTAAATCGAGTGAAATCCTAAAGTCAGCTGCAACAGGGGATTTAGCTGAATATGAAAGAATATTAAATAAACAAATCGATGAGCTCTTTAAATTAACACAAAAGTTCAAAAGCAGTGACAATCGTGGAGAACTATGGCTGAGATTGGCCGAACTCTATGTGGAAAAATCTGTTTTGATTGATACACGAAAACAGGATGAGTTTGATAAAAAAGTAAAGTTGTTTAATGAAGGCAAATCTAAAAAACGCCCCCTTTTGGACATGCGTGAAGCTCGTGAACTCAATAGAAAAGCCATCCAATTGTACGAATGGTTTCTCAAAGATTTTCCACGTGATGAAAAAATCCCGCAGGCTCTATTTTTTTTAGGTTTTAATCACTTTGAACTGGGTGAACTTGATAAGGGGGCTCAGTTTTATGAAAAGCTGATTAAGAATCACCCCAGAAGCAGCTTTGTCGGAGAGGCTCAATTTTCCCTAGCAGAATATTATTTTGAAAATGAAAAGTGGGTGCTTGCTTACAATCGATATGCAGCGCTCATCAAAAATAAAAATCATCGTCTTAATACTTATTCAATGTATAAAGCGGCATGGTGCTTGTATCGTATTGGTAAATTTGATCAAGCCTTAAGGTATCTTGAAAGTATTATTAGGGATAGTCAAAGATCTACAGGTGATGAGTTAGCATCAAAAAGAGTTGTGAATAAAGAAAAGCTTGAAAGCGAAGCTCTTCGAGACCTTGTTGTTTTTTATGCGGCTGAAAAAAGTGCACAAGATGCACCTCAGTATTTTCAAGAAATCACGGGCCAAAGTAATGTATCTAATTATATAGAAAAGTTAGCCTATTATTATATGGATAAGGGTAACAGTGATTCTGCACGATTGAGCTTTAAGTATCTCATTGAGCAAAACCCCAACAGCCCTCAAGCCTTTGAATATCAATATCAAATCGTACAAAATTATTTCTACGCAAAAAATTCAGCTCGTTTTCGTGATGAACTTTACGGTTG
>JBKDFX010000101.1:0-14098 GCA_046336825.1 Bdellovibrionales bacterium | reverse complement strand
GTCACGGGTGGCGTTAGTAATTGTGCTAGCAATATCAATCAGACCATCACTTTCGGAGTGGGCACTGATTGTAATAATATCGGGAATGAAAAAGTAAACGTGAAAGTCATCACACGTTTTGTCAATGTGGAACCAGGAGTCGACGATGCCACGGTCAACACCTACACTCCTCCACCGATTGCCAGTCCAGATCCAAATCCTGCGGCTTGCGTAACCTCTAAAGGGGCCTGCTTTTTTCGACTTTTTCCTGGAGATGGAAAAGTTTACGTGGACCGTGATTTAACTCCTGGGATTGCGTCTGATTTTCCGGCTACGGATGCTTCAGGAGTTACTTATGATAATTTAGTTTTTTTCCTTCTGCCCACTGGGACCTCTGGAGAGGATGCAGGGGCTGTTACCAATGATGTTGAGACCTTCAATCAAATCACCACGGGTACAGAGCTGTATGGTGTACTTTCCATTACTGCTCAGGGTGATGTGGCCTCCAGTTCTATTGATGGGCTTAACAATGAAGCTCGTTATTGTTTTAAAATGGGAAGCCAAGACACCACAGGTAATATCGATCATGTTTCAAGTACAGATTGCACAGTGGAAGGAATTTACTCAGATCCCGCCTCTGACTGTCGCAACGTGTGCACTTCGCCCTCTGAAGTGGTGGGGCTATTAACAGATACCAGCTGTTTTATTGCGACAGCGGCTTACGGAAGTGCTCTCGATCCCCATGTCAATTTGCTCAGAAAATTTAAAAATGAATATTTAGTTCCCCATTGGATGGGGCGAAAAGTGGTTAAGGCCTATTACTTTATGAGTCCTAAAATCGCTCAGTGGGTGGCCCAAAATGAATTTATAAAATCCTCAGTGAGAATCCTGCTCTGGCCTATTATTGGACTTGTTCAGCTCATTAATCTAATTGGATTTTTAGCTACTCTTGTATTGTCTCTTGTAATCGTGTTTGGTTTCTTAAGATGGAGAAAGGCGTGGAATTGATCAAGTTCTTATCAGCCTTTCTCGTCCCATGTTTTTTAAATGCTCAGGTGATCAGAGATTCTAAATCAGTTTTAGGAGCGGATAAAAAACCAATCGTTAAATCAAAACGTATTGAGCATCCTCAAGCCAAAGAAGGACTTTACCTGATTGATGAGGAAAGTGTTTATCACTACAAAGTTCCCACCAAGTCAGCCCGGGACTACTCTCTATTTTTTCGCTTCATTTCCACCACAGCTCCTGAAATCTCCACAAATATTAATGGCTCTGACTTTGGCTATGGGGATTTTTATGGTTCAAGTAATTTGTCAGGCCTAGATTTCATTTACGAATGGCAGCCTTTCAAATCTTTTGGAAAAGCAGGAATTCAACTCGGTGGTGGGTTGGCTATTGCCAGTGGACGAGGTTTTTTTGCATCAGGAGATGTGCGTGAACCACTTGAAGGATTTACTTTATTTTCGATTCCGGTTTTTGCAGGTGTGATTTATCGATTTGAATTTGTAAAACGGCAATGGTTTGTCCCTTACGCCACTGGCGGTTTGATTTACAATGCATTGATCGAATACCGAGACGATGGCGATAATAACATTGTGGGCGCCCCAGCCGGGTACGCGGGTGGAGGGCTTCTTATTAATCTGACGGCTCTCAACAAGAGACTGGCCTTTATCATGGATCGAGAGTATGGTTTCAGCAATCTATGGTTATCAGCCGAATTTCGCCGCAACGAATCTTTCAACGAAGATCTCAATGTCTCATCAGACCAAATCAGTGTGGGTCTTGGAGCCGATTACTAGTTTTTGTTTTCCTCTCCTTTTTTTCTCTCGTTAACTTGAGTTGCACTCGAACCGCAGAATTGGGATCTCCCAAAAATCCGATAAAGTTTTATTTAGTTCCTGGCCAAGAAATTCAAGTTTTAAAAGACACATCAAAAGCACTCAAAGCCTATTTTGAAAAAGAAACAGGCTTAAGTTTTGATGTGCAAGTGCCTGTCAGTTACATTGCTCTGGTTGAAGCCTTTGGGACAAAACGAGCTGACTTGGGAATCGTCAATACTTTTGGTTATATTTTAGCCCATGAAAAATACGGTGTTACAGCCAGGCTTCGCATCATCAGCTACGGAAGAAATCATTACTATGGACAAATTTTAGCTCACAAAAATGGGATAAAATCTGTTGAAGAAATTCAAGGCAAAAAATTTGCTTTTGTAGATCCAGCCTCGAGCTCTGGATATTTATTAGCTGCAAAACTTTTTAAAGATCGCAAAGTGAAACCAAAGGAATTTGTATTTGCCGGTCGTCACGATTCAGTTGTGAGCATGGTTTACCAAAAGCAAGTGGATGCAGGGGCCACCTTCCACGTGCCAGAAAAAAATGACAAGGGTCAACCCATGGATGCTCGTCGGTTGGTACGCACTCAGTACCCAGATGTGGACACTCAGGTTGTTATTTTAGAAAAAACAGGACCTATTCCTAACGATCCTGTTATTTTTAGAAAAGACTTTCCGCCTGAGTTGCAGGATAAAATTATTCAGTTGATGCGTAAGTTTGTAAAATCTGAAGAAGGACTAAAAACTTTCAAGGCGCTATTTAATGTGACAGATTTTGAACCTGCTCTGGATTCAGACTACGATAAAGTACGAGACATGTTGAAGGATCTGGGCCGCGAAGCCCAAGATTTTTTATAATTTTTGGTCTCTTATTTTTTTTTGAATTTTCAGTTCTTTAAATTTTGTTAAAGTATCGAGTGGGCGAGTAAAGTTGTAATCAGGGCATCCCACCACAAGGATTTCAGCAGTTGTAAAAATCAGACATCCTTCCATTAAATGTCCTCCGACAACTTGTCCCTTTGCGTCCGAAACTGAAAGGTGGATATGCAGACCGTCCACGGAAATAGAGCCCTGAAGGCTTAGAATTTCGAAGCACTCATTTTTGATTAAAACATCATTTGAATTGGCTAGGCGCAACTGAAGAGTCTTGAGTGATCCAATTCCAGAAATTATAAACCCAGCTTCAATTTGATGAAGTTGGCAGGCTTGAAACAATTTAATTTTTAAATCATCCCCGGGGTTGAGCCTGATTGGCAGTAATTGGATGTTATTTGAGATCAAGCAATTAGGCCTTTGGTGGGGCTGTTTTTTGTACCCATGGAGTTGAATTCCACTTTTCTGCCCATCCA
The DNA here is from genome assembly GCA_046336825.1 of Bdellovibrionales bacterium. GTDB lineage: Bacteria > Bdellovibrionota > Bdellovibrionia > Bdellovibrionales > Bdellovibrionaceae. Next base: position 10,939 of record JBKDFX010000101.1, on the reverse strand, counting down.
AAGAGCCTCGGAAATTGATTTCCTAGGTTCTCTTTGGAAAATCGCAAGTGCAAATAGTCCACAAAACAAAGTGCAGAGGATTCAGCTATACCCATCTGTATGGTCGACAGCTCAGCCAAATTTCTTTCCAAAAACTCAAGTGCATTTAAGATCTTTTGTCGCTGTTTTTGATCAAAGCTGGAGTCAAATTTATCAGCAGTCCTAAGGCTTTCGTAGCGACGAAGCACAGCCGCTTCCATACCTCCATCCGCAATACTCTGTAAGTTGAGAGCCCGCCAAAGATCATTCCCTTGGGGCCACAAGCCAGAACCAGGTTTGAGCGAAATCAGGTATTGGCAAATGAAGGGTGAGTTCGTCAGAATTTGTCCCTCACGAGTTTCTAAGGCTGGAATTTTGATCAATGGATTTATTTGTTTGTAATCATCATTTTTTGCATAAACATCCGTTGGGATGATTTGAATTTCATCGGTCATATTAAGTGAAGCAGCAATAAGACGAACTTTTCTAACAAAGGGTGAAGTGGGAGAAAAATAAAGTTTCATAGTTCTGTAAGCGTACACTTTTATCTAAAAAATGGCTCCAGCTTGACACGCCGTCACGATCTATGTACCTGTCACCCATGAAGATACGAATGGAAGTGTCCTACTTGGGGACCGAGTTTTGTGGATGGCAAATCCAAAAACATGGAGCTCAAAAAAGTGTCTGCCAAACTCTGGTTGAAGCTTTGGAAAGAGTTTTACAGCACAGAGTTGAGCTCTATGCCTCAGGACGAACTGATGCAGGGGTTCATGCCTTATCCCAGCAATGCCATTTTGTAACATCAAAGGATGAAAATTTTTTCAAAAATTGTGATTTGGCCTGGGCGCTAAAAGCGCTCCTTCCCAACTCCATATCCGTTCGCAGGGTTTGGGAGGCCCCATCTGACTTTCACAGTACACTTTCTGCTGTAGGGAAGACTTATAAGTACTTTATTTACTCCCACTCCCGCTCAAATCCATTTTTAAGACCCCACTCTCATTGGGTCAGATTTCCCTTAGATCTAGAGCTTCTAAACGCCTATTCCCGAGAAATCCTTGGCGAGAACGATTATAAGTCATTTCAGTCCGTTGGGACCCCGGTTGCCCATACTGTAAGACGAATCATGAAGGCTGAATGGAAAGCAAAAAGCCCACGGGTCTATGAGTTCAGCGTAACAGGAAGTGGGTTTCTGAAGCAGATGGTCAGAAATTTAGTGGGGACCATGTTAATGCTCGAAAAAAGAAGAGCTCCTCCCTCAGAAATGAGATCTATCCTATTAGCTATGGATCGGAAGAAGGCAGGACCACCGGCTCCCCCTGAGGGACTTTTTCTGTGGAAAGTTTATTATCCGCGAAAACTTGACAATAGGTGCCGCGAACTTTAAAACCTGGCTTCTTGTAATTGGAGTCATCTATGAAAAATATGAAATCTTGGATCGCCAAGCCTGAAGAGACAAACCACAAGTGGATCATCGTTGATGCCGCTGGACACCGCGTGGGTCGTGTGGCGACACATATTGCAAACTTACTTCGTGGTAAAAACACACCGCAATTCACTCCCCATGTTGATACAGGTGCCTTTGTCGTTGTCGTTAATACAGACAAATTGCAATTGACGGGTCGTAAGCCACAAACAAAGAAGTATTTCACTCACTCTCGCTTCTTTGGATCACTTAAATCCAAAACCGCTGAAGAGATGATGGGCGAAGACTCTACATTTGTTTTGTCTGAAGCCGTTCGCGGAATGCTTCCAACAAATAAATTATCTCGACATTTAATTCAGAAGTTGAAAGCATATCCAACTGCTGAACATCCCCATGTTTCACAAAAACCAGAAGCTTACGTAATCCCTGCTCACACAGGCCTTAAAAAGTAGGATAGAAAATGGCTATTAAATCAAAAGAACAATACATTCTTGCAACTGGACGTCGAAAGACAAGCTCTGCCCGAGTATTCATGAAGCCTGGAAAAGGCAATTTGACTATTAACGGAAAAAAAGCGGAGCAGTATTTAACTCGTCTTCAATCACAAATGGTGATCATGCAACCTGTTGAGTTGCTCAACCAAGTTGGTAAATTTGATTTGAAAGTAACAGTGACTGGTGGCGGAGAATCTGGACAAGCAGGAGCCATTCGTCATGCAGTGACCAGAGCTTTGATTGCTTTCAACCCAGAATGGAAACTTCAGCTCAAAAAAGCTGGGTATGTTATCCGTGATCCTCGTATGGTTGAGCGTAAAAAGTACGGCTTGGCTGGTGCTCGTCGCCGTTATCAATACTCAAAACGATAATACTCAAACAACTCATAAGTCCTTTTGGGACCAAACGAGTCAAAATAACCCTTGAAGTTTCTTCGGGGGTTTTTTGTTTGACCAAACTGGACCACCTTTGTACGCCTTAAGTGCGACACCAACGAAAAGCCCATTGAAAGGGGTAAAATATGAAAATGATTCTTGCTTTGCTTATGGTTGCTGGAATTTCTAATGCGCAGTCTGATGTAGCTGCGACATCGGCTCTTCAACTCAACTGCGTAGTTCCCATGGAAAATGCAGCACCAGTTATTAAAGTTGTTATTGAAGCCACTGAAGAGACCCAAGGTGACTTTTTAACTGTGACAATCAATGAGCCTACAAAAGAATTGGTTTATTTTAACCAGCTTGAAAAAGGCGCTGTTCGTGCAGGATTATCTCAGGGGCAATTAGTGACTCTTGTTATTGCTGAAGGTGTCACAATGGAAAATGGTGCCATTCGTGGAGCTGGATTTATTGTGATTGCAAAATCAGCAGAAGGATTGAGTGGATTTCTTTCCCTGAACAATTCATTTTACCCAGTTCAATGTAATTAATTTGTCTCAATTTAGCCCATATAAAGGCTGAGTTTGAGTTTAGTAATTTGCTACTCCTTAATGGGATGTCTCCAAAAGAGATATCCCATTTTTTTTGTCGAAGTTTCAGCCGACAAATCGTATTCTATACATATCAGGGGGGGGATCATGAAACCGTGGATACCGGTGGCAGTTGGAGGACTCGTTGTTATGCTGAGCTTTCAAAACTGCAGTTCACCTGTTCAAGGTGATGATTTAAGCCTCACTCCTAACCCAACTCAAAAGATTAGCGAGCTTATTTTATCTGAAGCTGAAAGCATTCACATTATGTCCTCGGATATTAATAAAGAAGCATTTCTGGATCTTACTAGTGGACGAGTAACACGCCTCAATCGTGAAAGTGGAGTGGCAGATGTCAGATGTTTGTCTGAGTCTATGTTAGCGGCTGTTAAGGATGTTCTTAACAGCTCTGAAGTTTGTGAACCCATACCTAGAGTTGAAGATAGCCAATTGGCCTGCGCCCAAGTTTATACAATGCCCTACGCTCGATTAAATTGGATTGATCAAAATGTTGAGTTGCTGGGTGAAGCCAAGTCAGCCTGTCAAAAAGGGGCTGACCTTTGTGATAACAGAGGTCCTGTTCTAAAAAGTTTATTGCAAGAGATTCAAAATCGCTGGTCAGAGTGGTCTTGCGATTTCAAAGTGGTTTCACTTTAATAAGTTTGAAACCACCTCAATAAATAAAATCTAAGAAAGCATTTCTTTTAACTTTGCATGGGCTTGTGACCAAGCTTTGGGATTGGGAACCGCACCTTGTGCAAAATCGGGGCGACCTCCACCTTTACCACCCATGACAAGTGCCATTTCTTTGAGTAGGTCACCGGCCTTAATTTTTGAGGTAAGATCTTTAGAGACAGAAACCAATAAAGGATGGGCCTCCGTGCCTTTGCCAAGTAAAACAACCACACCACTTTGCATTTTATTTCGAATTTGATCAGAGATCTGAGCAAGGAGGTCACGATCTTCTATATCAATCTGAGCAGCCACAACAGAGGCTTTGCTGAAGTCTTGTTTGGATTTAATTAAACCTTCGATTGACACACTTGAACCCTTTAATTTTTTTATCTCTTTTTCGCGAGTGTGAATTTCATTTTTTAAATTTAAAATTTGAGTGGATAAGGAGTTTGAGTTCTCAGTTCCGTTAGAAATAAAGGCATAGGACTTGGGCAAATTCAGAACGCTCAAAACTTCATCCAACTGTTGAATCGATTTATTTGAAAAATCAAAGGCTGTATCGCCAACAACGGCTTCTATACGGCGAACTCCTGCACTCACGCCACTCTCTGTTGTGATTTTAAACATTCGAATTTGAGAAGTGTTTTTAACATGGGTTCCACCACAGAGTTCGCATGAAAAATCACCCATTCGAAGAACACGAACGGTGTCTCCGTACTTTTCTCCGAATAAAGCTAATGCTCCTGACTTAATAGCTTCATCAGACTTCATTTGCTGAGTTTGGACTTCTAAACTTTTGGAGATTTCTTCATTGACCAGTTGTTCAATCTTTTGAATTTCTTGAGCTGAAACAGGCTGATGATGAGTAAAATCAAAACGCAATCGATCACTTTGAACCAATGATCCAGCCTGAGTGACATGGGTGCCTAAAACATTTCTCAGAGCTGCATGCATCAAATGGGTGGCGGAATGGTGAGCTGCTGTGTTTCGTCGATGGATAGAGTTAACAACAGAAGTAACAACATCTCCTGTTTTTAAACTACCACTTTTCATTTCTACAAAATGTAAAAACACATCATTTTTTTTCAAGCAGTTTGTAATTTGAGCCACACCGGTTAATGTTTTGAATTCACCAATGTCACCCACTTGTCCGCCGCTTTCAGCGTAGAAGGGAGTTGTATTAACAATCACCAAACCGCTGTCTCCCTCTTTCAGTTCGTCCACAGCTTTTTCACCATTAGAAATGGAAAGAACTTTCGAAGTTCCTTGTAGGCTTTCATAACCAACAAATTGGGTGGGTTGATGGGACTTCATGGTTTCTTGAGACCAACTGATCAGATGAGCTTCAGATGTTTCAAGGGCTTTACCTTTCCATGAAGCCTGGGATCGGGTTCTCGCTTTTTCCATCTCTGATTGGAAGGCCTTATGGTCAACAGCGACACCGTTTTCTTGAGCCATCACCTCAGTTAAATCAACTGGAAATCCAAAAGTGTCATAGAGTTTAAAAAGAACTTCGCCTGGTAAAACTTTTTGACCCTTATTGTTTAACTTTCTAAGTTCGCTATTTAAAATCTCTGTTCCCTGATCCAGGGTTTGAAGAAAACGAGACTCTTCTTCTTTTAGAGTTTTTAAAATATGCGACTCGCGAGCTTTTAATTCAGGATAGGTCCCCGCCATTTCTCGGATTAAAGTTTCAGACATGGGGACTAAAATTGATTTTGAGTCTGAAAGTTTTCGACCGAATCGTATGGCACGTCGAAGTATTCGTCTTAATACATATCCACGTCCTTCATTTGAAGGAAGAGCACCATCTGCAATTAAAAAGCTGGCACTTCGAGCGTGATCACCCAAAACTCGTAAAGCCGCTGTTGTCGAAGCTAGAGAAGGCTGTGCTTCCAATTTTTTGGCCTCGGTCACATATTCAACTCCAGCAATTTCACAGGCTGTGTGAATCATTCCAGTAAACAAATCGGTGTTGTAATTATTGTGCTTTTCTTGAAGGGCTGCAACTAAACGCTCAAAACCCGAGCCTGTATCAACTGAAGGTTTGGGGAGTGGGACCATATTGCCTGGAGATTTTTCATCGAATTGCATAAAAACCAAATTCCAGATCTCAATAAAGCGGTCTTCTCCTGCGGCAATTCCTTTAAAAGGATCAGTTTCTTTTCCATGTTGAGGACCATGATCATAAAATATTTCTGTGCAAGGACCGCAGGGGCCCACATCGCCCATCCGCCAAAAATTATCTTTTTCATCAAAACGAAAAATTCTATCTCGAGGAACACCTTCTTGTTGATGCCAGATATCAGCAGCTTCGTCATCGGACTTGAAGACAGTGACGTAAAGTTTATCTTTCGGTATTTGGAATTCTTTAGTCAAAAGCTCCCATGCAAAATGAATGGCATCTTTTTTAAAATAATCTCCGAAGGAAAAGTTTCCAAGCATTTCAAAGAATGTGTGATGTCTTGCCGTAAAGCCCACATTGTCCAGATCATTGTGCTTTCCGCCTGCGCGTACACATTTCTGCACGCTAACAGCTCTTGAGTAGTCTCGTTTTTCAAGACCTAGAAAAGCGTTTTTAAATTGATTCATTCCTGCATTTGTAAAAAGAAGTGTGGGGTCATTTTCAGGTATCAATGAGCTCGAAGGCACATAGGTGTGGCCTTGGCGTTTGAAGTAATCTACAAATAAATTTCGGACATCAGAGCTCTTCTTCATGATTGAAAATCACCTTTCGTACAATACTTAAATCAAATCCCCGGGACGCCAAAAAACGACCCACTTTTGCAAGTTCACTTCTTGAGTAGCGAGAAAAATCGGAATACTTAGTTTTGACAAGTTTACGTGCTTTATCAAGCTCGAGTGCTTCGTCCCGTTCAATGGGAGGTAGACCTTTTTCGGCCAAAGTCGAGTTGATAAAGTGAATGCCCTTATTTTTTCTGTGCAATTGATCGGCGAATTGCACAGAAAGATTGTCAGGAGTTTCAAGCCACTTGAGCTCATGAGCTTTATCGAGTGCGGCTTGGATATCTTCAGTTGAAAAATCTTTTTCCTTCAATTTACGTCTTAATTCTCTTTCGGAGTGGTTTCTCCTAGAGAGCAAATCAATCATCACGTTGTAAGCTGTGCGGGGCGGGCGTTTGAACATGAGACTATCCTAACTGAGTTCATTCAAATGAGATACCTGTTGCAATGCAAAAGCTCATGACTTCCCATGCAATAAGTCTGACAACCTCTGCATGTCATCTGCTCTGTTACATAAAATCTCCTATCAGATTGCAACATTTTTAAGCATAGGTCGTCTGCCTAAAATGCCAGGCACATGGGCCACTCTAGCCACCATCCCTGTTGTTATGGGGGCTCAAGCCTTGGGGCCCTTTTTTTATATGGGTCTGACGTTTTTCTTATTATTCATTGGTGCAATGGCCTGTGAGGTTGTTGAAGCTCAATCTGGTGATCATGACTCAGGACATCTTGTTATTGATGAAGTGGTGGGTTTTCTCATTACAATGACATGGCTTCCCATAACATGGCAGAGTTTTGTATTTGGCTTTGTTTTCTTCAGGATGCTGGACATTGCAAAGCCTTTTCCAATAAGCTTTCTAGATAGAAGGGTTAAGGGCGGTTTAGGTGTCATGGTTGATGATGTGGCAGCCGGAATTCTGGCCAACGTGGTCTTGCAAGTGATCTACACAAAGACTTCTTGGCTAGGTGTTCAGATGGTCAACTTATCATGAACCAACCTCTACAGCAGTTAATCCAAGCTCTACTTGATCGGAAGCAAACCGTGAGTCTTGCAGAAAGTTGCACTGGAGGTCAGCTTTCAGCATTGATCACTGAAAACCCTGGAGTTTCAGCGATCTTTAAAGGCTCGATTGTGAGTTATGCTAACGAAGCCAAAGTCGAGCTCCTCGGAGTGGGTCATGACAGTCTTCAGAGGATGGGAGCTGTCAGTGAAATCGTCGCCCGTCAGATGGCTCAAGGAGTGTGCCATCGTTTTCACACGGATTGGGGAGTTTCCATTACAGGTGTTGCGGGTCCGTCAGGCGGATCGCAAGAAAAACCTGTGGGAACTGTTTGGATGGCAGTTGCAGGCCCAAAGCTTGAAAGCAGCCCAACAAACAAGTTGGAAACACACAATGATCTCGCTGAGATCAAAGAGGTCAAAAAATATCTCTTTGATGGAGATCGCAAGCAGATTCAAAGTCAGTCAGTGAATGCGGCTGTGAGTTTGTTGTTAACAGCTATCAGGGCTTCAGCCTCGAAATAGCAAAAGATACTTAAACACGAAACCCATACACCAAAAGGAAGAGGTTCTAAAATGGCAACAAATACAAACGCCACAGAAGCAAAAAATCAAAATGAAAAGTTAAAAGCTCTTGAGCTGGCTGTGACCACAATTGAAAAACAATTTGGTAAAGGCTCAATCATGCGCTTAGGAGCTAACGAAAAACTTCACAAAGATGTCGAAGCCATTAGCACAGGTTCTTTGTCTCTTGATATCGCACTTGGAATTGGTGGACTTCCTAAAGGTCGAATCGTTGAAATCTACGGTCCAGAATCATCTGGTAAAACAACTCTTGCTTTGTCAGTGATCGCGCAGGCTCAAAAAAAAGGTGGAGTCGTAGCTTACGTTGATGCTGAACATGCACTTGATGTTTCCTACGCACGACGCTTGGGTGTGAACACTGAAGATCTTTTACTCTCTCAACCTGACACCGGTGAGCAGGCTCTCGAAATTACTGAAACATTAGTTCGATCAGGGGCCATTGACGTCCTTGTTGTGGATTCAGTTGCAGCCCTCGTGCCACGCGCTGAGATTGAAGGCGAAATGGGTGACAGCCATATGGGTCTTCAGGCTCGTTTGATGTCTCAGGCTTTGAGAAAACTAACAGCAGCTATTAATCGCTCACAAACCCTTGTTATTTTCATCAACCAAATCCGTATGAAAATCGGTGTTATGTTTGGTAACCCAGAAACCACAACCGGTGGAAACGCTCTTAAATTCTACGCGTCTGTACGTTTAGATGTGCGCCGTGTAGGTGCCATTAAAAATGGTGAAGATGTTGTGGGAAGCCGAACAGCAGTTAAAGTTGTTAAAAACAAAATGGCTCCTCCATTTACTAAGACAGAATTTGACTTGATGTACAACCAAGGTATCAGCGAAGAGGGTGACATTCTTGATTTAGCAGTGACTGCTAACATGGTTGATAAATCAGGAGCTTGGTTCAGCTATAACGGCGAAAGAATGGGTCAAGGCCGTGATCAGGCCAAAGAATTCTTAAAGGCTAATCCACAGGCCAAGGAAGAATTACGTCAAAAGCTATTTGCAGCTAATGGTATTGGTCAGTTGTTAATGACTCAGCCAACTGCTGAAGAAGTCGAAGCTTCTAAAGCTGAGGAGCCCGTGGCTCCTGCTGCTGAAGAAAAGAAAAAGCGTAAGCACTAGTTTTCAAATGAAAGTATAAGTTAGTTGAAAAGCCTCCGCCTAAAACCGGAGGCTTTTTTTATTGGAAATAACAACCACCGTGAAGTTGATCGTAGGGAGGGCCAAAAGTATTGTCGATGGAAGGTAAATTAAGGATAGCACTGATAGGATAAACTTCATCACTCATGCCATCTGAACCCTTACCGTCAATTGTGAATTTGAGTAAATGGTTGCCGTGAAAATCCATGGCTACATATTGCCCAGGAAATTCAACAGTTAAAGTTTCAACTGAAAAGTTGCGAACTTGGTCTTGTTCTTGTCCCATAAAACTCACGCTTAGATTTTTTTGTGGGACAGAATAGGTCACAGATAAAAAAGGCTCAGTGAACACACACTTGATTGTGGCTGTATTCAGATCTTGAGCAAACAAAGAGCTTGTAGCTAAAAATACGATTGTAAATAAAGATTTCATTTTGGACTCCTATTTAATTAAAATTTAAACATCTATTTAATGACGGGGCCACAGCCACGAGCACTTCGAGCTAAGTTAGGAAAGCGTTCTACTTTTCTTTTGATAGTGGTAGTGCCGTCGGTGAGAGTAATTTCTAGATCCACTTTTTTACCCATTAGATTTACTTCACCGGGTTGGCCAAGGATATTGAGTGAAGGAAACATCTTTGAGCAGCGTGATCGGGAATTGATATCCTCAACACATACAGTTGAACCTGCGACTTCCACTTTTAATAAAACGATATTTTTATTTGATTCAACTCGGTTGATTTTACCAGTTTGCATATTCAAAACAAAAGCGTCTTGACCGTTCATTTGAAAAGTCATCAGGTTGGAACCTGGACAAGCCTGAACCAAATAGGAAAAAGTTAAAAAAGTTGAAAGGATAAAAGATTTCACGAAAACTCCTTTTTGGATGATCATCGGAGCTTAATTGAAAATAAAAAAATCAGCGCCTGTTAAGATTTTAGACAGTAGAAATTACTTGCTAAGTTGAGCTTTGACTTCCAAAGCCCGTTTAATTGCAGCAGAGCCCAAGGGTTTGATGGCTTGAAGAAGCTTAACAGTCGCGACACCCTCTAAAGGTAAAAATATAGCATTTAAGAAAAGTTCCTGATCAGCACTGCTCAGGTTTTGGTAGGCGGAAGTCTTATTACTCATTCAATGCCAATTTTGCACCAACTTCAAGAAGGCATGGGCTCAACTCAAGCTATTATACTTGATGCAGGAGTGGGTGTAATAGCTGGTGGAGTTGTGCTGGCTTTAAAAAAAGCCAGCTCTCAATTGCTAAGACTAATAAGAAATTAATTTGTCTTATTAGTTGTTGGTTCTGGTTCAAAAAAATCAGCCCAAATTAGCTCATTAGTTTCAGATATACAGACCTTCTCAAATAAAAAAACACTTCTATTGAGTTGATTTAATAGGAATTCAAAATTCTTGTTTTCAGGCTTTATGGTAACTGGCTTAGTGGTCAGATTTGAATTCAGACCGAGTACAATTCGAACAAGAATATCAACCTCAACAGTTTTATTTTCAAAATTAACTTTCGCATTTTGTAATGAAAGTCCATAAACCGGCTTTTCAATGAATAACTTTTCATCTGATTGAATTGGTTTACTGTCTCTAGGAATGCGATACGCTGTGCAGTTATTTTTTGCATCGTGTGAGGTCACGATATCGGCTTGTGAATAAAGACTAAGGAATGACACTAAAAGAAAAAGTGATTTTGATTTTATGTTCATAGCTTTTAATACCCTAGTTAAGGGAAACCGGCTATGAACACGATTTTGACAGATAAATTCTACTAAAAATGTCTAGCTTTTTTCTAGCCGGAAGTTTGACGCAAAAATTTAGTGTAGAGATTTCACTCGCTCTTCCCGGTTGAGAGTTTTTCTTTCCGAGCGGGCATTTTCGACCTTCTTCCTGCG
>JBKDFX010000100.1:0-10253 GCA_046336825.1 Bdellovibrionales bacterium | reverse complement strand
GGCTTGGATTCGAATTTCGTTTTGGTTATTTTCGAGAGTCGATTCATTTTTAGCTGCCATTGACTTTTTCATGGATTACTCACTTTCCCTGAAAATGTCTTTCGTAAACTCTTGTCAAAGCCGCGCGATTTCATCTTTCCTGGCTCTCTGCCGGAGTTTTTTGCGACTATATTGTCATGAATTTCCTTGGCCTTTGCCAAGCGCTTTGAAAAACAAAAGGGCCTTTATTTCACTCGAGATGAATTGCGTCCCGAAAATGAATATCAAACAAGTCTTCTCCCTCCTCCTTTTGGGCAGTTACCTGTGGCCTTTGCCCCCAAAACCCATGATCGAAAATCCTTCGCAAAAGACGGAGTCACTCGACGAGTTATTTTAAGTTACCAAGGTAGCACCATGCTTCAAAAGCAACTGGCCCTCCTTTGGAATCCTGAAATTTTAGATGAAACTAATTTAAATGGGGCCTTTGATTTTTTTGGTGCCAATCAAGTTTTTGTGGATTTTCGACCGGCGGGCACCTACCCCCGACATAGTTTTTCTCAAGTCAAATCCGTCCCTGTTGAAAAATGGCTTAATAAAATAGTCATTGTTGGCTTCGATGCCCAAAGAAAATTTGATGATTATGTTTCGACTCCCCATTCACGTGAATCCACATACATGCATCTTCCTGAGATGCAGGCCAACATGATCGACACTCTTGTTCAGGGCACATGGCCAGTTCGTTACACGGATCATTTGAATTTCTTCCTGACTTTTTTAATTTCACTCATCACCATTCATGGTGTTTTAGTTCTAAGGCCTGCCCAGGGTTTATTTTTACTGGGTGGTCTTGTTTTGGGCTATTCTCTTTGGACTTGGGGACTGTTTGCCGCTTTCCGGTGGTGGTGGCCCATGGCCCATCCCCTGCTTGCTGTATTTTTATGTTACTACTTTTTTATTCCCTACCGACTCATTATGGAAAATCGTCGCAGTTGGGAATACTACCAAAAAAACCAGCTGCTCAAACAAGTTGAAGAACTCAAAACGAATTTTATTTCAATGATGTCCCATGACCTGAAAACTCCCATTGCCCGAATTCAAGGAATGCTGGATGTGATCCTTAAAGACACTGCAACTGTGAGTTCAACTCAGCGCGAAGCCCTGGATACGATCAAACACTCCAGTGATGACTTACTCAAATTTATCAATTCAATTCTCAATTACGCTAAAATGCAGTCTGAAGGCGTGGTCCTTCATAAAAGTGCTAAGGACATCAATCAAATTTTAGAAGAAGTTATTCATCGTCATGAGTTTTTAGCTAAAGTCAAAAAGATTGAAATTATCACAGAATTCGAGCCCCTTTTTCCTGTGGCTGTAGATCCTGATTTGATTCGTCAGGTTTTTTCTAACATCATTGAAAATGCCATCAAGTACAGCTCGGAAGAAACCCAAATTCGAGTGCAATCCCAAGAAAAAGAAGGGTTTGTTTGGGTGACGGTGGTGGATCAAGGAGTGGGAATCGCAGAGGATGAACTTCCCTACGTCTTTTCTCAATTTTTTCGTAGTAAAAATGCCAAATCGAGTCCTATCAAAGGATCAGGACTGGGACTTTATTTAGCTAAATATTTTACAGAACTGCATCAAGGTGAACTGTTTGTAGAATCTACATATGGCAAAGGCAGCTCATTTACGTTAAAACTCCCTAGCCAATAGCGGGGGAAATCAAATGTTAAAAGTTCTCGTGGTCGATGATGATCAAGGTCTTAGACTAGCCGTCAAAACAGCTCTCAGTACAAATCCTCGCTTTCAAATTGAAGAAGCCTTTGACGGTATCAACGCTCTTGAAAAATATGAAGCCAGTGAACCCAAATTTGACATTGTTATTTTAGATGTGGACATGCCTCGTCTGAATGGCCTTGAAACTCTCAAACGTCTTAAAGAAAAAGACCCAGGGCTCATTGTTCTGATGCTCACAGCCCATGCGACAGTTCACGATGCCGTTCTTGCTGTTAAAGATGGCGCTTACAATTATCTTTCTAAACCTGTATCCGGTGATGACCTTCTCAAGTTGGTGGACCGAGCTGTTGAAGCCCATCGACTGATTTCTTCCATCGCCGCCAGTTCACCTGTTTTGCTTGAAGAGGGCCGAAAAATAATTGGCTCTAATTCACAGATGCAAAAAGTTTTTAACATCATTCACAAACTTGCCAAAGTAGACACTCCTGTTCTTATTCGTGGTGCCTCAGGAACAGGTAAGGAATTGGTGGCCCGTGCCATTCATTTCAACTCCTCTCGTAAAGATGGAAAAATCGTCGCCATCAATTGCTCAGCCATTCCTGAAAACCTATTTGAAAGCGAACTTTTTGGTCATGAGAAGGGTTCTTTCACTGGAGCGGATCAACGTAAAATTGGAAAATTCCAATATGCAGAAGGAGGCACTCTTTTTCTAGATGAAATTGGAGACATGCCTTCTCTGATGCAAGTTAAAATATTACGCGTGCTTCAGGAGAAAGTATTTACGCCTGTGGGATCCAACCGTGAGTTTCCCACTCAAGTTCGCATCATTGCTGCAACCAATCGTCCCCTGGAGGACATGATTATTAAGGGCACTTTCCGTGAGGATTTATTCTACCGTTTGAACGTTGTACCCATCTTTTTGCCCTCACTTGCTGACAGAAAAGACGACATTGATCGAATGGTCCAAAATTTCATCCGTAAGTTTAATGAAACCCATAAAAAATCTATTCGTAGTATCAGTCCAGATGCTCTGAACATTTTAAAAAGACATAATTGGCCAGGTAATATTCGTGAACTTGAAAACGTGATTGAACATGCCTTCGTTTTAGAAACTTCGCATGTGATCACTCCCGCTTCACTGCCTGAGTCTTTATTGGCTGCGGTTGGTGTGGATCTACTCAGTTTTGAAACTCAACAAAAGCTTGAGTCCAAACCTCAGGGCTCCATTTCTTTTCAGTCTTTAGATGATGATTTTGAATCTGACACGACAGATGAGTTTGATGATTCCGATGAAGCTCCGCTTGAGTTATCTGGTTCCGAAACCTTTGACTTCAATGCACAAAAAGAAGCTTTCGAAAAAGAATTTATTTTGAAAGCACTTAAAGCTTTTAAAGGTCGAATCAATCAAACGGCCTTGCATGCGAATATTCCTAAAAAAACACTTTTACGTAAAATTGAAAAGTACGGAATTAACGCCAAAGATTTTCAGTAGTTTACAAGCTAATTTTTTAAGCAAATTTTAAATTTTTTAGAGCCCTAGCGTTGACTCGTTAGGGCTTTCCTTTTAGCTTCGTTCCTTCATGAGTTTGGATCAATTTCCCCCACAAGCCTATACCAAAGAGACTCTGCTTAAAGCCTACAATTGGCTGCAAAGTCAGCCAGAAAGTGTGCGCGATCTCGCAAGCACTCCTGACCAACTCGTGAGTCTGTATTTAAAAAACAGCCGTGGCAGTTCTCTTGAAGGACTTGAACGACCCAGTATTCAAAGTTTTAAGTCTGAACTCAAAAATCTAGCTGGAATGATGGGGGATCTGGAAAAAAAGCAAGATCCTCCCTACCAAGCTTCTCAACAGCAAACGCCACCCTATCAAGCACCTCAGCATCAGGTACCTCCGTATCAACAATCTCAACAGTCTCAAAGACCTCAAGTTCCAGTGACTCCTCAATGGGATGAAGTCACCCAAACTTTGATTCGGGAAGTCAAAAGTGAGCTTAATCTCTCCTCAGACCAAGAAGCACTTCGTATGCTTGTTAAAATTGGCTACCAAAAAGTTCGATCCCTCTATAAATAAAGAGGATGTCTCAAACTCAAGATTACAAATCCACAGTCCGCCTTCCACAAACTGATTTCCCTATGAAGGGTAATCTCAACGTCAAGGAACCTGAGATCCTTAAAAATTGGAAATCTTCAGGTCTTTACAGTCAGGTTTTTGCCAAAAATCGCGGTAAAAAATCCTTTTCACTGCCTGACGGCCCTCCTTACGCTAATGCCTCGATTCACATGGGTCATACGCTGAATAAAGTTCTTAAGGACATGATTTTAAAATATAAAAGTCTTAAAGGTTTTCAGTCTCCCTTTATTCCTGGATGGGACTGCCACGGACTTCCCATTGAACACAAAGTACTCAAAGATTTACAGGACAAAAAAAAATCTGCCACTGACGGAGAAATCTTAACTCTTTGCCGTGCAGAGGCTCAAAAATGGGTGGAGCACCAGAAAGTACAATTCGAAAGACTGGGCGTTCTGGCTGATTGGGAAAATCCTTATTTGACCATGTCGAAAGAGTACGAAGCTGAGACCATCCGCGAGCTGGCTCGCATGTTTGAAAAAGGATTGGTCTACGAAGGCGTTAAACCCGTTTATTGGAATTGGACTCTGAAAACTGCCTTAGCTGACGCTGAGGTGGAGTACCACAACCATAAAAGTCCCGCTATTTATGTTAAGTTTCCTGTGACTGATGCTTCAACTTTAAAAAAACTAGGTCAGCCTCAGGGACCTACTTCATTTGTCATTTGGACTACAACACCGTGGACACTTCCCTCCAATACAGGGATTTGTTTACACCCAGAGTTTGAATACGGAGTCTATTCAACCGGCACCGAAAATCTGATTGTAGTTAAATCTCTCAAAGAGGCCTTTGAAAAAGAGACTTCACTCACACTGACTTTAGTTTCCTCCTTTAAAGGTCAACAACTCGAAAGAGGACTAGCTCAACATCCGTTCATTTCACGTACCTCTCTGATTATTTTAGGCGATCATGTCACTCAAGATACGGGAACTGGATCTGTTCACACAGCTCCTGGACATGGCCCAGACGATTTTCGAGTGGGACTCCAATACGGTTTAAAAGTCATTTCTCCTGTCGCTGAAAATGGAACATTTACAGACGAAGTTCCTGACTGGGCTGGAATGAACATTTTCAAAGCCAACCCTCTGATTGTTGAAAAACTTCAGTCTCTGGGAATGTTACTGGCCCATAAACAAATTGAACATTCCTACCCTCACTGTTGGCGCAGCAAAACTCCTCTGATTTATCGCACAACTCCCCAGTGGTTTATTGGGCTTGATCAAGAAAAAAGTCAGCTTCGTAAAACAACTTTGAAAAGTCTCGAGAAAGTGGGCTTTTTCCCTGAGTGGGGTCGTGCACGATTCGTAGCCATGATGGAAGGCCGTCCCGATTGGTGCATCAGTCGCCAAAGGATATGGGGTGTTCCCATCCCTGTTTTGTATTGTAAAAAAACAGGTCAAGCTCTGGCAGATCATAAAATTATGTTTAAAGTGGCCGAACTTGTCGAAAAAGGCGGAATTGAAGCTTATCACCAATTGGATCCTCAGACTTTGCTTGAGGGTTTTAAACCACAGGGTGATTTTGGCTCTGAGGGTTTTAAGCTGGGAAAAGATATTTTAGATGTTTGGTTCGACTCTGGAATTTCTCATGCCATGCTGCTTAAAAAACGAGAGGGAATGCATTTTCCTGCGGACCTTTATTTAGAGGGGTCTGATCAACATCGAGGATGGTTCAACACTTCCATGCTGGCCTCCATTGCTGTTAACGGAGAACCTCCCTACAAAAACCTTTTGACCCATGGATTTGTGACGGATTCTAAAGGTTATAAAATGAGCAAGTCAGCTGGCAACGGTGTGGATCCCATGGATATTGCACAACAGAATGGAGCTGAAATTCTTCGCCTTTGGGTGGCTTCAGCAGATTACGGTCAAGACGTTCCTTATGGGAAAGAAGATTTGGCTCGAGTGACAGAAGTCTATCGCCGTTTTCGCAATACTTACCGTTATCTTCTTGGAAGTTTATACGATTTTGATTTTGGAAAAGATGCGATCCCAGTTGAACAAATGACTGATTTGGATAAGTGGGCCCTGCACCAATTGGCCGTGCTTAATCAAACAGTGACTGAAGCTTATGAAAACTATGAGTTTCATAAAGTTTACCATAGCTTGAATCAATTCTTCACTGTGACTTTGTCCAGTGTTTACTTAGATATTTTGAAGGATCGACTCTACACATGGAAATTTGATGGCACTGCTCGCCGTGGATCCCAAACAGTCCTTTATCATATGACCTCTGTGCTTCTAAAAATCATGGCTCCCATCACCACTTTTCTGAGTGAAGAGGCCTATGCCTATTTCAAGGGAAAAACAAAAGGCAGTGTGTTTCTCGAAGACTACCCTGAGCTTCCTAAAAATTGGTTCAATCCCGAAATCGCTCACCGTTTTGAATTGGCATTGAAATCCAGAACTGAAATTCAAAAAAAACTGGAGGAATTAAGGGCGGCCAAAGTGATTGGTGCAAGCCTTGAAGCCTATGTTGAAATTCATCAGGAAGGCGAGAGCTTTAAAGCACTTTCTGAAATTCAAGATCTTCGTGAGTTTTTGATTGTATCAAAAGTCCTGTTGAAGACAGGTCCTGCTCAAATTATTGCCAAAAAATCAGAGGGCGAAAAATGTGAAAGATGTTGGACCTATTCTAGCGAAATTGGATCTCACTCTGAATTTCCAGGAATCTGCCCTAAGTGTGTGGAGGCTTTAAAGTGAAAAATCGATACTTAATTGCAACTGTACTGGCATCCATCATTGTTGCTTTAGATCAACTGACAAAGGTTCTTGTTCTGAGCCGTTTCAGACTGGGTGAGTCCGTTACTGTGATTGAAAACTTTTTTAATCTGACTTTTGTAAAAAACTATGGAGCCGCTTTCGGATTTCTTTCTCAAAGTCATCCTGAATTTCGTGAAATTTTTTTCCTGACTATGCCACCTGTTGCCATGATTGTGATTGGCACTTTGTTAAAAAAGGCCCCTGCTGATGATAAAATGCAGATCTATGCTTTGAGTTCAATTCTGGGTGGTGCATTAGGAAACTATATTGATCGATTGAGATTTCGTTACGTGGTCGATTTCCTTGATTTTCATTGGTTCAACAAATACTCATGGCCCGCTTTTAACATTGCCGATTCAGCCATTGTCATCGGTGTAGGTGTTCTGATGTATCAAATGTATTTAGAAGGAAAGAAACAAAAAGCTAATCAAAGTACGTGAAACTCAATTGGGGATTTTCACCAAAAGGGTTTTCCTTTTGCCAAAAGTAGCTGACCACTCGAGTTCTTTCACCACGCTTAACTTGAAACACAGTTAAATCTGAATTTTCAACGATCTGGTGCAGTCCTCGGCCGGCTCCGCCTTTACCCGCATGTTCGTTAAAGGCTCCCGCATGCCCCGAGTAACACGACTCGAGATAATCAATAAGAGTCTCACGGGTCAGAGCGCCAAAAGGGTCTGTCACAGCCACAGCTACAATTTTATTTTTTGAACCGTACTCTAAGGTTGAATATTGAACGGGCTGCAAGTGCACATCATCTTTGCGGCTGAGATGATTGAACAGGGCTTTACCTGTACCAGGATCAGTCGGCGCATCGTAAATCGCATTCATCAACATCTCTTCTGCGACTAAAAAACATCGATCAGTTATGGTGGTTCTTACTTTTTGACCTTTAAGGTATTCTACCATTTGATCTTTAAGTGAATGTCTGTTTTTTGCAGAGGTCACATTTACACTTTCGGTTTTTCCAGGTGATTGCAAGAGTGAGTCTAATTTTTCAAAACGTTCCAAAGATATATCTTTTAATAGTTCAGCGAGCAGTGGCCAAGACTCCTCTGCAAAAAGACCTTCACAAATGATGGAATCATAACCCGCACTCGTGGTTCTAATGTCTTTGATACGACTCTTAAGAGGTGCATGAAAAGCTAATATTTTTTTTGAACTGAACTGAGGAAGTTGTAACTCATGTTTCAGTTCGATTCCCTGCTGTTTCATAAATTCAACCAGCTTGTCCCAAGGTTCGGGACGAGTTCCCACAATAGTTAATTCAGCATGGAGGTTTGACGCCATAGCTCATTATCTTTTTAGGCTGAGTCAGTGTCATCAAGCCGTCAGTCCAGATTCTTAAGTACATTAACAAATAATCGAGATATTCTATTTTCATGTTAACACTTTTTTATTTTGCTTGGATCAGCCTTCTTGTGAGTGTCCTATTAGTTTGGACAGCCCATCGAGCACGCAAAGAAAATTTTCCTTTCCAACTTTTTCTTAATATTAGCGGGGTACTTCTCATTTCACTGCCCTTGGGCGCGAGACTTTTTCATGTCTTTTATGAAGCCTATGATTTTTACTTTGAAAATCCTTTGAAAGTTCTTTTTGTTTGGCAAGGTGGATTTGTTTACTACGGCGGACTTCTGACTGGGCTTTTAGCTTCTGTTCTCTATTTTAAATTGAGTGTGAGTGAGAAAACTTTCTTTTCGACTGCTGATTTTTTTACTCCCGCACTTAATCTTGGTACAGGCTTAGGTCGAGTGGCCTGCTATGTTCAAGGATGCTGCTTTGGTTCACCATGGCCATTTTCTTTTCCCACTTGGGAGAAACACCCCACTCAGCTCTATCTTATGACTTGGGAAGTTTTGATTTTTTTTGGATTGGATTCGCTTAAATCGAAATTAAAAAATTGGGGACCAGGGTCGCACTTTATGGCGTGGATCGGCCTCAGTGCTTTGGGACGCTTTTTCATCGAGTTCTTAAGAGTTGATTTTAGAGGTGCTTTGATTTTGCGATTGTCTGTTTCGCAATGGATTGCACTTTCACTGATTATCATGGCGGGATTGGTTCTCGTATTGATCCGTTTTCGATATTTTCAACCCGCAAAACCAAAATAATGAACCCATTTGTCGCAAATTGAGATTCTCTAAATTCGACTACGTATTTCAAATTGGCACAAATTCCTATTTGTTGCGGCGTTACGATCTACGTACCTTTCACATCGAGCCAATTCGAGACAGTTCGCCTTAAACGTCTCTGCGACTATTTTTTTTACACTCACTGCGCACTCCTTCGATTTGAAAAACAAGGCCCATGGCACATTCTGTGTAATTGATATTTGTAACATTAGGCCTAACGGCTTGGAGGGATCTGTTATGAAAACACTAAACACAACTTTGAAATTGGCTTTGGCTGTTTCGGGTGTCGCCATCAGCTTAATGATGACGGGATGTGGAAGTAGTAAATCTTCGAGTCCTTCTGCGAATACAGGTGTCTACGGCCCCAATGCCAACGGATATTACGGAGGTATTTATGCCAACTTCTCCGAGGCCGGGTACTTAGGTGATAACTTCGCTTGGAACAATGTGAGAGTCACAGATGCAGCTAACTTTAAAAACTTCGTTAAAAAAGTTCACGGCGTTTGTGATCAAGCCCACAGTTCAGGTGGGATCTACAGTTGTGACGCTTGGGCCAACGCTTATTTCCGAGTGATTTATCAAGCCTCAAGCACAACTAATCAGGGTCGCATTATGTTTATGACTTATCCGCAAACAAACTATGGCTCTTGGTATGGATATCAATTGCCCTCATGGGATCAGTTTTTCATGGGACTCATGGGATTTCCCATCCCTCAAGCCTACGGAGCCACTCGCAACCCCATCGCTTTAGATATGCAGTCGATTTCGTTAATAAATAACTCCAAGGGATTTGAAGCCCGAACTTATGGAGCCATGGATACACTTGCCAACAAAAGCCTCATTCAATTTATGGTTCGAGAGGGCAAAGTCCTCGACAACACAATGACCTACGAACTGTACTTCGAAGGAAAATCTGTTGCCACTGGAACGCTCTACCGTTGCACTTATCCAGATTGTCGCTAAAATCAACTTTCATGAAAACACGTCAAATTAAATGCCCGCAGTGCGGGCTTTTAACTTTTTATTCCAATGAAAATAAATCGCGACCTTTTTGCTCTGACAGATGCAAATTAATTGATCTCGGAGAATGGGCTGATGAAAAATTTCGTGTCCCCACAGAGGAAAAGACTGACTTTATGCATCTCGATGAGATCGAAAAAAGCGAGAATTGATTTTATTTTTTGTTGACGAATCTGAAAAAAAGTCATGAGATCGCAATTGTCAGAGGATGACGAACAATAACCCACTCAAAGGAGTGATCTATGAATAAAGCACAATTGATCGAAAAGATTGCAACAGAAGCCAATGTTTCTAAAGCTCAAGCTGAGAACATCTTGGACTGCGCCATCAACAACATCAAAAAATCTGTTAAAAAGGGTGACGATGTTAAGCTTGTTGGTTTTGGCACTTTCACTAAAGCTAAACGTAAAGCTCGCACTGGCCGCAATCCTCAAACTGGCAAAGCAATCAAAATTCCAGCTGCTTGGACTCCTAAGTTCCGCGCTGGAGCTGAATTCAAG
>JBKDFX010000099.1:0-10593 GCA_046336825.1 Bdellovibrionales bacterium | reverse complement strand
GCTCCTTAGAATTCTTAGATACTGAATTGGACTTAGCGGAAGCAGGCTTAGTCACAGCTGGCTTGGCAGAGGCTTGCTTCACAGGCATTTTAGGCTTTTCTTTTTTAGGTTGCACTTTTTTTGTGCTTGCGGCTTTTTTTGCCATTTCAATACCTCCCATTCATGAGTAGGGTTTATACTAATGATCAGGTAGAAGACAAAATCCAAATCTGCATTGACGCGAGGTTGAAATTGCAACTTGAAAAACTCAAACAACTAAAATCCCTAGGGCTAAATTACATCCAGGGTGACACATCGGTTTTTGTTGATGGGGTTCGCACTCCTGATAAGGCCACTGCAGACTCCCTCATTTTTGTTTCCAAACACGATTTAGTTGAAATTGCTCTCAAAAATGGAGCTCGATATTTCGTAAAAACTGATGACCTAGACTATCAGTGGCCAGCGCATGTCACTGTCTTTTCGGCCCCGAGCGTTTCAGCAGGTTTAGCGATGATACTGCCTTTTTTTGATACTAAGAGAACACGCTTTAAATCCTCTGCAAACACAACAGTTCACCCTTCTGCAAGAATTGGCGATAATGTTATTTTGGGACCTTATTGCGTAATTGGAGAAAGAGCCATTATTGGTGCAGGATGCTTAATTGGAGCTCATGTCGTCATTGAAGATGACGCCATTGTTGGAGCCAACACGATTCTTCATCCTCATGTCTTTATTGGAGCCCGCTCTGAAATCGGAACTCGGTGTGAAATACACCCTCATACAACCATAGGATCTGATGGGTATGGTTATGTAACTGACCCAAAAAATGGACAACATCATAAGATACCCCATTTAGGAAAAGTGGTAATTGAAGATAATGTTGAAATAGGTGCCAACTGCGCAATTGATCGAGGCACTCTTGGAGAAACAAGACTAAAAATGGGTGGGAAATATGACAATCAAATTCACATTGCCCACAATTGTGAGATTGGCGAGAATGCACTCATAACAGCTTCCTTCACAATTGCGGGTTCAACAAAAATTGGTAAACAATTCACCTGTGGCGGGCAAGCCGGCGTGGGAGATCATCTTAGTATTGCTGATAATGTGACTTTGGCAGCGCGTGGCGGCTTCTTAACTGATATATCTGAGCCTGGCAAATATGGGGGCTTCCCAGCCGTCAAACTTCAAAGTCACTTAAAAATTACTCGAGCCCTGCAGGACTTACCTGAGATTTGGAAGTCTTGGAGAAAAAGTTCAAAGCAAGAAACAAAATAAGTCTCCTGTCTCAAGTTGAGTCACCCTAAAAACAATACCTCTCTATTGAGCTGGATTGCCATTTGCAACACTTTCAAATGGAGGCCCAGTTATGAAAAATCTTTTAGTTTTAATGATGCTTTTATTATGCTCATCCAAGAGTCTTTCTCAAATCCATAAAGCACTCGATGGCCATGTAATCAATTGCAACATCGTGACACCTGGGCAAGCAGAACAAGCTAAATACGACAAGGCCCTAAGGCTTCAGATTCTTGAGCAAACCATTCTTGAAGATGTGGCAGAAGCCACCATCCAGGTTAAACTTGTAGAGGATCCATGCAAAGGACAATCTCTCGACCCAGCACCAAGAACCTTTGATGGTGTCATTGTTGAAAACTATACACTCACAGTTTCAACAAGCGAAGGCCAACTCTTATTTAAACAAAGTCTAGATGAACTTATTAATCAATCCACTGAAACACTGACTTTTGGAGTTCCCGCTATTTTTGCTAAATCCAGAATACCTTTAGAAATTGGCATCCAGTTGACTGGCAAGGTTTCCACAAATAGAGAAATGTTTAATCCTTACCAAGCCAATTTTGGAGTTTTTATTTTTAAATTTGATCAAGAAAATTAAAATTCACCTATTTTTTTAATTTGAGCTTTATTTTGAATCCCCTCAAGCCCACTTACTTTGAAGAAAGAATCCACTTCTCTGATAGGAAACTTAATAACATGAGCTTGGACCGAGTGATCTTTTTTCTCAATTTTGCCACTGTTAACAAATTGATTTTTTAAATCTGAAATATTTAGATTTAAATTTCTAAGCTCATCACCAACGACTTCGATGACACTCGCCAATTGATTTGTGTTGGCTGAGTTCCTTTGAGTGATTTGCTCGATCTCATTCATAGCTTGACTGATTTGCTCAATTCCCACTCTTTGTTCATTTGAGGCTTGGGCTATTTCGTGATTAAGTTCAGAAACTGATTTGACAGATGAAAATATGGAGTTCAACTCAGATTTAAAACTCTCAACAATACCGGACCCTAGATTAATTTTATTTACACTCTCATCAATCATTTGATTGATGCTACGAGCGGCCTCTGCACTTCTTTGAGCCAGTGTCCTCACGGCATCAGCAACAACAGCAAAGCCTCGCCCCTGCTCTCCAGCTCTTGCTGCTTCTACTGCCGCATTTAAAGCAAGCAAATTTGTTTGAAAGGCAATTTCATCAATCACGTTTATGATTTCGACCATTTTTTTAGAGCTAGAGCTTATTTCACTCATAGCTGTTTGTAGCTCATTAATTTTAGTTTCTCCAGCTTCAGCTGCAGACCGAGTTTTGAGAGAAATTTCAGAAGCTCGCTGTGCATTTTCTGAATTTTTAATAATCATAGATGTGACCTCATCAAGAGAAGCTACTGTTTCTTGTAAAGATGAGCTTGAATCAGAAACACTGGCAGATAAATCTTTATTTGTTAATTGCAAGTTTTCATTAGCCGTAGACATATGAGTCGAATTATCAAGTACTGTTACCAGGAAACCATTAATTCTATTTTTTAAACTTCTTAGGACGCCATACGCAAATAATGAACCTAGAATTATACCAAGTGATGTAATCCCGATAATTATACTCAGAATTTGAGAACCGGAAGTTGATTTTTGATTGGCTTCCTTTTCAATCAGTTCTCCAAGCTTTTCAAGCTCCTCTTCAAGCTTAGCAAAACTTTGATTAAATTTTTCCTTTTGTATCTCAGCTTCATTTTTTTTCCCTGATAAAAGTAAGAGAGGTATGGCTTGAGAAATATTAGTGTACTCAACTAGGGCAGGCTTAGACATCTCAATAGCAGAAACTGTCGGCGTTGATAATTCAAGACCCTTAAGTGCATTTAGATATTGATGAAATTCTTGAGATTTTTCCTTACTTTCAGTGACTAATTGCTCTAGATGATTTGGATCATTTTTTAAAGAAGCCAAGTAGGACTCCATGACTACTGCTCTTAACCCATCATGAAGCATATCGGCCATAACCATATTCCGCATGGCTGGGACCTGACTTTTAGCTGTATGATCAAGAAGTTGAAAAAGATTAGTAGCCTGCCAGGATGAAAAGATTCCCAAAATTAGAATTATAGAAAGTAAAAAGCCGCTCAGCACCCAAAGCTGACTCAAGACAGAAATCTTTTTCATATTAACCCCCATGCCATTTTCGGTTAAAAAAACTTAAATATGAGGGTATTGGTGATTTAATTTTTTTAATTATCGCATTTCATATTTCAAAAAGCGACACTCAATGCTTCCATTGTAGACAAAATGTTTACGACTGGACTTAAGCTTCAAATCACCAATCAAATCCTTATTTCCTGATAAGATCCATGCATTCCAGCCTTTAAACTGATTCTTCAAGGTATGACTAAAATCACGGTATACGTCTTTTAAATTGTCCTCATCGCCAAGTCTTGCGCCATAGGGCGGATTAGTGATTATAATTCCCTTTTCAACTGGTGCTGTTAAACTCACAACACTTTCGCGTTTAAATTTGATAAATTCATTTACGCCTGCTCTTTTTGCGTTCTCAATCGCCTTCATCAAAACTCGTCGATCTATATCATATCCGTAAAAGTGAAGCCCTCCACAATCCTCTTTTTCTTGAGATAAGGCATTTTCTAAAACGCGGTCCCAAGTTTCACTATTAAAATTTTTAAGTTTCATAAAGCCAAAGCTTTTGCGCATTGATCCCGGAGCAATGTTCATCACTTTCATTGCTGCCTCAATTAAGATTGTACCTGATCCACACATGGGGTCGACAACTGCAGATTGTCCGTCCCACTCAGCTAATTGCAATAGCCCTGCTGCCAAATTTTCTTTCAGAGGAGCATCCCCAGCCTCCAGACGATAACCTCGCATGAACAAAGAATCACCGCTTGTATCTATAGCGATTGAAAATTTATTTTTAAAAGTTTTAACATAAACAGCTAAAGTCGGACGTTCATTATCCACACTAGGGCGAATTCCAAATTTGTCTCTAAACTGATCAACAATGGCGTCCTTGACCTTCATGGCAATGAAACGCTGATCTTTGAGCATCGAATCTTTTGTCGAAGCATCGACTTTTAAGGTTTGATCAGGCTCGATATATTTAGTGAAGTCATGGTTGCGAATTTGAGAGTAAAGCTCATCAGATTGATAGGCTGTAAAATTGAGTATGGGCATGAGCACACGGCTTGCAAAACGACTGTGAAGATTAACTCGATAGCAATCCTCCCAGTTTCCATCAAAAAATATCCCATTTTGAGAACGATCATAGGGTTTAAGCCCAAGATCTTTTAATTCAACTTCAAGCGGTTCAACGAGTCCTTTCGGACAACTGACAAAAAACTGAGGCATAAAAAGCCCATCCCTTCATTACGAGACGGGCACATCAAGCTCACGTCTCTCTATATTGAGGACCGCCACCTCCCTCGGGCACGGTCCAGTCGATGTTTTCGAACGGGCATTTGATATCACATGTTTTGCAGTGAATACAGTTGGTATAATTTATATGCAGGTCAAATTGACCAGCATGGGCTGGTGCCGGAACCATTTCATATACCTTAGCAGGGCAGAAATGAGTACAAGGGCTTTTATATTGAGGCTCACAAACAGATCGAC
This sequence comes from Bdellovibrionales bacterium, assembly GCA_046336825.1. Classification (GTDB taxonomy): domain Bacteria; phylum Bdellovibrionota; class Bdellovibrionia; order Bdellovibrionales; family Bdellovibrionaceae. The sequence continues at coordinate 5,703 of JBKDFX010000099.1, read as the reverse complement.
AAATATCTGAGTTTTTTAAGATTAAATGATTGGGAGAATTTTCATCATGGGCAGTGCCTGTAAGATACACACTGGAAAGTTTATCAAAAAAAAGTTCAGAATCGGGCTTTGGAAGCTGAATATCCGGATGTTCCAAGCCTTCACTGCCCCACATATCTTGAACTTTTACGGTTGTTTTCGAGTCTGCATGAGTCTTCATTTTATCAAATAAACCCCGCCCCCCCGTGATCTCCTGAAGGCCAATAAGTGGAAGCGACTGGAAAACCCCCAAACTTAATGTTTGGTGAAAATTTCTCACTCGGTATAATTCTTTTTTAACAAATGAGTATTCAATAAAGCGACTGTAGCGTTCAGTTACTCTCTCTGAGGTGTCATTTTTAATCAGCGCTTCAACGGCAACTTCACCAGCCAGCATTCCTGATTTCATTGCGAGATGAATGCCTTTCAACTTTTGAACATCCACCATGCTAGCACTGTCACCACATACCATCCAACCGTCACCATAGAGTTTAGGCATTGAATACCAGCCACCTGCCGGTAAAGTTTTTCCTCCGTAGGCAATCACTTTTCCACCCGTGATCATTTCTGAGATAAAAGGATGCGTCTTGAGGCGCTGTAGCTCTCTGTGTGGATCTAAAAGTGGATCTTTGGTGTCCAAGTAGGCCACTAGGCCCAACACTATTTTATCACCCGGCAAAGTATATATAAAGGTTCCACCGATACTTTTATTTAATGGGAAGCCCAGAGTGTGAATAACTTTTCCTGGCTTCACGGAGCCTGCTGGCATTTGAATAATTTCTTTTACACCTTCTTCAAAAACCTCGGGATTTTTCCCCTCTCTTAACTTTAGCTTATTCTGAACTGATTTAAATAGTGATCCACGAGTTCCTTCTGCAAAAATGGTCAATTTGGATTTTAATATAAGACCTGGCTCAAAATTAGATTTTGGCATTCCATTTTTATCTCTGCCCTTATCACCAGTGCGTACGCCTACAATTCTATCACCTTCATAGAGAGCTTCAACTGCTGCAAAACCTGGAAATACGTTAATTCCTTCACTTTCACATTGGGATGACAACCATCGATTAAAATGACTGAGAGAAATAATATAATTTCCTTTATTATGAAATGGCGGAGGAGTTATTGGCAGCTTGAAGGAAGATTTTTGACTCAGATAATAAACTGCGTCTTCTTGAACGTCAGCTTCCAAGGGACAAGATTTTTCTTTAAAATCAGGAATGAGTTCCTTCAAGGCTGAGGGGTTAAGAACAGCTCCTGAAAATGAATGGGCTCCTACTTCCACTCCCTTCTCTAAAACAACTATCATCGGATCTAAAATTTTTTCACCCTGTTTTTTTCCTTCATCAATGCTAGCATTATGAATTTTAATCTCCTGGGATATCTTCAGAGCACAAGACAGGCCCGCAGCTCCTCCTCCAACAATAACAACATCTGCTTCCATTGTTTCACGAGTAACACCTTCTGGTAGTTGATCATAAAATTGAGCCATACTAAATAATCTCCTTAGTCACGATCCATTGCCTGCTGTTCATCTGTTTTTTCAACAACCGGTGCAATCTTACGTTGTGGTTTAAAAAGCTGAACCTGCACTTGCAGATCTGACTCTTCTGCACCACCTTCATATTTTTTACTTTTTGCGTTTTCAAAAACATCTCGTTCTTGCAAAATTTGATCTTGTGCGTGACTTTTTAAAAAACAGAAGACCAAGCACAAAATCATAAAATAATTAAAACTTTTCATACTTTGATTGAATGATAATTTTTTGGCGATGTCACGATTCTGTTACAGACTTGATTTGTCGTCGGTGATCTGACATTGGAATTTGACGCCGAACGCTCATAATAACCTCGCGCTCAATTTCAAATAAGCTAATACTTGGAGAATTCTCAAGTTCTACAAGTTTGCGTCCCCACGGATCAATAATTAGACTGTGGCCATAGGTTAATCGACGACCCTCTAAGCTTTTATGCTCGCCACCTTGAGCACTTGAAATAACATAGGCCTGAGTTTCAATAGCTCGAGCTCTATTAAGAATATCCCAATGTGCCTCACCTGTTTTCATTAAAAAAGCGGAGGGAATCAGAATAGCATCAACTTGTTCTTTCGCATAAAAATCAAATAGGTAGGAAAAGCGGATGTCATAGCAAATAGTCTGTCCAAATCTCCAGCCAAGGTACTCTAGAATTTGAGGCCCAGGACCCTTAGTAAAAACATCCGATTCTCGTATTGGTTTTTGCCCCTCTAAAGCGATGTCAAATAAGTGCATTTTTATATAGCTAATTCGTGGCTTTTTACCCGGCTCTAGCCAAACTGAAGCGTTGTAAATGTGCTCATCAACGCGTACAGGCACTGAGCCAAGGTGAATGGCGCACTTGAATTGATCAGCCCAAATTTGCAATTTAAGAATGAAGCTATCAGATAAAGAAAAAGGAGATATCTCAGATCCCTCATTAATTCTCAAAAAGAGCGAATTTTCAGGAAAGAATACAATTTGACAGCTGGAACCTTCAATTTTCTTAAGTAAATTAATTATCTGATCGAAGTTGCTGGCTTTGTCATCAACGGAAGTTAACTGAGCAAGACCTACTTTGATACTATTCATTTTCTATCGTGGCTCTACAATATTTGATAGCCGAGCCTCTTTAATATCACGACATTGCCAATCGGCAGCCTCTAAAATGCCACGTACTTTTTGGAGGATTTCCGTACAGGACTGTGGATTTTGAGCATTTCCAATACTTTGATCTTGTCCGTACTTTGTGTAGATCGTTCGACATGTTCCATTTTTTAACTTTTCAATTCTGAGAGTTCTTACTTGCTTTGAAAGTCTGCACATTACTGAGAGTTCTGAACTTGTATCTTGGGCCGATAAGGCGGTACCTATGAAAAAGTAAGTAACAAAAAATAAGACTGACACCGCACCTACCATGGTTAAACTGTAATCATTATGTACACGAAGGGCCAGTAATACTTTTTTACTCAATCTAAACACTAATTCTTTAGACTAGGTGAATTAGTACTATGCTGACTTACTTTTTGCTGATTTTTTACCTGTAGATTTTTTCTCAGGAGCGTTCTCGACGAGCTTTACGTTAGAGTAATCGATAAAGGCCTCTTTTTTAAGAAGTCCTTCTTTTTTGTCAAAATGAGTCATGACTTTTACGCCTTGAACTTTGATCTTCATGGCTTTTGGATCAACTTCAACAACAGTGCCTTTTTTGCCTTTGTCAGATCCCGTGATAACTTGAACTGTTGCGCCTTTTTTAATCTTTAGTTTCATAAATTGACCTCAAAATATAAGTTTCCTGAACACAACTGTATTTTTATTTTTTCTTGTTGGAAATTTTTCTCTTAATTCGATTACGAACATCTAGAGCTCTAGGGGATAGCAAACTTGCGTCCTGATTTAAAAGAAAAGCATCCAGACCGCCCATATGTTCCATATCTTTAATAGCTTTAGTCGCCACTTGTAGCCTAACCATTTCATCAAGAGTTCGACTAAATAGTCGTTTAGACTGAACATTTGGGTTAGACTTGGACTTTGTTTTGCGGTTTGAATGGCTCACCAGATGCTTAACCATTGGTCTTTTGCCTGATAATTCACATCGACTCATAAGTTCTCCCTAGAAAATGCAATGTATAGCCAAAAAAGACACTTGAAGGCAATCCCTTTTTTTAGTATCACATCAATCTTGCTTTTCTGAATTGGAGAAACTCATGAAAAAGTCCAGCAAATCAAAATACAGACAAGAATTTTCAGGTGATCATCACTTTGATTACAAAGATCCAGTATCACTCACTCGCTTCGTTGGAGACGGCGGCAAGATTGTGCCAGCTCGAATCTCTAAGCTCAGTATTTCTCAGCAAAAAAAGGTAGCTGCTGCAGTTCGCAAGGCGCGCTCGCTTGGCCTCCTCCCCTCTGGAATGGAACATTACGACAATCTTTACAGACAAGAATCTGTGAATCCTGTTCCTTTCGAAGCTTAATTTCTCACTCTCACCATTTAGATTTAGCCAAAAAAGCAGGGACCCTTATGGTTCCTGTTTTTTTCTCTCTCTAAAGATACTTAAAATTGTGGCCCCCACTAGAATAAGATAGCTAAAATTTGATAGCGTATGAAAATGTTTCACTTTCAGGCCCAAAACTTCAATTTCACTTAGAGATAAATATGGATTTTGGACTCTCAAAATAAATATTGGTATGGCAAAAAAGACCCAGAATTGAAGTGCAGCTCCCCACCAGAGCTTATTTCTAAACTTACAAAATATCCACTCTCGGATCATCATCGATACAGGTAGAAGAACAAAAAGCACACTGGCCCAGTATGAAGCCTGAATTTTATTTGGAATAGAACGGAACAGATAAAAAACTGTCATTATAAGCAAAACCTGAACAATTAGATCGTAAATGTACTTTTTTTTTCTCAATTCTAAGACTCCTTTTCCTAAAAAGTGGAATTCATAGCTCAATTCACTTTAAATCGAATCCACTTAAAAAAATATGGCCTCATGCCTGCTTATGGAATTAGCGGGAGGCAATATGCAAAATGATGAATTAGTATCCAAGGCGAGTCACCAATTGATTGAATTCGGACTTAATCCAAAACAATGGAAGGTTTCAAAAAAAACAAGTCGACTATTTAGAATCCAGAGCCGAAGATCCAATTCACTTATTCTATTTGGTTACTGGAATGAAACCCATTGGAAATCAATTTGGCTTGTTTCTATTTGATTACAGATAGTTTTCACATCGAACTGAAAATAGACTTTTGTTCCAAATTTCAAGTTCTGATAAAACTTCTGCGGCATTTCTAGCCGGAGTTATCCCGTCTTTGGGGTTCTCCGGAAGCTTTGGCCTCTCGCCTGGTAATTTTTTGGAAAGTTTTTTCCTTAGGCTCTGCCAATCCTGTTCACTAGAGCCTGCTATAACTGCACCCTTAATATAGCAAAACAAGGCCACATCAGCATCTTGAAGAATGCCGAACTTCACAGCCACATCTTCAGGTGGGTAATCACCCCAGGCAAGTAATACTAGATTTTCAGCACCTTCAATTAGGCGACTTTTAATATCCGAAATATTAAAAATTCTATTACGACACTCTGAATTGGATGAAATAACGAATTTAGCTAAGGTTTTTAAAATATGAAAATATTCGTAGCAGGCTCCAGAGGATCGACCTGAGTAGCAGGAATCTAGAGCATTATTAATTTTTGGAGGATGGGTCTGCTTTTTTACCTTTAAGGGTCTTGTAATACCAATCAATGAACCCGTTACCTCAGCATGAGCGGTGTCACAGATCGTGTGGGGTGGGGACAGAAACATAAAAATAGAAATACCTAAGATAATGGCACCAAGCACAAGAATTGGACGCGGCAAGGTTTGTAAGAATTGCTCCATTGCAAAACAATACGCCAGCCCCTTCGAATTCACAATCAGACTTGCACACGTATGTGGAATTGTGCAATATATTGACCTGCTTTTGGAGTCGGGGAGTAGCGCAGTTTGGTAGCGCATCTGGTTTGGGACCAGAGGGTCGCAGGTTCAAATCCTGTCTCCCCGACCAATTTCAATCCCAAAATTTCGGTTCTACGGTTCTACTGGGCTATCAATCAAAATAAGTTATTAATCACCATCTCCAGGCCAATTCAAAAAAGGGCATATAACCTTCCTCGCTAGAAAAC
>JBKDFX010000098.1:0-9549 GCA_046336825.1 Bdellovibrionales bacterium | reverse complement strand
GGTCCTATACATATCGTCTTATCTGCCATTCTGAAAGCACGGGAATTTTGATCAGGTTCAGAATGCAATAAAACTGACTCAATGCCCAGCTCTCGACAAGCGTGGATAATTCTAACAGCCACTTCGCCTCGATTAGCAATGGCCAGTCTACGTATTTTCTTCATCACTTTGCCCAATTTGGTTTTCTCTTTTCTAAAAAGCTTCTCAAACCTTCTTGCCCCTCAGGGCTGACTCTGAGTTCAGCTATCAGATGAGTAGTTAATTTACGAATCTGATTGGGTTCAATTACTCTCAATTCCTGAATTAGTTTTTTAGTGCTTCTGACAGCTAGGGGTCCTGCTGTTAGCACAGACTCTTTGAAACTTTGAGCCGCTGATTCTAGCGATTGATTAACCGCTATTTTTTGAACAAGACCAGCCACTAAGGCCTCTTGTGCTGAAAAAATCATTCCCGATAACATAAAAGGTACAACTTGAGAGTTCACTGCTTTTTTAAGAACAAATTCAGAAATGACCGCTGGAGCGATTCCAAGTTTTACTTCACTAAAACAAATTTTAGCATTGGCATCAGCCACGACATAATCACTGGCAGCCATCAATCCCAGAGCTCCACCAAAGGCAGCTCCCTGAACTAGACAAACAACAGGAACAGGGCAATCTTCAATACTTTTAAAAAGAGCATGTAGCTTTTCTGCTTCATATAGATTCTTTTTTTGATCAGCCCCAATCATACTTTGCATATAATTTAAGTCAGCACCCGCACTAAAAACTTCCCCTGATCCTTCTAACTGTAGAAGCTTTATACTTTTATTTGAAGAAACCGACTGAACAGCTTCGGTTAATTTTTCAATGAGTTCAGAGTTCATTGCGTTTTTGACTTCAGGCCGATTGATTTTCAGTCTCTGTATTTCTTTTTCAAAAATAATTTCAAGCATTTTACATTCGAAAAACGCCTTGGCGTTTTTCTCCCCATGATTTGTTGAGGCTGGCAGCAATTCCCATTGCAACAACCCGCCTTGTGTCAACAGGATCAATTATTCCGTCATCCCAGAGACGGGCTGTACTGTAGTAAGCCGAGCTTTCTTTTTCATATTTTTCTAAAATAGGCTTTTTAAATTCCATCTGCTCAGCGGCAGACATTGTCTGTCCTTTAACTGACAATTGTTCAAGCTTAACTGTCAGCAGGACATTGGCAGCTTGTTCTCCACCCATCACTGAAATCTTCGCGTTGGGCCACATCCATAATTGGCGTGGCTGATAGGCGCGGCCACACATTCCATAATTTCCCGCACCATAGGAGCCGCCGATAATAACTGTAAATTTGGGGACATGGGCATTGCTCACAGCCATCACCATTTTGGCTCCGTGCTTGGCACTTCCTTCATTTTCATATTTTTTTCCCACCATAAAACCTGTGATATTTTGTAGAAATAAAAGTGGTATTTCCCTTTGTTCACACAGCTCAATAAAATGAGCTCCCTTTAATGCACTTTCAGAAAAAAGAACTCCGTTGTTGGCGATGATTCCAATGGGAAAACCCCAAATATTTGCAAAGCCCGTCACCAAAGTGGACCCGTACAGTGGTTTAAATTCATGAAATTCACTTCTGTCTACCAGACGAGCAATGATTTCTCTGACATCAAAAGGAATTCTTGGATCCTTCGGAATAATTCCATAAATTTCTTGCATAGAGTATTGGGGATCACATTTTTCTAGGGTTTTGAGTTGCACGACCCTTTTTTTATTCAAATGAGCCACAATACTTCGCGTAATCTCAATAGCATGTTCATCGTCTTCAGCGTAATGATCGGTGACACCGCTGACTTCACAATGTACTTGAGCTCCACCCAATTCTTGAGCTGTGACTTCCTCGCCTGTGGCCGCTTTCACCAACGGTGGGCCGCCCAAAAAAATTGTTCCATTGTTTTTAACGATTACATTTTCATCACTCATAGCAGGTACATAGGCACCACCTGCTGTGCAAGAACCCATGACAACCGCAATTTGGGGAATACCTTCGGCTGACATCCGTGCCTGATTATAAAAAACTCGACCAAAATGATCTCGGTCTGGAAAAACCTCAGATTGCATTGGTAAAAACGCCCCCCCGGAATCCACAATGTAGATACAAGGAAGTCCATTTTCTAGAGCTACTTCTTGGGCTCGCAAATGTTTTTTAGCTGTCATCGGAAAGTAAGTTCCACCCTTAACAGTGGCATCATTAGAAATGATCACGCACTCAGTGCCGTGCACAGTTCCTATGCCCGTCACGATGCCAGCGCCAGGCGCCTGATTGTCATACATCTCCCAAGCTGCCAAACTGGAAAACTCAAGAAAAGCTGAATCGGGATCAATTAATGTTTGAATTCGCTCACGAGCTGTCAGCTTGCCTCTGGATTTTTGCTTTTTTTGAGCTTCAATTCCACCACCCAAACGAGCTATTTCTTGGCGTTCACGAAATACTTTTAGCTGCTGAAGCATGGATTCTTGATTGGCTAAAAAATCAGCCGAAGTAACTTGAATTTGACTTTCAATGATTGCCATTTGATCCACCACTTTTTTCTGATTTTTGAGAAGACTGTTGAATTTGTTTTGGCAAATTTAGTTTTATTTTAACTTCAGCATCAGCACATTTAATTCCTTTTTCATCGAAAACTTGCCATTGAAAAAGGCTCTCTGTTTCTGGATTTTGTCTAGCTTCTGCCAAAAAAATTTCCAAATCCTGAGGTTCAATAGAAAAACGAACACGAGCAGTTGTGGCTGTACTGTTTAAAAAATGGAATTGAAGGCTCAACAGAATGAACTGAGTTTTATCACCAAAAAGGCGCATTAACCAAAGTCTCTGCCCCTCTTTAATGGCCGTTAGGTAGGTGGCTTCGTGCAATTGACCATCATCCTGATTTCTCAACCAATTGGGGATTACAATATCAATTAAGTGTGGACTTAGACTGGCTACCCTTAGCCCCATTCCTGCAGAAAATGGGCGAAGTGCATTGACAACAAAACTCCACATTGCGTTGAAGCTAGGCTTGGAATAATCTTCTACAAAGTCGATGACTCGCTTGAGTTTCATGGCTATAAAGAATCATAATTAAGAGGGCAGAATCAATGACGAAAATTATCAGTCCTTTAGTGTTAGCTGCGGTTTTACTTTGGACTTGGCATATTGTTCACTCTCAATCTGCAATTGGATTTGAGACGCACTCCGGCGTTCAGTTGAAATTAGCTGAGTTGATCGGAAATACTCTTCAAGCAAAAAAACCCGATGCAGAAAACTTACAAATCGTTAAAATTTGGACAGCCCCATTAAATGAAAATAAAATTCAGGCTGTATTTTCTTATAAGTTCACTGAAAAATCTGAGGATGGCGACCCAGCGGAAAAAGTAATTCAGGGTGAAGCCATACTTCACCGTGAACCCTCAGAAGACCCCACACTTGATAAATGGATTTTGCAATCAGTTAAAACACAACTTGAGTCCCTAGATTTTTCTGAGGGCAGTGTGGTTTTACCCGAAACTGAAGCGACCGTTGTGAGTCCAGAGGCTCCCGCAGAAAATCCCGCAGAAAATAAATGATCCGCCCCCGACTGGTTATCGATGAACATGGGCGCCTTTTATCAAACGAACAGCGCATAAGTGATATTAATTTTATTCAAGAATTTTACGACCATTTGAATCTTGATTCTCAATTTAAATTATTATCACAAGTTAAAAACCAGGAATATATCGTTGAGGCTTTTGATGCACCTTTGGTCATTCTTGACCTCAAGTTTTCCAACAAACAGGTTTTTGGCATCAATACTGATGGAATCGAATTCGAACTCAATCTCGAAAGTTGTTTTTTTGATGAGTGGGATCGCATGAATGGCCTGAGCCAAAAATCCGTTCCCTGGATTTTGAGCCGGTCTGCCCAGGAGAAGATTTTCCAACAATTTGACGAATTTGATGACGATTCATTTAAACTAGGTGGAACTCTCTACCCAGTAATTCCTGAATTCAGTGCAGAATCTCCAGTTGAAAAAGCTGATTTTTGGTCCAACTGTTACATTGAGGGGCGAACTGGTTGGGATTTGCAAGCGCCCCACCCCGCCTTGATTGACATGCACCCCAGGCTCAAACTTCCTAAATCTCGTGTTCTTGTTTTAGGCTGTGGTGCTGGGCATGACGCGGCCTACTTGGCCCGCGAAGGTCATCTGGTGACAGCCGTGGATTTTTCTTCGGAGGCTCTTCAACGTGCTCAAAATCTTTATGGAACTTTAGGTATCGAATTTCTTCAACTGGATGTTTTTAACTTACCCGCAAAATTTACTAAAAATTTTGATTTCGTTCTCGAGCACACACTCTATTGCGCGGTTTCTCCGTCTCGCCGAAAAGAACTCGTGCAAGTTTGGAATCGTTGCTTAGTTCCAGGCGGCTACTTCATGGGAATTTTTTTCACCATGGAAAAGCGTGTGGGACCTCCCTATGGTGCTCGCGAATGGGAAATTCGTGAACGTTTGAAGAAGAGTTACCATATTCTTTTTTGGGGCAGGCTCGGCAATTCACCTGGTTGGCGAGACGGAGTTGAGCTTTTCACCATGGGCCAGAAGAAGGACTTTTAGTTAATATTCGAAAAATGTATAAGAAAAATTCAAAAGCTGCATTTAACTGAGATACCAATTGCGAGTAGTTTGCGCCCATGGTTCGCTTCTTTTTTTTGTTTTTTTACAGTTTTTTCTCTGTTTCAGTTTTTGCACAAAATCTTAGTGCTCAAAACTTAGCAAAAACTTTTCGAGAATCAGGCTGCTTAACCCAGTCGCGCTGCCTCCCCCCTTTTTCTATTCAGGTGATTCAGGGCCAGCAAATTCAACAGTTGCCCAATAATATAAGCCGAAATTTAGCAGAAATCGCCAGATCTCAAGCTCAAATTTGGGCTGATACCATCCTGGAAGGTGATTTTTGGTCTGATGGCAGAACCCGACTTCAATCAACAAAAGTGCTCCGCCACGGCCAAAGAGTTCTCGGGTATTACATCACCTACGTCGAACGAGCTTGGTATCTCGGAGATTGTCGATTTGAACTCAATCAGCTTTCGAGCTTACAGAAATGTCTTCCTGGTTATATCACAGAGAGCACATTTGTGAGTGTCTCGGGTGATGATTACCGAGTTGATGAAAATCAATTTGCGAAATTTGTTCCCTCCAATTAACCTTGGCCCCTATGTCGATCCACTTTAAATACGCTATCGAAGCCCATGATCTCAGCCGCTCATTTCAAACCTATCGAAAAGAAGAAGGGCTATGGAATTCCATTAAAGGATTTTGGAACCGTCAAACCATCGAAAAAGTGGCTTTACAAAAAACCAGTCTGCAAATCGAACAGGGACAAATTGTGGGTCTTGTTGGCGCTAATGGCGCTGGAAAAACCACACTGCTCAAACTTTTATCAGGACTGATATCGCCCACAACTGGAAGTGCAAAGGTTTTGGGCTACGAACCTTTTGAACGAGATCCTGCTTTTTTGAGAAGAATTTCATTACTGTTAGGACAAAAAAATCAACTTTGGTGGGACATCACACCTCTGGACAGTTACTCACTACTTGCAAAAATTTATGACTTAGATGAACCCAAAGCCAAGGCGCGAGTTCAAGAACTCGCGAAAATGCTTCAATGTGAGCATGTTCTTGAAACTCAACTTCGTCGATTAAGCCTTGGTGAACGCATGAAAATGGAAATCATTGGTGCTCTTTTGCACAGCCCTGATGTTCTTTTTCTGGATGAACCCACCATCGGCCTCGATATTGTAGCACAACAAACCATACGAGAGTTTTTAGCTCGCTATGTTCGCGAAAGAGGGCCCACCGTTATCCTGACCTCTCACTACATGGATGACATTGCCAAATTAGCAGATCGACTCCTTCTTATTTCAAAAGGCAGTCTTGTTTACGATGGCACTGTTCAAGGTTTTGTCGCGAAAGCCGAACTCATTCAAACGATCACTTACCAAATGGTGGGCGGTCAGGAACATAAAGAGGAAGTTAAAAAATCAGACCTTAATCAGTACCTCCGAGATCTGACACAAAAAGGACAAATCGAAAACATTAAGATTGAAGAAACGGACTTTGAAGATGTCATTCACAGCTTTTTGGCGAAGGAATCTCGGCTTCTTTAAGCTCGCGATTGCTTCCAACGTTGAATACAGAATGAATTTCTTTATCGACTCTCTTTTGCAGCCGAGTATTTCTTCTATTGTGGAAATGGTTCTTTGGATGGCTATTTTTAAAGGTGCTCAGGCCACCACCATCGGAGGTTTTGAGCAGTCCTATTATCTAGCCTATGCTCTTTGGGCCACTTTTGTTTCTCGAGCCACGGCCAATTGGACTTATGAATTTAAAATGATCGAAGAGATCGATCAAGGCTCTATCAATAGTTTATTAGTTCGCCCCATGAGTTATTACGAATATTACTTCAGCCAACTGATGGGATATAAATTCATAACAGGCTTATTTTCATTTCTTTTCCCCATCAGTATTGTTCTTTTGTTTGAATTACCCACTCAATGGTCTCGAACACTACCTGCTTTGTTTTTAATTTTTTATTACCTCATTTTTGTTTATGGAATAAGCTTTTGCATCGCCTGTCTCGCGTTTCATTTTAATAAAGTGAACTCTCTCACAGGTACCAAGAATTTAGCCCTTTGGCTTTTGACTGGCGAACTCTTTCCCTTAGATCTTGTGCCCGAGTCCGTCAGAAATATTTTTCTCTATTTGCCCTTCAGTTCAGGAGTTTACATCCCCGTTGGATTTGTTACAGGACGAATTGGATTGGAAACTTACTGGATGGGCATATTGAGTGTTACAATTTCTATCGGATTTGTTTCCGTGCTCGGATATTTTTTATGGCGCAAAGGAATGAGGGCCTATGTCGGCACAGGTGCTTAAAAAATATTTTGGAATTTTTAAGGCCATAGCAAAAGCCAGCTTCATTGCTGAAATTGAATTTCGTCTGAACTTTGCCATGCGTATTATCAATGATATTTTTTGGTACTTGGCCCAAATTTTTACTTTTGAAGTTTTATTCCAACATACAAAACTCATTGGCGATTGGAACTTGTCTCAGACTCGAGTTTTTTTAGGCGTTCTGTTTATAGTGGACGCCCTCTTCATGATTTTTCTGCAAGAAAACCTCGACCGTTTTTCAGAAAAAGTACGCAAAGGCGAATTGGATCTGCTCCTAACTAAACCAGTGAATTCACAATTCATGATCTCCTTCCAAAGAATTTCAGTTTCCTGCTTTGGAAATCTTTTAATCGCTTTGAGTTGGTTTGTATGGAGCCTCAACCAATTGCCTGATGTGAATTGGACAAAGGGAATTTGGATACTTTTGCTGGCTCCGAGCGGTTTTGCAGTTCTCTATGGAGTTAGATTTTCGATCGCAGCCCTTGCCTTACTTTTTGTACGTGTGGATAGCGTCCAGTACGTTTGGTATCAGCTGTACCGACTTGGGATGCGTCCTGATTCGATTTACATGCCTTGGCTGAGATTTTTATTATTAACTCTAGTTCCAGTTGGACTCATTGCCAGCGTCCCAGCTCGGGCTATTTTGAATCCACCAGAACTGTGGGTTTACGCATGGGCCCTCTGTGCCGGACCTTTATTTATCCTTTTTTCAGCTTGGTTTTGGAAAAGGTGCTTACTAAAATATCAATCGGCTAGTTCTTGAATTTAGTTTTGATTTACATTTTTCTATCTATCTGACACAAACTTCTCATGGATTTAATTATTATTCTAAAAGTAGTCGCTGGACTTGTGGCCCTTGTTATTGGTGGTGAATGGCTTATTCGAGGAGCTTCTCGCTTGGCCACACTACTTGGAATTCCCTCTGTGATTGTGGGTCTGACCATTGTGGCCATGGGAACTAGCGCTCCCGAGATGGCAGTAAGCTTATCAGCAGCCCTCCAAGGTAATGCCGATATCGCCATTGCCAATGTTGTCGGTAGTAACATTTTTAATACTTTTTTTATTCTTGGCCTATCGGCTTTGATTAGCCCTTTAATCATTCACGTCACCATGATCCGTCGTGAAGTTCCCATTATGATCGGAGCCTCCATCGCTGTTTTGCTTTTTTCATTGGATGGAAGAATTCATCAATTAGAAGCCCTTTTGCTCGTTGCTTTCGCCATTCTTTACACTTGGTGGCTCGTCAGGGAAGCTAAACAAAGTCGAAGTGCCGAACTCAAAAGACAAGTCACCGAGGAGCTCTCTTATCGAGCTGTGCCTTTTAAAGAAAAGTGGCAAATACCCCTTTTCATTATTGTGGGCCTTGGTGTGATTATGCTTGGAGCTGACTGGCTGGTGGATGGGGCCATTGCCATGGCTAAAGCCCTTGGGGTTAGCGATACCGTGATTGGTTTGACGATTGTGGCTGCTGGTACATCATTACCAGAAGTTGTGGCCTCCGTAGTTGCCACATTAAAAGGTGAAAGGGACATTGCTGTTGGAAATGTGATTGGTAGCAATATCTACAACATATTTTTAATTCTAGGATTGTCTGGATCCATAATCCCTGCAGGGCTGATGGTTCAAGGAACATTACTGAGTTTTGATATTCCCATGATGGTTTTCTCAGCAGCACTTTGCTGGCCCATTTTTTGGTGGGGCAAACAGATTCGGCGACTCGAGGGAGCTATGTTCTTCTCTCTCTACATCGCCTACACTGCTTATTTAATCTATCAGGCTTAGTACATTACTCGACTGCACATCAGCGGTGTTTTAACAATGTGACCATAAGCTTGCGAAGTCAAAAGACCTGGGCGTCCACCACCAGGGCGAGGGGCAGTTGTAAAATTAACTGAAAAAGTTAACATTCCTGCCATAACGGGAGCTTGTAAAACCGTACTACCACCGACTGAACCAGTTGATACATCTTTTGCTTTATAAGCCGTAGCTAGACCGTCTGAATTTACGATTTCAATCAAAACACTTTTTGGTTTTTTAGTGTTTCGCTTGATATAAACTTTTAGATTTTTTGAATCTGTGGATTTACAAGAGATCGAAGTGTATTCGCCCACAGGAGCCATAATGGCTTGAGCACTAAGACCAAAAAACAGAGTTAATACTAATACTGATTTCATAATGAAACCTCCCTAATTGTGGCTGAACATAGTCGATAATCTTTTATTTAACGAGAGTGTGAATTTTTCTCTGTAATTGTTGCTTAAAAAAGGTCGGGGCCCGTTAAACGGGCCCCTCAAGGATTCACCCAGCAAAATCGATAAGCCGGATTCTGTGTCCGCTCACCCTGTGAATCAATGGGTGAACAGTTGTCTGCCATTTCTCTGGGACCTAAGTTACCCTAAGCCTCAAGCGATCTGACCCGGGGGCAACATGCGGGCCGCACTTAAAAGCCCCCCTATTTGATCTTGCTTCCTGTAGAGTTTAGCTGTTTTCACTCCAGCGGCTCCCCTAAAACCTCCCGTTCCCGGTTTCAGGATCTAGGCCCTGGACATTCTTTCTGTTCCACTGTTCCTCACCTTACGATGGAGGGGAATTACCCCTTACAGTGCCCTAGGA
>JBKDFX010000097.1:0-78345 GCA_046336825.1 Bdellovibrionales bacterium | reverse complement strand
CTTCAATACTTATGGTGGATTGAGTTTCATGCTGCGCAAGAACCCTTTTAACTAGGTCATAGGTTATTTCTAATCCTTGTAATTCTGAGAACATTTTGATTTTTTTAAGATTACCTTCAAGTTCTCGGATCGATCTTTTTGAAATTTTAGCAACATAAACGACAACATCTTCTGATATTCGCAGTCCTAACTTTTCTGCTTTATAACGTAGTATCGCAATCCTAGTTTCCAAGTCAGGCATGGTGATGTCGGCAATGAGTCCTCTTTCGAGACGTGTTCTGTTCCTGTCTTCAATGTTGAGAATGTCTTTCGGCATTCTATCACTGGCAACAATCACCTGCTTTTTGAGGTCTATAAAAGTATTTATAATATGGAAGAACTCATTTTGAGTGGCTTCACCCTTACCTATGTATTGAATGTCATCAACGAGGAGAATGTCTGTATTATCACGATATTTTAAACGAAACTTATCCATCTGATGATGCCGCATAGCTGCAATACATTCATTTAAAAAACGTTCAAATGAGATATAAGTAATTCGCAAGTGTGGTGAGCTTTCACGAATGTGGTTTCCCGCTGCGTGAAGAAGATGGGTTTTACCCATCCCCACAGGACCAAAAATAAAAAGAGGGTTGTAATCATCTGCTCCGGGATTTCTGGCTACGTTATAGCAAGCGGCGTGTGCAAATTCTGAATTTTTTCCTACAACAAAAGTTGAAAAAGTCATTTCGTGGTTAAGTGGGTCAGAATGGGGAGATTTTTGATCTTTATATGGGTAAGTTGCACTAGCTCCCGTGAGTGGTCTTGAAAAGGCCTCTTCAAAGGCCTGTGGGCTTTCCGGCGGCAAGGGTAGGGCTTGTCCCGTTACAATAAACTCAACTTCAAAGGGGCTTTTATAACTTTCAGAAATTTCACCTATTATTTTTTCCTGAAGGTTTTCAACTACATAGTACTGATGAAGTGGGTTCGGTACACCGAGAACAAATCGCAATCTATCTTGTTTTTTTTCTGATTCAACGAATTGGATAGGATCTAACCAAGTCGCCAAGGACTTGTTATTGATATTACGACCCTTCATTTGGGATTTTATTTGATCCCAAAACTGACTGTTTACATCCACGTGTTGCCCCTCGCTCGTGAAATGAATATGCGGATAAGAAGCTGGAGGATGTAACAAGGGCCAACAGGGTTTTCAACAGTTGACCGCCATGCCGCGATGTGCTTTATTCCGACCCCACGTATCTAGTTAGAACTCTCAAAATTTAGCATATATATAGAGAAGTTCTGACTTAATTAATGTAATGCGTTAAATAGAGGTGTTTAATGAAAAGAACCTATCAACCCAGCAAAAGACGCCGCAAAAACAAACACGGTTTCCGCAAGAGAATGTCGACTAAAAATGGTAAAAAAGTCATCTCCCGCAGAAGAGCAAAGGGCCGAAAATCACTCACAGTTAAAAAGGGTGGCAAATAAAGGCCGGCATATCAACAGACTTAAAAAAAACTCTGACTTTTTAGATCTTCGTTTAAGAGGTCAAAAAATTCGGGGTTCTGATTGGCTGCAAATCCAATTTATTAAGTCTGATGAGGGTCCCTTACTCGTCGGAGTCACTGTCAGCCGCAAGGTTGGAATTGCTGTTGTTAGAAACAAATTAAAACGTTGGTGTCATGAGTATTTCAATAAGAATCGACAACGTTTTGAAGGCCTCTCAGGGAGATTTAATTTTCTTTTCAGGCCACACAACAGTCAAAATTTTTATAAAGAATTGGAACATGAACTTTTCGATAAAACCATTAGCCAAGCTCTTAAATCATTTCGAATCAGCGATTAAGAATACATTACTTTTTTTAGTCGCTATTTATCGTACCGTTGGTTCACAGCATTTCGGTGGTCAATGTCGATTTCAGCCTTCCTGTTCTCAATATGCTGTCGATTGTCTTAAAACCCACAATGCCCTAAAAGCTGTTTCACTCATTATTCGCCGCATTGGTCGATGTCATCCTTTTGGTTCTTCAGGGTGGGACCCCGCACCTCCCAAGAAAGGTCTTAATTAAATGGATCAACAGCCCAAAATTTTTGATTCCAAAATGCTATTGGCCGTAATTATTATCGGAGCCTTTTATGTGGGCTGGCAACAGTATCTCAATCATAAGTACCCCCACCTGAATAAGCCTGTAGCAAAAGAAAAAACTGAGAATTCAACAGCAAATACTAGCGATGAAAAGAAAACGAATTCTACTTCTGAAGTGAATGTGGATAAAGTGGTTGATAAGACACTTAAGTCCTCTTCTCCGGATATTAAATTTGTTCAGAAGCCCAGTCGTGAAATCAGCTATGAAGATGAAAAAGTAAAAATAAAAATTAACTCCCTAGGTATGGCAATTTCGGGCTTCGAAATTAAAAAATACACAGATCGAAAGGGTCAGCCTATTTCTATGGCACCGCTGGCACCAGGTCTTTTTGAGATGCAATGGGGAGCTACAGGGGAACCCATTCCGTTTGATTTAGAAGAGTCAGAAAAGGGAGTTTTTGTTGGCAAGGCTCAAGTCGGTTCAATGACGCTAACTCGAGAACTTGTTTATAACCCAGATAGTTTTTCATTTACGCAAAAAGTTAAAATCGATAATCCTGAATCTATTACTGCTAGTATTAGCTTCGCTAGTCGAGACAGAATTCAAAAGCCTGAGTCTTCCTCCTTTTTATTTCCGTCCTATGAACATCAAGACTTTCTTACTTTTGTAAACGACAAAAAGGAACTTTTTAACTTATCTCACACTGAAGAAAAATTAGACGCCACAGTTAAAGCAATTAATTTATATTCCTTGGGTACGCAGTATTTCACCATTGGGTTTTTAGATAAAAGCGAACTCCTATCTGATCTTGTTTTGTCTTCTGACTTGAACTCTAAAACAGTCAATCACTCGGTCGAATATAAGCTTCCTAATGTAAAAGAATTTGAACTTTCGAATCTCATTTTTGTTGGTCCAAAATCATCTGAAAATCTTAAGCGAGCTAATGAAAGATTTGTTGAGCTCATGGATTTTGGAATGCTGGCATTTATTTCTAAACCGATGCTAGCAAGCATGAAGTGGTTTCACTCCCTTGTGGGAAACTGGGGACTTGCAATTATTTTTCTGACTCTTTTGGTTCGAGCCATAGTCTTACCTTTTAATTTAATGTCCTATCGATCTATGAAGGGAATGCAAAAAATCCAGCCCTTGTTAACGGATATTCGAGAGCGATATAAAGACGATCCAGTGACGTTAAACCGAGAGATGATGAGCATCATGAAGCAAAATAATGCAAATCCGCTGTCGGGTTGTTTGCCAATCTTACTTCAAATTCCGATCTTTTTTGCACTTTACAGAGTTATTGGATCGAGTGTTGAGCTTTATCAAGCTCCCTTCTTCGCATGGATAATTGACTTAAGTTTGCATGATAAGTTTTTTGTACTGCCAATTTTAATGGGCCTAACAATGTATATTCAGCAAAAGTTAACTCCTACCACTCTGGATCCTATGCAGGCAAAAATTCTTGTTTGGATGCCCGTTATTTTTTCAGTTTTTATGTTGTATTTACCAGCTGGACTGACTCTTTATATGGTTGTGAGTGCCATTTTCGGCATTGTTCAGCAAAAAACGTTTATGGCTCTAATGAAAAGCTAGGAGGATAGCATGGGGTTTTTTAGTAAAATTTTTGGTGGCAAAAAGGCATCTTCAAATGTTGAGGGTGTGGCCGCTGAAACCCTTGAAGGCTTAATAGAAAAAGGTGGTTTCGATTTAAATTTTGAAATCAAATATGAAAAAACAAATGAAGATTCAACAATGACCATTGAGTTTTCAGGTGGAGACGAAGAGCTTTTAAAGGAAAAAAAAGGTCAACTTTTGGACTCGATTCAGCTTATCGTCAAAAGAGTTATCCAACACAACTTCCCCGACGACAAGACTGCTGTGTTCGTGGACGCAGGCGGTTTTCGTGAAGAAACTGAGCAGGCCTTGATCGAAAAGGCTGAGGAACTTAAACAAGTGGCTTTAGAGCAGGGAAGATCTGTCTACTACCGTGCTCTTCCCCCAAAAGAGAGAAAAATTGTTCATCAGTACCTTGCCGAAGACCCCCGAGTTAAGAGTCGATCTCTAGGTGATGGTCTATTTAAAAAAATTAAAATTTATCCAGCTAAGAATCAGGATTCAAAACCTGAGTCAGCTACTCAAGATTAATAATGAGCTTATTTAGTGGGGACCGCGAAAACCTAATTATTTGCGCTGTCTCTACTCCGCCTGGATTCGGCGGAATTTCGGTGATTCGCATAAGTGGAGAAGGATGTTTTCTACTTGTGCGAAAATCTGCTCAACTTCTTCCCGAAGCCCCTGTCTCGCATCACGCTTATTTAGCCTTTTTTAATTCAATATTAGATAATTCTAAAATTGATCAGTGTCTCTTCACTTACTTCTCCAAGGGGAAATCCTTTACTGGGGAAGAAACTGTTGAAATCTCTTGCCATGGCAACCCAACAATTTGTGACAGGATATTACAGGAACTGATTAGGAACGGTGCAAGCACCGCTCTTCCCGGCGAGTTCACATTTCGCGCTTTTATGAATGGTAAATTAGATCTTATACAAGCTGAAGCAATTCTCAGCCTTATAGAGAGTCGATCTAAAAGAAGTGCTGAGATTTCACTTAGACAGCTTATTGGCGGAGTTTCCCAAAAAATCTTATCCATAGAGGATAAACTCACTTGGTGTTTAGCTCATATTGAGGCCAGTATTGATTTTTCAACCGAAGGTCTTGAAACTGTAAGTCCTGCCGTACTTTTAGATAAGCTCAATGAATGCTTAGAGGAATCTCAAATCCTTTTGTCTACCTATCAAAAGGGTAGAATGATTCGCGATGGAGTCCAAATTGCCATTTTGGGCCAACCCAACGTTGGAAAATCCAGCCTTCTCAATCGCCTGCTAGGTTATGAGCGATCAATTGTGACAGACATCGCAGGTACTACTCGCGATATTGTATCTGAAGAAATCGTGTACATGGGTCAAAAGTTTGTTTTTTTAGATACGGCAGGCATTAGAAAAACATCTGACGATAAAGTTGAAAAGATTGGCATACAGAGGTCCTTTGAGGCCGCTTTAAAAGCCGATCTAGTATTGTTTGTTTTCGATTCCACTCTTGGACTTACTGAAATTGACTTCGAAATGTTAAGTCGCATTAAAACTAAGGTTATTTTAATTGGAAACAAATCTGACCTCTTGCCATCTTCCAGTCTAGCAGATTCTAAATTGAAAATTGTACACTCAGATCATAAATTTTCTGATCAAGAAGTGCTGTTTTGTTCTACCTTTGATACTTCTAGCCCAGAGTTGGTTCTACAGTTGGTTTACGAAAATTTAATTGGAGAAGTTCAAACTGGGCACGAGGCCCTACTTTCCAACTCTCGTCATTTTGAAGGTCTTTCGGTGGCTGCAAATAAAATTGCGGACTCCTTAAAGTCTTTAAAGTCTGGTATGGGTCCAGAACTTGTTAGCTTAGACCTAAAAGAAGCACTCATGTGTCTTCAACTAATTCTTGGCAAACATTTTGATGATCAAATAATGGATCGTGTTTTTAAAGAGTTTTGTATAGGTAAGTAATATGAATTTTGATGTCATTGTAGTCGGAGCTGGGCACGCAGGAATTGAAGCCTCTTTGGCCAACGCAAGGCTAGGTTTATCAACCCTTCTGATAACGACAAATACCGATCGCGTGGGTTATATGAGCTGCAATCCATCTATTGGTGGACTTGCTAAGGGACACATGGTTCGAGAGCTTGACGTTCTTGGTGGCCAGATGGGGCTTACGGCAGACAAAACTTGCATTCAATTCAAACGTTTAAATTCCTCCAAAGGCCCTGCCGTTAGAGGAACACGTGTTCAAAACGATAAAGATTTATACTCTCGAGAAATGCTCCGGGCAGTTTCAAATCAGCCAGGGCTAACCCTTAAATGTGGCGAAGTTAAAAGTTTAATTTTAAATAATAATTCTTGCGAAGGTGTTATCTTAAAAGATGGGTCTGCTATTACCTCTAGATCTGTCATTATCACGGCGGGTACTTTTTTAAACGGTGTCATGCATATTGGTCTCAATCAAACTCCTGGCGGTAGAGTTGGTGATGCGGCTTCAGTGGGCCTTTCCGATCAACTTAAAAGTTTTGGTTTTACAGTTCGCAGGCTCAAAACAGGTACCCCACCACGGCTTTTTAAAAATAGCATTGATTGGTCTAAAACCATTGAGCAATGGGGAGACAATAAATTTTTCCCCTTTTCTTTTCGTTCTTCAAAAGATTTTGTTTTGCCTCAGGTGGCCTGCTTTCTTTCGCGAACAACTGAGGCCACCCATGATATTATTAGAAAGAATCTTGATAAATCTCCAATGTACTGTGGTATTATTGAGGGCACAGGCCCCCGTTATTGCCCAAGCATTGAAGATAAAATTTCTCGTTTTGCTGATCGTGACAGTCACCAAACCTTTCTTGAGCCCGAAGGCCTTAACACGGACTTAATTTACTTACAGGGTATTTCAACCAGTCTTCCTGAAAACATTCAGCTTGATTTCTTAAAGACTATTCCGGGTCTTGAATCTGTTAATGTGGCCAGGTTTGGTTATGCTGTTGAGTATGATTTTGTTGAGCCAACTCAGATTAAGCATACCCTTGAAACACGAACTATTGAGAACTTATATCTCGCGGGTCAAATCAACGGCACAAGTGGCTATGAAGAGGCAGCAGTTCAGGGACTTGTTGCGGGTATTAACTGTGCTCATAAAATATTAAATAAAGATAAGTTTATATTAAATCGCGATGAAGCCTATATTGGTGTATTAATTGATGATTTGGTTACTAAAGGCACCCTTGAGCCCTACCGCATGTTTACATCTCGCGCTGAGCACAGGTTAGTTTTAAGAGAAGATAATGCCATTGATCGACTTTCTGAAATTTCTCATAAGATTGGACTTTTGCGCACATCTGATCTTGAAGTTCTCGGCTCTATTCAAGCCAGAAGAAAATCGCTTCATGCACATCTTGTTCAAACAAAGATTTATCCGAACCAGTCAGTTCAAGAAAAGCTTTCCTCTATGGGCCTTGTTCAGATGAATAAATCCTTAACTCTTGAGGAGTTTTTGCGTCGCAATGAAGTGACCCCGGCCATAATTAATGATTTGGGATTTGATATTGATTCTGATCCCGTTGTTTGTGATGCAGTTGAAATTGAAGTTAAATATTCTGGATATGTAAAGAGGCAGATGGAACTTATCAATCAAATGAAAAAGTTTGAAGAACTTCATATACCTGACAACCTAGACTTTTCTTTAATTAAGGGTCTTTCAAATGAAGAGATCGACAAACTTTCTAAAGTTAAACCTCATACTTTGGGCCAAGCTCAGCGCATCAGCGGAGTAAATCCTTCAGCCGTTCAGGCCATTATGATATTTTTAAAAGGTTCTGGAAAACCTAAGGAGATATCTAATGAGCGACTCATCAGCAGCAGTGGTTCCCCAGCCGAATTGGCGCATTGAAACTTGGTTTTCTGACATTCCCAAAGACAAATCGGCTTCACTCAAAAGTTTCTTTGATATTCTCATTAAATCGAATCGAACTCATCAGTCCATTTCTCCTAAATCGATGCCCTTCGTAGATGCTATGTTTTTTGCGGACTCTATATTAGCCCTTCGTTTGATTTTTTCGGACAAGAGTACTATTTCCGAAATCTACGATCTCGGAGTGGGCGCTGGCTTTCCAGGTCTTGTTGGGGCAATTTTATACCCAAACACTAAGTTTGTTCTTGTTGATCAAGATGCAAATAAAATCAATTTCTTAACAGATTGCGTCGCTTCGCTTGGTTTGAAAAATGTTAAGCTGATTCAATCCACCATTGAGTCTTTACCGGTGGGATCAATTTCTGTTGCCGTTAGTCGCGGAGTGTCAAATATCTCAAAACTTATCTTATCTGCGCGTAAATGTGTGGCTCAGGGTGGCACTCTCTATCATATGAAAAGTGAGAACTGGGGAATGGAGGTGGCTGATATTCCCTCTCAGCTTTGCTCTGTTTGGTCGCCTGGTTTGGTTAGTGAGTATCGACTACCCATTGGTGAAGTTCGTTTTGCCATAGTTAAGACCGAAAAAATCTCTTAATCATTATTTCATAGGTAGTCTTACTAACCATGAGTGTTCTACGTGGAACATTCATGGTGGATACTTGCCATTAGTTACCCTTTGTGGTGGATTTTTGATTATTCATCTCTTTCATTTCGCTTATTCTTGTCTTTTGATCCCATTGCAGCTTATTCAATCGCAGCCTTTTTTGCGCATGGTAGCTACTGACTGCATTTTCATCTGGCCAAGTTTTTCCCTCTTTAAAGTATTTTAAATACTCAAGCTGAGCTTCCTTCGCGCGACTCTCAATCCTGACCTGCCAATAGGTGGCCTGTTGAGTGAGCTTGGATAGCCGGTCAACCTGCTCTTCTCGTTTTTTTCTATGAACAGCAGCTTGGCCACTTTGTGGAGGGCTATTTCTTAACTCTTTCTCTTCCTCCTCAAGCTTTTTTTTGCTATCTTCAAGCATTGTTTGAGTCGCCTGTAGTTGTGACTGGTAGTCCTTGAGTATGGGATCATTCGTGTAGGCATTTGGATCCGCTTTTTTGCAGCCCAAAAGACCTGTTAAAACTAAAATTGCTAGAAAAAAAATAAATCTAAGCATGTTCCACGTGGAACATCGGCACATTTTAGACCTGAATTAAGCAAAAGAATTAATTTTGTTGCCTATTGTGAGTGGAATCGTCTTTTATATCCGGCAAGGAGAACTTCATGGCTAAGGTGATCTGTATCGCTAATCAAAAAGGGGGAGTTGGAAAAACAACAACTTCGGTAAATTTGAGTTCAGCGCTTTCAAAAATGGGAAAAGCGGTTCTATTAATTGACCTGGACCCACAAGGTAATGCCTCAAGTGGATTGGGTATTAAAAGATATGCTACTCAGGAATCCAACAGTTACCACGTCTTAATTGGTGAAAAGACACTTTCTGAGGCCATGGTGCCTGTTCCGGGTACAAAACTATACGTATCCACTGCAAATCCCGACTTGGTTGGGGCTGAAATTGAACTTGTTGACTTTCCAAGGCGTGAATATCGTCTCAAGGAAGCAATTGAGCAAATAAAGAGTAAATTTGACTATATATTAATAGACTGTCCGCCAAGCTTGGGGCTTCTCACTTTGAATGCTCTGACATCAGCGGATTCGTTTTTAGTGCCCCTTCAGTGTGAATACTATGCGCTTGAAGGTTTAAGTCAGCTTCTAAACACGGCCGGGTTGGTTAAAAAGAGTCTGAATCCGAACCTTCATATCGAAGGAATTGTTTTAACCATGTTCGATAAGCGAAATAACCTAAGCCACGATGTGGTAACTGAAATTCAATCGCACTTTGGAGAAAAGGTTTTCAAAGCGATAATTCCTAGAAATGTCAGACTTTCCGAGGCCCCAAGTCATGGAGTTTCAATACTAGACTATGATCCCAAATCTATTGGTGCCTCAACCTACCTAGAGCTGGCAAAAGAAGTCATTTCTAGAACCGAGGGAAAAAAACAAACTCACGAAATGGGCGATTTAAATGTCTGAATTAATTAATGAAAACCAAAACAAAAGAAAGGGCCTTGGGCGCGGTCTAGGCTCATTGTTAAGTGGAGATGCCCAGTCAGACGTTAATCCTTCTGCGGCTCCAAAAACAGTTGCTCCGCTAGCCGCACCTATACAAACAGTGCCATCTCAGGCAGGGTCGGATGTCGGCTCCCCCCAGGATAAAGTTTGGACCTTAAGTATTGAGAAATTAAAGGGCGGAGTTTATCAGCCCAGAAAAAGCTTTGAAAAAGAATCTCTACAGGAATTGGCAAACTCAATTAAGGAGCATGGAATACTGCAGCCGCTAATCGTGCGCCCTACAGGCTCAGGAAGTTTTGAGATTGTGGCCGGAGAAAGGCGCTGGAGAGCTGCACAGCAAGCGGGCCTTCATGAAGTCCCCGTCCTAATTAGACAATACACAAACCAAAAAACCTTAGAACTATCACTTATTGAAAACCTTCAGCGAGAGGATCTAAATGCCATTGAAGAAGCAGAAGGATATCAAAGGCTGCAGCAAGAGTTTTCATTAACTCAAGAGCAGATAGCGGATCGCGTTGGAAAAGAGAGAGCAACAGTCGCCAACTCTCTTCGGCTACTCAAGCTACCACTTGAAGTTAGAAAGTTTTTACAGGAAGGAAAAATAAGCCAGGGCCACGCAAAGGTTCTGCTTAGTGTTAGTGACCCCATTAAACAGAAAAAATTTGCAGATTTAATCGTCGCGGATCAAACCTCTGTAAGAAAATTAGAGACCATGATCGCAACTGATCTCGCCGATCTAAATGGGGGCCATGATCAGACAAAAGCAGAATCGACCGTAACGGATAGGCTTATACTGGGCCTCTCAGACGAGTTGCAAAAAATTCTTGGGACAAAGGTGAGCATTGATTATAAATTAGGCAAAGGCAAAGTAAACATCCACTTTTACAGTGATGAAGAACTGTCGGGCCTTGTTGATAAAATTAGGGAGGCCTAATTGGCTAGTGCGGTAGACAATCAAGTAACGGCCTTGCTCGATGCTGGAGCTTCATTTGAAGGGAAATTAACTTTTGAAGGAACCGTTCAGATTGGCGGTCATTTCAAAGGGGAAATTTTCACTAACGACACCCTCATCATAAATAGCGGTGCACATGTCGTTGCACAAATCGAGGCCGACACCATTTTTTTAAGTGGCCACGTAGAGGGTAACTTGTTTGCAAAAACCAAGGTCGTTATGCAGCCACCAGCCACTTTCAAAGGAACGGTCACAAGCCCAAGCTTAAAAATCGAAGAGGGCGTGGTGTTTGAGGGCGCTTCTCATATGCCCAGAGCGTAAGCGCCTTAAAACATTACAACTTGACCCCAGTTAAAATGAAATGATAATTCCCAGCTTCGAGGGAAACTATGCTTGAACAATTAGGTTTTAATTGGACGTTCTTTGTTCAATTTGCTCTGTTTATATTTACCATCACATATTTGGCGACGTATGTGTTTAAACCATATACAGATGCGGCTCTTAATAGAGAAAACCAGACAAAAGGATCAGAGGATTTGGCTGCTGATTTGGAAAAAAAATCGGTGGAACTCTACAGCCGATATGAGCAGACCGCTAGAAAAGTTAATTCAGACATTCAAGACATTTATAAGTCTGCCAGGCAATCTGCCGCTGAAGAAAATGAAAAAGCCATTGCGGTGGCAAGAAAAGAAGCCTCTAAGTTGGCCGAAGAAAATAGGCTTAAAATTAAAGACTCTGTCCAGAGCGCAGAAACAAAGCTTAAGCAAGAAGTCCCTCAGATAGTAATGGCATTGACTCAAAAACTTTTAGGAAAGTCATAATGGGCTTAATTATCATAAATCTGTTAATGGTATTTTCGAGCTCGGCGGCGATAGCTGCCGGCGCTCATGGCGACGGGGTTCCAACAGTTGTTTTTTGGCAGGCAGCCAATCTGGCTATACTATTTACGGGTCTCTATTTTTTGGCTGGGAAGAAAGTAAAAACTTTCTTTTCTTCAAAAAGAGAAGACTTCTTAGCATCAGCCAACAAGTCTAAAAAAATCCGGGAAGAGGCTGAGGCAAAAGTAAATGAAATCAGTCTTCGATTGCAAAAGCTTGAATCGAGCGCGGCAGAAAGTGTTGAACGAGCAAGGGCGGAATCTGCTGACATGAAAAAACAACTTATAACAGAGGCCAATGCTCTTGCCAGTCGAATAAAATCAGAAGCTTCCGAGGCTGCCAAATCAGAGACCCTAAGAGCGCAAAGGGAGCTTCACAAAGCAGTGGCTAATGAGGCCGTGAGCATGGCGCGAGAAGTATTAAAAAAAGACACCAGCCAAAGCGATCAGGCCAAACTTCAAGATCAGTTTGTAAAACAGTTTGATGGAGTACGAATATGAGCCAGGCAGTGCTAGCCAAAAGATACGCTAAATCTTTATATGAGCTTGGCCACCAAAGAAAAATGGCTTCTGCCTACCACGCTCAGTTGGCTGAGGCGGCAAGCGCTATAAACAAGGATTCAGTTGTTAAACAGTTTTTTGTGGGCACAGCGGCTTCCAAAGTAGAAAAAAAAGAAATCCTCAAAAAACTATTCGCTCAAACAAAGCTTGAAAGCGACATACAGGCTTTTTTATATCTACTAATTGATAAAGCTAGATTTTCTTTGTTGGAAGAAATTGTTAAGGCGAGCCAAGAGTTGTCCGACGCTGACCAGGGAACAACTAGAGGTCTGTTGTTTTCTGCCCAGCCCATCGCAGAGGCCCATAAACTAGAATATGAAAAAAAGGCATCAAGTATTTTAGGTAAAAAAATTCAGCTTGAGACTCGTGTACAAGCGGGACTTGTCGGCGGAGTTAAAATCGAAGTGGCCGGCTGGACTTTCGATGACAGCCTGAGTGCGCACCTAGACAAAATATCAGAGCGGATGCTGGGCGCAACGGTCTAAAAATAAAACGAATTAAAATTAAGAACCAAGGGAGTTAAATGGAAACAAGTCAGATTCGAGCAGATGAAATAAGCCGTGTTCTTCGCGAGCAAATTAATCAGTACAGCAAAAAAATCGAAGTCAGCGAAACAGGAAGTGTTATCTCTGTTGGTGACGGGGTTGCTCGAGTGTTCGGTC
Source organism: Bdellovibrionales bacterium (assembly GCA_046336825.1). Taxonomy (GTDB): domain Bacteria; phylum Bdellovibrionota; class Bdellovibrionia; order Bdellovibrionales; family Bdellovibrionaceae. The sequence goes on along the minus strand of JBKDFX010000097.1, from coordinate 65,609 downwards.
TTGACCACGTAATGGCGGGCGAGCTTGTTGAGTTTTCCAGCGGCGTTCAGGGTATGGCATTAAACCTTGAACAATCATTCGTCGGGGTTGTAATTTTTGGTGAAGACAGACTCATTAAAGAAGGCGATTCCGTCAAAAGAACTAAAAAGATCGTTCAAGTTCCAGTAGGCGAAGCCTTGTTGGGGCGAGTGGTTGACGCTTTGGGAAATCCCATCGACGGAAAAGGCCCTATCAACACTCAACACTCAAGAATCGTTGAATTAAAGGCTCCCGGAATCGTTTACCGTCAACCCGTCAGTGAGCCCCTTCAAACGGGAATCAAATCAATTGATGCCCTTATTCCTATCGGACGAGGCCAGCGAGAATTGATCATCGGCGATCGACAAACGGGTAAAACAGCTATTGCAATTGATACGATCATTAATCAAAAAGGCCAAAACGTTCATTGCTTCTACGTAGCTATCGGTCAAAAACAATCAACAGTGGCGCTTGTGGTTGAAAAATTGAGACAAACCGGCGCCATGGATTATACAACAGTTATTGCGGCGAATGCCTCAGATCCAGCTCCCATGCAATTTTTGGCGGCTTACTCTGGCACGGCCATGGCTGAATACTTCAGAGATACGGGAAGACATGCACTTGTTATTTACGACGATTTGACAAAGCAAGCACAAGCCTACCGTCAGCTTTCATTATTACTTCGTCGTCCTCCTGGTCGTGAAGCTTATCCAGGAGACGTTTTCTATCTTCACTCGCGACTTCTTGAGCGAGCTGCAAAATTATCTGATGAAAAAGGTGGAGGATCACTAACCGCGTTGCCAATCATCGAGACACAAGCGGGCGATATCTCTGCTTACATTCCGACTAACGTTATTTCAATTACAGATGGACAGATCTTCCTTGAAACAGATTTGTTTTATAAAGGGATTAGACCTGCGGTTTCTGTGGGAAAATCAGTTTCTCGCGTGGGCGGCGCCGCTCAAATCAAAGCGATGAAACAAGTGGCTGGCTCCGTAAAGCTTGAGCTGGCACAGTACCGAGCCCTAGAGGCGTTTGCTGCTTTTGCATCTGACCTTGATAAAGCATCTCAACAACAATTGGCGAGAGGTAAGCGCCTTGTTGAGTTGTTGAAACAAAATATTTACAGTCCGTTTAAGGTGGAAGATCAAATTGTTGCGATTTTCTCTGTAACAAATGGATACACAGACGCAATTCCAGAAACAGATATTAAGAGATACGAAGCTGAGATGGTTGAGTTTTTGAAAACAAAACATTCGCACGTGCTCAAGAATATCTCAGAGAAAAAGGCAATTGACGATGCTACAAAAAAGCAACTGGTTGACGCACTAACTGAGTTCAAGGCAATTTTCCAAACAAGCCAAGGCAAGAAGTAAAGTATGCCAAGCTTGAAGGACATTCGACTCAGAATTGAGTCGACTAAAAACACACAGCAGATCACCAAAGCGATGAAGCTTGTGTCTGCAGCAAAGCTCAGAAAGGCGCAACACAACATTGTGAACATGCGCCCCTACGCTTTGGCCCTGAGAAAGGTCATTGCTGATATTGCTGCTACACAAAAAATTTCTCATCCTTTGATGGAGCCAAGAGCTGAAGTCAAAAAGATACTTCTTGTTGTTCTCACAAGTGACCGCGGACTATGCGGCGGCTTCAATAGCAATATCAATAAATTTTCCGATCAATACATCAAGACAAACGCATCAAAATACCAAGCTCTCGATTTGTTTTTTATTGGTCGTCGTGGGCATGATTTCTTTGTTAAGCGCGGGATAAAGCCTTTTGACTATATCACTAAGCTTGATAAAGACATTTCCTATGATTTGGCCGCGAAGGTCGCCAAAAAGTTACTTCAAGAATATTTAGACGGCGGATATGATGAAATTCGCATCATTTATAACGAATTCAAATCAGCAATTTCGCAAGTTGTAGTTGCTGAAACGCTCATACCTGCCAGTATTGAAACATCAAGCTTTACAGAAGAAAAAAACACAGCGGGTTTCTCAAAAGAATTAATTTTTGAACCAAGTGCAGAAGTGTTGATCGAGGATCTTTTGAAAAGACACTTCGATCTTCAAGTTTACCGCTGCTTATCTGAAAGCGTAGCCTCTGAACACGGGGCTCGAATGTCGGCAATGGAAAATGCGACTACGAACGCAAAAGGGGTGATCAATTCACTCACGCTTACCTACAATAAATTAAGACAAGAAAAAATTACGACAGAATTGACTGAAATCACGAGCGGCGCTGAGGCGCTTAAGTAGAGGTTAAAATGGCAAACGGAAAAATTAAACAAGTTATGGGCCCAGTAGTAGACGTTGAGTTTGAGGGCGGCGAGCTTCCTCCCATCAACACGGCCCTCAGAACAACAAACAAGCTTATTTCTGAAAAAGAAAACAACCTTGTTCTCGAAGTGGCACAACACTTAGGTGACAATGTCGTACGCACTGTTTCTATGGACTCGACAGAAGGTCTTGTTCGAGGTTCAGCCGTTTTAGATACAGGTAAAATGATTGCAGCCCCTGTGGGAAAAGAAGTTTTGGGACGTATTATCAACGTGGTGGGTGAACCCGTTGATGAGGCTGGTGAGATCAAAACAAAGCAGTCTTGGGACATTCACAGGCAAGCTCCAAAGTTTGAAGACCAAGCCACTTCAGCCCAAATGCTTATGACTGGAATTAAAGTTGTGGACCTTTTGGCTCCCTACGCGAAGGGCGGTAAGATCGGTCTTTTTGGTGGTGCGGGCGTTGGTAAGACGGTTTTAATTCAAGAACTTATTCGAAATATCGCAACAGAACACGGTGGATACTCAGTATTTGCTGGAGTTGGTGAAAGAACTCGTGAAGGTAACGATCTTTGGAGAGAAATGAAAGAGTCTGGAGTTATCGAGAAAACAGCTCTCGTGTATGGTCAGATGAATGAGCCACCTGGAGCACGTGCGCGTGTGGCATTAACGGGTCTTACTGTAGCTGAATATTTCCGCGACGTAGAAAACCAAGACGTTCTTTTCTTCGTAGATAATATCTTCCGATTTACTCAAGCGGGTGCTGAAGTGTCTGCTCTTTTAGGTCGTATTCCATCAGCCGTGGGTTATCAGCCTACCCTAGGAACTGAAATGGGCGTGATGCAAGAGCGAATCACTTCAACTAAAAAAGGATCAATCACATCAGTTCAGGCGGTTTACGTTCCTGCGGATGACTATACAGATCCAGCGCCTGCAACAACTTTTACTCACTTAGATGCCACTACAAATTTGGATCGTGATATCGCAGCTATGGCGATTTTCCCTGCTGTGAACCCACTTTCTTCGACTTCTCGTATTCTAGACCCATTGGTCGTGGGAGAAGCGCACTACAAAACTGCACGTGATGTTCAATCGCTTCTGCAAAGATATCGTGAACTTCAAGATATTATCGCCATCTTAGGTATGGATGAATTGTCTGAAGAAGATAAACTTGTTGTTTATCGAGCTCGTAAAGTTCAGAGATTCCTTTCTCAGCCCTTCTTCGTAGGTGAGGTCTTCACAGGAATTAAGGGTGAGTACGTGGACATTAAAGACACAGTTAAAGGCTTCCGCGAAATTCTTGACGGAAAACATGATGCTCTACCTGAACAAGCGTTCTACATGGTTGGAACAATTGAACAGGCCGTTGAGAAAGCGAAAAAACTACAGGCTGCAACATGAAGCTTTCACTCTTCACACCAGAAAAAAAAATAGTAGCAGACCAAGAGGTTGAAGACGTTTTGGTTCCCGCCTTCAGGGGCGAGCTACATATTCTAAATGGACACGCGCCATTGATGACAAAGCTGACAACTGGGATCATGAAGTGGAAGTTTAAAGGTGAAACACAATATCACCGTTTAGTTGTATCCTCTGGCTATTGTGAAGTGAGCCCAGATGGAGTTGTCGTTTTAGCTGAACACAGCACGAACTCAGAAGATGTTTCAGTTGAAAAATTTAGCGATGAGTTAAAATCGTTAAACAATACGCTTTTAACTCAGCACCTAGATGACAAGGCTTGGACCGAAACTCAAAGAAAAGTAGCAGCTTTAGAAAGTGGACTTGAGCTGAAACAAAAATCAGGGACACACTAAAGACGGGTCCAGATAGCAAATCTGGACGGTCTGTTGGTTGAGTTAACCAAAAGTCTATTTAAGAAATATCAGAAGCTTAGCTAAAATAAGGGCTGTGAAAACCACGGCCCTTTTCTTTTTCAACACTCTTCTTCGCTTTATACTGACCTGTAGTTTTATGCTCATCTGTGCGGTTGATTCTCGGGCTCAAGAAAGTGATGAATTTGAAATCTCGGAAGAACCCTTTCGTACAAATCCTTCACAGGATTTTGACCCAGAAGACATAGAGCTAGATACAAGTCGAATCTCCACTATTGAATCAGAGCCAGTCCCCAATAAAAATGATCTTGAAATTTTGGAACAGCCCAAAAAAGTTTCAGAAATTGAAGAGACAGCTATCGCGCAAGATACTGCAGATTCTAGGTTCCGGCCGCCCTCGAAAACATTTGAGGGAAACGGAGAAGAAGATGGCCTTGTTGAAGTCAGGTCAAATTCTTCGATATACTTACCCTATAAAGAAAGACAAAATCGTTGGGGATGGACTTTTTCTCTTGGCGCAGAAAATGTAGATTTCCCAAGTCTGATTTCGCAGTTTGATGACAACAGTTTTCAAACACTTTTTGGTTCTAACGGCCAAACAATGCCTGTTTTAGAGTTAGGGCCAAAATATAATTTTTCTTGGGGTGCCTTAGGGCTTCAATTTGGATATTCAATTTTAGATATTACAAATCAAAGCTTAGGTGCAGACAACTCGCTTAGAATTCAGCGTCTTTCAGGAGCGGCAACACTTTATTTGGATTCCCTTTTTTCAGAGGGTCAGTTCATCCCTTACGGCAGCTTTGGAATTTGGCAATCGGAATATGCGGAGGAAACTTCAGCAGCCCCAGGCGAAGTGATTGAATATTCAACCGACCCTGGATATCACGCCAGATTTGGGGCTCTTATAGGATTAGATTGGCTGGATTTAGATTCAATGTATCGATCTCGCCGAGAAACAGGGATAACGGCTATTTTTATCAATGTTTATGCATCCACATCTTACATGAGCGAGTCTTCGCCAGATCCTGACCTGGAAAACGAAATGGACATTGGAGCCAGTCTGCATTTTGAATTTTGATCACTAGATAAGTCTTAGCAAATAGTTGAGCTCATCATAGACCTGAGTCCATGTGACATTATTCATACGGATATTCAAACGACTGTCGGGAGTGATCGAATACTTTTTATTTTCTTTGGAGGCCAGAGTGATAAGGGTCTCGGTTTTGAGTGGCGTTTTGTCAGTGAAAATAAGAGAAATGGATTTTACTCCGGCACTGACATCACGAACTTTCAACTTTTTGCAAACATGACGAATAAGCATAAGACCCATTAAATTAGTAACGGACTCAGGCAGGGCTCCAAATTGATCTATAAGCTCAGATTCAATATTTTCAAGCTCAGCTTCGCTTTCAATGTCTGACATGGCCTTATAATAGCTGAGCCGTAACCGTATATCAGGAATGTATTGATCAGGAATGAGAGCTGGAATTTTCAAACTAATTTCAGGATCCAATTCAATATCATCAGGCTCTTCACCATGAGCAGCGGCAAGAGCTTCTTTTAAAAGATCCATATAAAGTTCGTAACCAACAGAATTGATGTGTCCCGACTGGTCATCACCCAGAATGTTGCCTGATCCGCGCATCTCTAGATCATATTGAGCAATTTTTATTCCACTCCCAAGGGCCGTGTTTTCTTGAATGACTTTAAGTCGCTCTTCAGCGGTTTTATCGAGAGCTTTAGTTCTTGGCATAACCAAATAGCAATAAGCCCTTTGTTTACTTCGCCCAACTCGTCCTCGAAGCTGATAGAGCTGACTAAGCCCAAAGAGATGAGCTTCGTTTATAAACATGGTGTTGGCTCGCGGAACATCCATGCCAGACTCCACAATCGCAGTACATATGAGCATGTCAATTTCGTGATTAAAAAATTCAAGCATCACTTTTTCAAGCTCATGCTCTGGCATTTGTCCATGAGCCACTCGTATTCGGGCCTCGGGAACGAGAGCGCGCAACTCGTCTGCTAAACCATAGATAGATTCAATGCGGTTATTAATAAAATAAATTTGTCCGTTTCTTTGCATTTCGGCCAAAATGGCTTTGCGAAAAGTTTCAGCTTCAAATTTACAAATAAATGTTCGAGTGGGAAGACGATCAACGGGAGCAGAGTTAATAAGACTTAAATCACGAACGCCATTTAGGCTCATATTGAGAGTTCGAGGGATGGGGGTCGCCGATAGAGCTAAAGTATCAACTGATACTTTGAGTTTCTTAAGCTTTTCTTTGTGAGCCACGCCAAACTTTTGTTCTTCATCTACGATGAGTAAACCCAAATTATTAAAATGAATGTCCTGGCTTAAAATTCTATGAGTTCCGATAAGCAGCTTGGCAGTTCCTTCTTTTACTTCTTTGACAATTTTTTTTGAGTCGGCGGTTGAAACAAATCGATTTAAAACACGTATTTCGAAGGGCCATCCTTGAAAGCGTTTTTTGAAGGTTTCAAAGTGTTGAAAAGTCAAAACGGTGGTGGGTGCAAGCACAGCGACTTGTTTGCCACTGGCCAAAGCAGCAAAGGCAGCGCGCATAGCCACTTCAGTTTTTCCAAAGCCCACATCGCCGCATATCAGACGGTCCATAGGTTTTGTGGAGTGTAAATCTTTGAATATATCATCAATGGCGCGCAACTGATCGTCAGTTTCTTCATAGGGAAAGCCACGCTCGAACTGAAGTAAATCACCCTCATCCCAAACAAAGGCCTCGCGATGTAATTCGCTTCTTTGTGCATAAAGCTTGAGAAGATCTGCAGCCAGATCACGAAGATGGCCTCGAACTTTTGTTTTTGTTTTCTCCCAGGCGTGCCCACCCAACTTATCCAGAGGGACTTGCACTGTGCTGCTTGAATATTTTTGAAGCTGATTGATCCGATAAACAGGAAGATAAAGCTTATCCTTATCTTTATAACTGATTTGTATAAACTCTGAGGGTGCGCCGCCAACATTCATGACCTGTAGGCCGTCATAAACCCCAATTCCATGTTTGACGTGAACGATGAAGTCACCGGGTTTTAGATCGCCAAAGTTGAGTCGCTTAGCCTGTTTTTGAAAGTCGCTAACGGCCGACGATTTTTTTCTTTGTCTTTTTCCCAGCAAATCTTCCTCTTGTAAGATCAAGAGGCCCTCTTCATCTAAGAATAGGCTTTCATCAAGCCCGCGCGGTATAAGTACGATTTTGTCATAGGCCGAATGAAGCCAAACGTCCCATTTAAAGTCTTGTTCATTTGCTGTTAAAAAATCGAATTCCATTTCCTTAAGAGCCCACTGAACTTTTTGTAGAGAAGTGGAGTTCTTATGGGTGATCCAAATTCTTTTTCCTGAATCCAGATAGGATTTGAAACGTGCCTTTATTTTGAAAAACCAAGCAGGTGAGCCGAAAGCATCACTTTGTGAAATTCGAGAAATTTCAATGGGTGTTTGGCAGGTGTAGTTAGCCAAAGCCTGTCCAGCTTGTGAGCCAAACTCTTCAATTGAAGTAAGAGATATTTGTTTTCCCTCGCCCGACTTTAATAGAAAGCTGGGCTCCAAAAATAAATCTTCTGGCTGAGGACAAATCGGGTGATGTTTTTTTTCAGCCGAGCCTTCGCGTAAATCTTGAAGCCATTGATCAAACTCTCTTTGAATACCAAGGCTGTCCACTTTCCAAGTGTGGTATCCACAATTAAAATAGTCTAAGGGCTGTGAAGGCTTAGAGTAAAAAGAGGAAATGAGAAACTCTTGACCCTCAATCTCATTTTTTAAAACCAGCGACCGCAAAAGTGAGTCTGCCTCTGGCCCTCGCACTGAGCGTTTTTCGAAATCACGACGAACTCTTTGAATAAGACCTTCATATTCTGATTCAACGTACAGAGCTTCCTTGGCCGGAACGATTTCCGCCGACGAAATTTCTTCTAACCCACGCTGTGTTTCGGGATCAAAAAAACGAAGTGAATCCACTTCATCTCCAAAAAGCTCAACACGTAGAGGCTGCCGCTCGCTGGGTGAAAAAAGATCTAAAATTCCACCGCGCAGAGCAAACTGACCATAATCTTCAACAACCGGAGCGGCTCGATAGCCCATCTCGACAAGCTTTTCTCCTAAATTGGAGCTCAGCTGGGCCCCCTTCTTCAGAGACCAAGACAGTTGATTAAAAACAAAAAAGGGCAAAGTCTTTTGGACAAGTGCCATTTGTGTAGAAATAAAAATAGTTCCAGGTTTTGCACGATTGGCAGCTGCATATAAAAACTCGAGCCTTGAACTTGCCATAGATCGCTGTGGAGTTAGTCCTGAGTAAGGACTGACATCAAATGCGCGCAGCAAAAAGCTAGAACATGAAGGATTAAAAAACTTGAGAAGTGCTTGAAAGTCTTGAGCAACGCGCTCACTAGGGCAAATAACAAGATGTGGCAAAAACGAAGTTGCGACCGAATGCGTCGTCGAAAGCAAAAAAGCCAAGGGAAGGCCTGAGGAAAAGCCCGTCAATGTGACATTTCGGTCTCTGGCCCCGAGAAGTCTTTCGACAATTTCGTCGAGTCTTAAATGTGGATTATCAACTTTTATATTTGCCATTCATAATTCTTGGAAATCACTGAACATCCGACTATAACTGAAGCGTACTTTGATGCAATCACCATAATGATTAGTTGTCGAACATCCAGGTGAATCACCTTTGAGGGGGTCGTGTGTCAACAATGCCTATTGGCGGAATAATATTTCTGACCATCTTTATTGCTATATTTGGAACGGTTTTGATTTTTCTCGCTCGAGCCATCGGCGGACAGCGCAAAAACAATTCCAGTATTAAAAGAGATATTTACGAGTGTGGAATCCCAGGGCAGGACAAAAAAGAATCAAAGGTTTCGGTTAAATTTTATCTCACGGCGATCTTATTCATCCTATTTGATATTGAAATTATCTTTATGTACCCCTGGGCCATCTCTTTTAAAGATTTTATTGCGAGTGGAATGGGGACTCCCATTGTAGTTTCAATGGCTTTATTTTTAGGAATCTTTATTTACGGTCTTTGGTGGGAAGTTAAGTCACGAGCTTTGGAGTGGGACTAAATGGGAAATGATATTTTTGAAATCACATTAAACAGCATAAAGCTTGTTCTTGTTTTTTTGCTCATGGTTCAGGCGGTACCGATTCTTGTTTGGCTTGAAAGGCGCGGGTCGGCCTTTATTCAAAATCGATTTGGCCCCAACCGTGTAGGACCCTTGGGGCTACTGCAGCTGCTTGCTGATGCAGTTAAGTTTTTAACAAAAGAAGACTTTGCTCCAGACAAGGCCGTCAGACAATTATGTTATGCAGCTCCTGTTTTTGCACTCATTCCAGCAACCCTAGCTTATGCCGCAATTCCCATGTCAATTCCTTTTACCTTTCCAGCTGTAGAACTTTTTGGTTCCACCTGGGGGCCCTACCAGCTTAGAGCTCAAGGTTACGAAATAGGTGTGGGAATTGTTTTTATTTTGGGTGTTTCGTCTTTGGCGGCTTACACAATATTAATGGCAGGTTGGGGATCGGGATCTAAATTTTCCCTACTTGGAGCGCTGAGGGCCTCGGCCCAGGTTATTTCCTATGAATTGGCTTTAGGTCTTTCAATTGTGGGCGTCATACTTATGTACGGCACTTTCAATCTCACCGATATGATCCAAGCGCAACAAGGGCCTCTCCAGTTTGTGGCTTTCGGGCACACGGTCACCTCAACCCTTGATTGGATTCCCAACTGGGGAATTTTTTATCAACCACTTGGTTTTATTTTATTTTTTGCAGCTGCCTTTGCTGAATCCAATCGACTGCCGTTCGATTTGGCCGAAGGGGAAGCGGAACTCGTGGCAGGGTTTCACACCGAATACGGTGGATTTAAAATGCTCATGTTCTTCATCGGTGAGTACGGTCACATGATGATCGCTTCGGGACTGGCCACAACGTTTTTCTTTGGTGGTTATGGAATTCCCGGCCTTACAGTTCAAGAAATTCAACAGGCTCTTTTAGGATGGGGATTTTCTGAAATTGGAGCTCAGGGTATGAATGCTCTCATTCATTTTATAAGCTACAATGTGAAGTTCGCCATTTTTCTTTGGATTTTTATCCATGTTCGATGGACGTTGCCACGTTTTCGCTATGATCAACTGATGGATTTGGGTTGGAAAACCATGCTGCCCTGGGCACTTGCCAACACCATCGCAACAGCAGCAGTGATTTACGCAGTTTCTTAAAGTAATTGAGGAGTATAAAGTGACGGCCGATGCATTTTTATTTTGGTTTCTCGCTATCGCCACAGTTCTTGGCGGATTAACAGTTATATCTGTTAAAAACCCTATCTATGCAGCTCTTGCGTTGGCCTTTACAATGGTCGGAGTGGCAGCTGTTTTTGTAACACTGGGAGCTTACTTTGTGGCCGGCGTCCAGCTTATTGTCTACGCTGGCGCTGTGATGGTTTTGTTCGTCATGGTTCTTATGCTCTTTGATTTGAAGCATGAAGCAGAAGCCTTTTCGAAGGGGCTTATTTCAGGAGCCATAAAAATTGGAAGCGCAGGCGTTCTGGCGGGATTGCTTGCTGGGGCGATTTTCTATTCCTCAAACACTGGGGCGCCAACACAGCAAGTGGCCGAGGCTGCGGTTGATCCTTCTAAGGCTCTCGGATACCGGCTTTTCACACAGCACATATTCGCTTTTGAAGCCCTTGGGGTTTTACTTTTAATTATCGCAGTAGGAGCAGTGGCTCTATCTCGAAGCAAGGGAGGAACCCATGGCCAGCGCTAATTGGTTAACGGAAATTGGACTCAATCACTATCTCATTTTGTCAGCTGTTTTGTTTTCCATGGGCATGGTGGGGGTTCTTTTAAGAAGAAATGCGATCGTGATGCTCATGTCCATCGAGCTCATGCTTAATGCGGTTAACATAAGCTTCATTGCTTTTGGTAAACACAATAACAACATCGACGGGCAAATCATGGTTTTTTTCGTAATGACCATCGCTGCTGCCGAAGCAGCGGTAGGACTTGCTCTCGCGGTTTCAATTTTCAAACGATTTAAAGAAGTTAACATTCGGTTTTTCGAACATTTAAAGGGATAGAAAAATGAGTCATGAAATCTTGATATCCACCCTGCTTGCAAGCCCTCTCGTTGGCTTTCTGATAAATGGTATCAGACGAAATCACCACTCAGCCAACGTGGCGGGAGGAATTGCCTCACTGGCTGTGTTTGTTTCCTTTGTTTGTTCGGTTTTGCTCTGGTTAGGGTTGCAGGACTTGCCGGCCGATCAGCGAAGTTTGGCGGTAAATTACGGATCTTGGATAACAGTCGAAAGCCTAAATATAAACTTTGGTTTTGTTGTCGATCAGTTGAGCAGTTTGATGATTTTAATCATCACAGGGGTAGGATTTTTAATTCATCTGTTTTCAATTGGATACATGCACCACGATAAGGGTGTCGCCAAATATTTTTCTTACTTAAATTTCTTCGTTTTCAACATGTTGATTTTAGTCCTCGGCGACAGCTTAGTAACTTTGTTTGTAGGCTGGGAAGGGGTGGGTTTGGCCTCTTATCTGCTCATCGGCTTTTGGTTTACTGATAAAGACAAAGCGGCTGCAGGCATGAAGGCCTTTATAACAAACCGAATCGGGGATGCGGCCTTCTTAATAGGAATGTTCATTCTTTTTGTCAGCTATGGAACCCTGAATATTCAAGAACTCAATAGTCTTGCTCCATCAGTTGCTGAGAGCACTTGGTTGGGGGTTGCGACCCTGGGGACGCTCTTTTTATTTATAGGTGCTACGGGCAAATCTGCGCAGATCCCCCTTTATGTGTGGCTACCTGATGCCATGGCGGGCCCCACGCCGGTTTCGGCACTAATTCACGCCGCGACCATGGTGACCGCCGGGGTTTATATGATCGTTAGATTAAATCCTATGTTTTTAGCAGCCCCCAATACGATGTTAGTTATTGCCATCATTGGAGCGCTTACAGTTGTACTAGCGGCCAGCATTGGCATCACTCAAAACGACATAAAAAAAGTATTGGCCTATTCAACTGTTTCTCAATTGGGCTACATGTTTTTAGCTTGTGGCGTGGGTGCCTTCACAGCCGCATTTTTTCATTTGATGACGCACGCATTTTTTAAGGCCCTTATGTTTTTGGGATCGGGATCAGTCATACATGCTATGCACGAAGAGCAAGATATCCAAAAAATGGGTGGTTTAAAAAAGTATCTTCCATGGACACACCTCACATTCATGATGGGTTGGCTTGCCATACTTGGTACTCCTGGGTTTTCTGGCTTCTTTTCCAAAGATGAAATTTTATGGATGTCATGGCACTCACCATTGGGGCACTGGTCATTGTGGGTATTAGGCGTAGTTGGTGCCACCATGACAGCCTTCTACATGACAAGACTGATGTCGCTCACATTTTGGGGAAAAAGCCGCGTACCCAAAGATATTCATCCCCACGAGTCTTCAGCAATTATGTTGATACCACTTTTTGTTTTGGCAGTTCTTTCTGTTATAGGTGGATTCGTCGGAATTCCCCATGTGATAGGGGCGATTTTACCAGGGCATCCTGAAAATATATTAGCCAACTGGTTCGCCCCAATAGTTAAACCCATTCCTGGTATCACAGAGGCAGATGCCGCGATGGAGTGGACTTTGATGGGTGTTTCCGTCAGTCTTGCTCTGATCTCAGCATTGGTGGCCTATACTCTGTACACGAAAAAGAGTGAAACAGTTGAAACCATTACTCAGAAAATTAAGCCTCTCTATGAGCTCGTGTATAAAAAATATCTCGTAGATGAGCTTTACTTTGGAACTATTATTAATCCGCTTGTGAGAGCCTCTGAAAACATATGGGCCTTTATCGATGTTCGCTTTATTGATCGTTGCACTTACTGGGCAAGTGATCTCATTCGAGGAGGCGGCGCCTTTGTTCGATCTTTACAGAATGGAAATCTGCAGCAGTACGCCATGTATATTGGGTTGGGTTTAGTTCTAACTTTGACTTTTGTGATGATGAGGTAGTGGATGACGCTCTCGATAATTGTATTTCTTCCCTTGGTCTTTGCGATAATATTGGCTGCTTGGCCTCAAAAAACAACACTTCGCCATTTGGCCCTAGGCTTATCAATTTGCCACTTCCTATTTGGGCTTATTTTATTTCGGGAGTTTGATCCCAGTACAGCTGAGTTACAACTAGTTGAAAAACACATGTGGATTCAAAAGTTTGGAATCCAATATTTTTTAGGCTTGGATGGAATTTCATTTTGGCTGGTTCAGCTGACGACTTTTTTAGCGCCTCTAATTATTCTCGCGAGTTGGAAATCCATTGAGGAAAAAGTTCGTGGATTTTATTCATGCTTTTTCATTTTACAGTCAGCCATGCTGGGAAGCTTTTTAGCTTTCGATGCCGTCTTGTTCTATGTTTTTTGGGAGCTATCACTTATCCCAATGTACTTCATTGTTGGCATCTGGGGAGGTGCTAGAAGAATTTACGCAACTCTCAAGTTTTTCATTTACACAATGGCGGGATCTGTTCTGATGTTGGTGGCCATTATCTACATGATGTACCTCACACAACAAGCTTTTGGGCAAATGAGTGCCAGTTTGTTGGACTTTTACAAATTACAGATTCCCTTCATTGGTAATGATTTTTTTAGCATGCAAACACTTTTGTTTTTTGCTTTTGCTTTGGCATTTGCAATCAAAGTGCCTTTATTCCCTTTGCACACATGGTTGCCTGATGCACACGTGGAAGCACCGACTCCTGGCTCTGTGGTATTAGCGGGTGTTATGCTTAAAATGGGAACTTACTGCTATATGCGATGGGTGTTACCTCTGTTTCCCGAAGCCAGCGAATACTGGGCTTGGATCTTTATACTCCTTGGTGTGGTTGGAATAATATATGGTGCCCTTGTGGCCATGGTTCAACCAGACATAAAAAAGTTAGTTGCTTACTCATCGGTCTCACATATGGGCTACATAGTGATGGGTCTTTTTGTGATGAATCATCAAGGCCTTCAGGGTGGGCTTTACCAAATGCTGAACCATGGGATTAGCACTGGGGCGCTGTTCATTCTCATCGGTATGATATACGAAAGAACTCATTCAAGAGAAATTTCAAAGTATGGCGGCCTGGCCTCGGTGCTGCCACTGTTCACTATCTTCTTTTTTATCATCACGCTCTCTTCCATTGCAGTTCCCCTAACCAACGGATTCGTAGGTGAATTTTTAATCCTGCTCGGAGTTTTTAAAGCCAGTCCGTGGTATGCTGCTTTTGCGGTGACGGGTGTGGTCTTTGGAGCAGCTTACATGTTATGGATGTTTAAAAGGGTCTTTTTTGGTGAAAAAGGTGAGTTGGTAAAAGATGAGCACCACCCACTTAAAGATCTCAGCCTACGTGAAGTGGCCGTACTTGTTCCTTTTGTAATCATGGTATTTTGGATGGGAATATTGCCGAACACTTTTTTAAAATGGTCCGATGCCAGCATTGATTTTCTAGTCAAAAACAAAACCAATTACGAGCTGACCGTAAAAGGAGCAAAGTAAAATGAACTTTTCAATTGGCATGGGCGATATTCTCCTCGTTAGTCCGATGATCGCCTTATTTATTGCTTCATTAATTCCGCTTACGATTAAGGTATTAAAAGGAAATCAAGAGCAACGCCCCATCGCCACACTTTCACAGGCTTTGTTAGGGATTTTGGCAGCTGCAGGTCTATTAATTTCATTCGGTGGTGACGGTGTAACGGCCTTCAATGACGTTCTTGTTTTTGATGGGATAACTCTTACGACAGGTTTAATTGCTTTGGCCTCTGGTGCCGGAGCCCTTATTTTAATGTATGAAAACCCAGCTACACGCGGAGTGCAGTTTTCTGAGCTAGTTTTCTTAACCTTAAGCTCAATTTTGGGGATGATGATCCTTATCTCAGCCCTTGATCTTTTAATGATCTTTATCGGGCTCGAAACAATGTCACTGGCTTTATATGTCATGATTGGAATGAGCCACGAACAGCGCCTTTCAAAAGAAAGTGCATTTAAATACTTTGTTCTCGGAAGTTTCGCCTCAGCCATTTTTCTCTTTGGCGTCTCTTTTGTTTTTGGAACTGGCGGAAGCACAAATATTTTACAGCTTCTTGAGTCCACTGTTCAGCTGATCCAGAGCAATCGACTGTTTTTATTTGGAATCGTACTTGTTGTGGTGGGTTTTTGTTTTAAAGTTTCTATTGCTCCCTTTCACGCTTGGACCCCAGACGTTTACCAGGGAGCCCCAACTCCGCATACGGCCTTCATGGCCACGGCTGTAAAAGTTGTTTCTTTCGCCGCCTTTTTAAGAATAGTAGCGACACGCCCTCTTGTGGCATCAGAGAGCTTATTCGATATTCTCCAATGGTTGGCCGTTATCACTATGCTTGTTGGAAATATGGCCGCGATTCTTCAAAATAATTTGAAGCGAATGCTGGCCTATTCAAGCATTGCTCATTCTGGCTATATCCTAGTGGGTCTTTTGACTGCTGGAATCAGTGAGAATGGATCCTTTGCTGCCTCCAGTGTCATTTTCTACCTTTTCGCCTATTCAATTATGACCATAGGTGCCTTTGCATTAGTTTCGATGATGGAAAAAACTGAGGACCATACTTTAGAAGTAGATGACCTAGCTGGATTTGCAAAAAAGAGTCCCGCATTGGCCCTATGCTTTGCCATATTTATGATTTCATTGGCAGGACTTCCACCTTCGCTGGGGTTTTTCTCTAAGTTTTACCTATTTAACGCGGCCATTGGTGAGGGCTTAATTTGGTTGGCGGTTTGGGGCGTCCTCAATTCTGTCATCAGCGTTTATTACTACCTTCGTCCCATCGTTGTTATGTATATGAGGCCCGGTGAAGCCGATGTGTCTCACTCAGGACATTTTGCTACAGCCATAACAATTATTGTAACGGCAGCGCTCACTTTATTGTTGGGCTTGGTATCAGGACCACTACTCGAGTGGGTTGAAAAATCACTCGTCTAATTTTACAGACCTTGGCTTCTTAAAGAGGCCAGGGCTGACTTAAAGCCAACTTTGACAACTGTCTCAAGAGTTTTTGGGTTGAGACTAAAATGGTCAGCAAAAAACATTTCACGATTTTGAGCGCGTGGATGTATGTAAATATAATCCACATTTGGTTTTAAATAGATTTTCTTCTCTAAAATCGCCATAATCTTCTTTCTTGCCAGCTCCGGAAGTTGCTCATCTTTAAAAAACTGGTCAACAGCAGTGTAGATTTCTTTTTGTTTTTGATCCCACTCGATATGCTTTGCGATTTTCTGCTGAATAACCTGGTAAAGCGCCTGATTTAAAATCACGGGAATGCCAAAGCGATGGAGACTCCCGACCTCTTCAGTGAAGTGATAGGGTTGAACTGAGTAGGAAGAGATGACCAGGTCACATCCGTGATCAGCTGCTATGTGAGCAGAGAGAGTTTCTCTAATTTCACCATCATAAAAATAAATTTCCTTACCGTCGGGACGGGTGATCTTTGTGGGAGCAAAAACGGGAGGGAGGGAAATGGAGCAAGCAACGGCCTCACTGATGGAAGCATCTCCAATAAACATAGTGGAGTCATTTTTAGTGGTGGAAACATAGGGACCAAAAATAGCTTTTCTCGTGTGGTTCAGCTGAGTAGCCACTATATAAAGCTCAACACCAAGTCGGCTGAACTCATTTTCAACCAACGCATATTTCCTAAGATATTGCTCAATCCCTTGGGTTGTAAAAAGGCCATTCAACTTCAAGCCGGACTTCAAGAGAGCTTCTAAACCCCCGGCGAAGTTATTGGATATCCTCCAAGAGCTCGGTAAATAATTAAGAAGGCTTCGACCGTTCAAAGAAAAGATATGGCGATACTGTAGAGGTTTAATGGGAGCTCTCGATTTAACATCAAACCTAGCTGAGTTGGTAAAACCAAGATTAAATGATTCAATTAGTGAGTCGACACCGAACCCCGAAGCCAGGATGGCACTTATGAAAGAGCCTGCACTAGATCCTGCATAGAGCCTGATTGTGAGAGGATCTGCTTCAGGAAATTGATGACGCACAAGGTCTTTTGGTCCACCAGCAAAGCGAAATCCCTTTTCCCTTAAAGCTAAGCAAACCCCGATATGAAAGGCTGCAGCCTTAATGCCGCCGCCGCTTAGAACTAGGCCAATCTTCTTTTTGTCTCTCAAAGCCATGGTTACTCAGTTGAACATAGGAAAAGAGCTTTGAAAAGAAGACTATTCAGGACTTAGGGCTCGATCAAATATTAAAAACGAAGACTTTGGACTAGATACTCACCACCCAGTTGACACAAAACCCGTGCATGTTACGTTGAATAGGCAGAAAGGTTGTTGGTTTTATGACTGAACAATGGCTTCCAATCACTGAGTACTCAATTAAGCACAAGGTGAGCGTAAGCACGTTAAGGCGTAAAATCAAAACCAACGAGATCAAGTTTTCTTTTGAAGATGGAAAGTACTTGCTCCTAGATGAACCCGTAACGACCCACCTACAACATCGCCCCTCCCCAAATGTTGATGTAGGTGGGATGAAACAGGAGCAAGCACAACCGTCTTCTGTGGTTGCGCCAGCCCACCTTGATGGACCAATTTTGACAGCTGCGAACAAACTCCTAGTTGAACTAAAAAAAGCCTACACACAAATTCTACAAGAAAAAGAAGAGCAAATTCTTCACCTACGGGAAGAAGTAACAGACTTAAAAACATTGGTTCGCGTTCTTGAAAGTGAAAATGACAGTCTTAAATCTAGATTCGTAACGCCCAGATCGAATATTTCTAATTAAGAACCAACAGACTTAAAACTAACGAATATTATTATGAACCCATCGATTGAGTTGTGGTTGATGTAAGTTAGTAAAGGCTGAACCCATATCGCGACCGCCCAAAATAAAACCACCCTTATGAATTCCAAAAACTCGATAAGTCCCGAAGTAATTTTGGATGAGAGCGCTTCCAGAATCACCCTTTTGTAAAGCTGCAGTTTCAGAACGAACTAAAAAAAAGGGAGCCACGGGTGATCCAAAAGAACTTAAAGCATTGTCACTGACCAGTTTAGGATTATCAATCTTGAGTTCATGCAGCAGCTGATTGACATCGCGGACGAGGCTAAAAACATCGGTTTTGAAGATCAGGCGTGAGGAGTCAATGGCTGTGTCGTCAGAACGATCCCTTCCTACGCCATTTACGATCGCTTTTGCTGGCTGTTCATTGAGTGTGTAAGCATGAACCACAGGCAGACTTGTGTAGCCCCGAGGAAAAGATTCATTT
This sequence comes from Bdellovibrionales bacterium, assembly GCA_046336825.1. GTDB lineage: Bacteria > Bdellovibrionota > Bdellovibrionia > Bdellovibrionales > Bdellovibrionaceae. The sequence goes on along the minus strand of JBKDFX010000097.1, from coordinate 47,153 downwards.
GGATTTAGAAATACCAGGGCGACATCGCTGGCAAGTTTCTCTAACAAGGGGGATTTGGGTTTGTATTTAGGATTAACTAAAAAATGAGTTGTCCTGCGAAAGTGCTCTGGATTTCTTTCGGTCGTGGATTGATCGAGCACGAGATAAGGCTGATTTCCAAAAGCTAAAACAATATCAACACTCTTAGAATTAATATATTCAAAGCAGTGAGCTGCAGTGATAACAGTTTGGTGACCTACAATTGTACCAGTGCACAGGCCGCCTTTTTTTGTCGTTTTATCGTAAATATATATTCCCAAAACAGATTGCGAAGCTGGCGAATTTGACGTGAGTGAATAACCGCCCGACATTGAAAATACAGGTAATGAAAATAACAAAAGAGCTGCTAATAAGTAATTCACGGGTTTAAATTAACAAATGACTTACGCTTAAGCTCGCGCAGCAGCTAATTTTAAAAAATAAACAGGGCTGTAAAGATATTTGACGGAATTACCCGGCAGTATATCCGCCATCCACAACGTAGGTGCCACCAGTTAAATATTCACTATCCGATGAGGATAGAAATAAGGCCAATTTTGCCACTTCTTCGTTTTCGCCGTATCGACCGAGCGGAATTTTTAGTTCAAAACCAGCCTTTACTTGGGCTCCCGCACCGGGTGCAAATTGTTCCTCTATGGACCGCATCATTCGATTGTTAATGGGTCCAGGGTTGATTGTATTAACTCGAATTTTTTTTGGTCCGAGTTCAATGGCGGCTGAACGCATAAGTCCAATAACAGCATGTTTACTTGTTACGTAATGACCCAAGTTGGGCGAGCCCCGCAGGCCCGCCACAGAGGAAGTGATCATAATACTACCACCACCGCGTTTCATCATTTCTGGTGCGCAATATTTTAGACCTAGCCAGGCACCCTTAATATTCACGCTAAGAACTCTATCGAAATCCTCTTCTGACATATCTACGAGGGTAGAGGCATGTCCCTCAATTCCAGCATTATCAAATAAAATATCGATGGCCCCGAAGTGTTGAATTGCAGCTGCTACATAGTTTTTAACATCTGAAGTTTTTGAAACATCAGCCACACAATACTTAGCAGACTGAGAGCCTAAACTATGACAGACCTGAGTAAGAGTTTTTTCATCTCGATCAACAAGAAGCACTCGAGCCCCCTCTGCAAGAAAAAGTTTTGCAGTTGCAAAGCCAATTCCGCCAGATCCTCCCGTAATCACAGCCACTTTGTTCTCAAGTTTATTCATAAAGCCTCCAGGCTTAATAAAGCCACAGGCTCTAACGGGGGGCAAATTTAATTAGATAAAGCCAAATAAATGAGAAAAAAAGCCCCAACTTTTTAAGGTTGGGGCTCAATCTTCTTCGCAGGAAGTAAACTAATTATTGTTATGTTTTAGGCAGCTAAAGCTTTGTTCTTTTTTGAAGGGTTCTTGTTCACAGGCTTTTTTAAGTTGCCCTTGCCCTTTTCAAAAATCACTGCAAACACCTCATCTAGGTTTTCAGCCAAGATGAAATTCATCTTATCTTTGAAAACCTTTGGAATGTCGGCAAGATCCTTCTGGTTGGCCATAGGAATAATGACGTTTGTAATTCCTTGATTAAGTGCTGCTAAGCACTTCTCGCGGATTCCACCCACAGGAAGCACTCGGCCTTGAAGTGTTACTTCACCCGTCATCGCCACATCATGACGAACTGGAGTGTCGGTCATCAAACTTACAAGTGCTGTAGTTAATGTTATACCTGCCGACGGACCATCTTTTGGGATGGCACCTGCTGGTAAGTGAACGTGGATATCAAACTTCTCAAAAAAGTCCTCAGAAATTCCAAGTTCTTCCATATGGGCCTTTGCATAAGACATGGCCGCATGGGCAGATTCCTTCATGACATCGCCGAGCTGACCTGTGAGCGCTAGATGACCTTTGCCTTTCATCTTTAAAGCCTCAACGACGAGAACTTCTCCACCAGCTTGAGTCCAAGCTAAACCTTGCACAATTCCGACTTGTGAATCGAGTAGCTTGTCTTCACGCAAATATCTAGGTGGGCCTAATAATTCAGGAACATTCTGACCAGTCACTTCAGTGAACTCTTGTTCGCCAAGCACAACCATTTTAGCAATTTTACGACAAACAGAACCGATTTCTCTTTCGAGATTTCGTAGCCCGGCCTCTCGAGTGTAACCCGAAATGACCGCTCGGATTCCTTCATCAGTAAAGTTCGCATTTTTTGTTGTTATCCCGTTGTTTTCAAGTTGTCGCGGGATCAAATGTTTTTTCGTGATATAAAGTTTATCAGACTCTGTGTAGCCAGGAATATGGAGTAGTTCCATACGATCACGAAGAGCTGGTGGAATGTTCTCCACAACATTGGCCGTTGCAATGAACAAACAATTGCTAAGATCAAAATCAACATTCAAGTAGTTATCTCGGAAGGTTGAATTTTGTTCTGGATCTAACACTTCCAGCATCGCAGCTGAAGGATCGCCTCTAAAGTCTGAACCTAATTTATCAATTTCATCAAGAACGATAACAGGATTTCTTGTCTTAACTTGTCGCATGGCTTGAATTATTTTGCCCGGCATGGCGCCGACGTAAGTTCTTCTGTGACCGCGAATCTCTGCTTCGTCTTTGACTCCACCTAGAGCAATTCTAAAATATTCACGCCCCATGGCTTTAGCAATGGATTTTCCAAGCGAAGTTTTACCCACTCCCGGAGGTCCTGCAAAACAAAGGATTGGACCTTTCATATTTGATTTCAATTTTCTCACGGCAAGAAATTCTAAGATTCGATCTTTGGCTTTTTGAAGTTCATAATGATCATCGTCTAAAATATCTTTAGACTTTTTGAGATCAATAATGTCTTCAGATTGTTTACTCCAAGGCAGATCAACCATCCAATCTAAATAAGTTCTTACCATCGTGGCTTCTGAAGCATCGGGATGCATTCGCTCAAGGCGAGCCAACTGCTTCAAAGCTTCAGTTTCAACATTTGGTGGCATTCCTACATTTGATATTTTATTTCGTAATTCTTCCATTTCTTCTGACTTCGAGTCACCCTCTCCGAGTTCGCTTTTGATTTGCTTCATTTGCTCGCGCAAAAAGTACTCACGCTGAGATTTTGATAGATCATCTTTTTGGGTTTTATTTTTATTTTGAGATTGTAAATTTTCAATCTCAACAAGAAGTATCTCATTCACAGCCTTGAGACGTTCACGAGGATCTAAAATTTCCAAAATCCTTTGTGCTTCAGTGGTCTTCACACCAATATTAGAAGCAATCAGATCTGCAATGCGCCCACAATCAGTGATGTCATCGAGAACTAACAGGATATCAGGTGAGAGTGGTTTACCGTTAGCAATAATTTTTTCTATTGAATCTTTAGTTGTGCGGATTAGTGCCTCTACTTCTGTTGCAGGGGTTGTGGTTTGTGCATCTTCAAGCTTATCGATGGCCACTTCAAAATAAGGATTTGTTTTAGAGTAACTAGTGACTTTAGCTTTTGAAACACCTTGAATGAGAACTTTAACTCGTCCATCAGAGAGTCTTTTCATTCGCATGATCATAGCCACAGTACCAACCGAGTAAATCGACTCAGGAGTTGGGTTTTCTTCTCCAAAGTCTTTTTGAGATGACAAAAAGATAAGGCGATTTTTTGCCAAAGCCTCTTCGACAGCTCGTATTGAACTCTCGCGGCCAACGAACAACGGTATGATCATGTAGGGAAATACCACAATGTCACGTACTGGTAACAGGGGTAGTGTTTGTGGGATTTCATTTACCTTGTCATCAAAACTCATAGGGTGCCTCCAGCTTGAACCAGCTTGCAATTAACTCTGGTTAACGCATCGGTGAGGCACAAATCGGGCTTTAAATAAATTATGCGATTTGAGGTCCGGATTTTATTGAGAAATCATCACAACAGAGACTCGACAGAAATCTATGTCAAAACACTGTCAAAGAATTTGAGGACACTGAATTTCTATTGAAACAGGGGTGATTGGCTTTCTTGTTCTTCCATGCAGGATACGCAGAGGTTCGTGAAAGGTCTTGCTTGCAAACGCTTGAGTCCAATCATGTCCTCACAGGATTCGCATTGGCCATAGGTCCCGTCAGTAATTTTACCAAGAGCTCTCTCGATTTGAAGCAGGACCTGACGTTCCTTTTCTCTGAGATGCAGACTAAGGTTTTGAGACTGCTCAAGAACCATCTGTTCAGACTCATCAGAAATCTGTGAAGTCAGAAGTGTTTCTGCTTTTAGTTCTTTTTGTCGATTAAGAATCGAACTTTTTTGTGCAACTAGCGATTCACGAATCGCTTTAAGTTCGGATGATTTCATCAATTCCCCCTCTGGATGATTTCACCGAAAATCCAACATTGGCGCATATTACGAACACAGAGATTGATGTCACTAAAAAAAGTTCTCTTGCTCTAAGGTTAGGCAAATCTCTTTCGCAGTGCCTCTCGAATCTCTGCACCCTCTATGCTGAGTCGTGTCCAAGGCAACGCCATGAGTCTTTCAATTTCGATGAGCTCTTCAGTTTCTTCGCAGATTCCAAATGTTCCCATTTCCATCCTTGAAAGCGCAGATTCAATTTCTTGTAATTCTATTCGAATTCTATTTTGAAATGTGAGAGCTGTGTTTTCACTTTGAACAGCCACCACTTGATCGATTTCATCACCGCGAAGCTCAAAGCCAGTGGTGATTTCTTCGTGTTGGTTTCGCAGTCGATTAATTAAATCAGCTCTTTTTAAAATTAACTTTTTTCTTAACTCAGAAATGACTTCACTTCTTATTCTCTCGTTAGCCACAGGGCCTCCCTCCATCAACACTGCGTTATGCAATGTCTTTGGAGCCTATGACGAAAGTCATGTAGGTCGTGGGTTAGCGGGTTATTCAGAAATGTCGAGAGGTATAACTTCTCCTTTTCGGAGAGTTAAGGAAAACAGAGGTCGTAAAACTTCTCTGTCTTGGGACATTGTTAAAGGGGAAACCGCACCAGGAAAATTTTGCAATTTCAATAATTCATCTCGAACTTCTTGACGGGCACTAGCACCCGACAGCACCAGACCACGTAGTATAAGGGCACTTTCAAAGGCCTGAATTTCCATCATGCTTGGATAGTCTTTGAACAGTGACTGAAATTCTGCGACGAAGCGAGAGTTTTTTGCAGAGCTTGAATTTTGCACAAAACCGTCAACGAATAGGAGAGCATTTTGAAATTGCCCCGCACGTCGAGCGAGTCCTGGAGTGTTCCAAAGATTTGTCCCGAGTAAATGTACATCTTTGACGCCGACGTAGCTAAGAAAGGCAGATATTTGGCCCATATTTTTTGCACTGTCAGGAATAAATATCGCGTCAAAATTAATGATGGGAGTAAGAATATCGTCGGGACTTAAGTTCTCTCGAGAAGAGCGTTTTTTATTTTTGAGAGAGAACTCTTTTTGTTTAGCACGGTATTCATCAAGGCGAGCCTCAATGTAAAAGCTCCCCACAAGTCTTTGGGCCGCATGTTTGAAATCAGTTGTACTAGGATCATAGACTTGAGCCGCAGTGATCTCGCCTCCGCGAACAAGCACCTCATCCCAAAACTGATTTGCCGACTCAACACCATAGGCATCATTGGGGTACAGAATAGCAAATTTTTTCATACCATACTGACTCATGGCCGTTCTGACGAGTTGATGAATTTGCATTTCTGGAGTGAGTGCATTCCGATAAATGTAGGGACTTAAGTCCGTTACTCCACTTCTTTGTGAAAGAGTAATCAAAGGTGTTCCGAGCTCATCCGCTTTGGCAGCAGCACTTTCGGCTTCTCGCGACGACAGGGCACCAACGATGGCAACCACATTATCTTCGCGGACCAAGCGCTCCACACCTCTTCGCGCTTTATCGAGATTACCCTGGGTGTCCACGATGGCGAGCTGAAAATTGCTTGAGCCATAGTGCAGACCAAGGCCCATCTGAATGGCCTTTAGGGCTCGTTGGCCAACAGCGCTGCCTCGGCCCGACAAAGGAAGCAAAACCCCAATGGTTGTGGGTGAAACTCGCGAGAGAGAACGTAATAGATCCAAATTGCTTTTGGCTTGAGCAGCCCAAACAGAAGTGACATCAGTGGTAAGAATTTGATTAAAATAATTTGTTGCAAGGTCAGAGTTGCGACGAACCATTTCTTGCTCACCAAGTCGAAAAAGAATTTCAGAACGAGAGTCTGTATTTTTTGGGTCTTGGAGTGCCAGGCGCAGCTGCTCAACACTTTGCCCAGACCAGTCAGGGCCAGGGGGAGCAACAGGTGCGTTAAGTTGGGTTGTATCTTGAAGTGTCGTCGGATTAACGGGTCGTTTAGGCGGGAGAGCCTGAGGTGCCGAGTCTGTGACTATCGTTGGAGTTGATGAAGTCCTTTGCGGAGACTGCCTGATGGTACAGGAACTTAAAATTAATGCAGAAAATAAAATGAGATAGATCATAGCTTCCTATTCTTTAAAAACTCTTGCAGTCCATTCCTAAATTCGACGATGGCCTCAGGTTGGCCTACTTTTTCCGAGAGCTTTTCTGCTAGGCCTTTTTCTTCAGCAGTCAATCGAGGTGGAACCACAATTTGGACTTTCACAAGAAGATCTCCAGCGCCAAGCCCCCCCATCCGAGGCATCCCCTTGCCCTTGAGTCGAAAACTTTTTCCACTTGAGGTGCCCGCAGGCACCTTTAATACAGACTTTCCGGTAAGGGTTGGAATTTCAACTTCAGCACCCAAAAGGGCATCAGTAAAGCTGAGAGGTAAATCAATGTGAATATCATTTTCATCCCGAACAAAATAAGGATGAGGCTGAATGTTGATAATAACGTAAAGGTCACCTGGGGTGCCGCCTGAGGGAGGAACATCACCCTCTTGATTGAGCTTCAATTTTTGGTTTTCGCGAACGCCTGCGGGAACAGAAACTGACAATTTGGCAGTTTCATTTTGAGTTCCCTTTTGTCGAATAAAAGTGATCAACTTTTCGCAACCCGAAGCGGATTCTTCTAAAGTGATGGAGAGTGAATACCTGAGGTCAGCGCCCCGGGCGGGCCTTCGCTGCCGAGCTCGTCCAGCAGAAAATAGATCACCAAAAACATCTCCGAAAATATCTTGAAAGTTTTCTTGATTGGGGTTGAAGCCTCCGCCCTGAAAGCCTCCACTCTGTCGAAAACCCTCAAAGCCACCAGCACCGGCGGCGCCAGCCCCAAAACCAGAAAAATCGGCTGAGCCAAAAGAGTCATAATTTTTTCTTTTTTGAGGATCGCTGAGCACTTCATAGGCCTCGGTCACTTCTTTGAATTTATCCTCAGCCTTTTTGTTTCCAGGGTTTTTGTCAGGATGCAACTGCATGGCTAGCTTTCGATAAGCTTTTTTGATTTCTTCAGCCGTTGCTGATTTCGCAACTCCTAAAACCGAATAGAAATCTTTAGACAAGGATTACCCCTCTTGTTTTTTTGCGATGACAACTCGTCCAACGCGTAAAAGTTTATCATGATAGCGATAGGGTTTTTCAAATACACGCAAGACGTGACCTTCCGCGACTTCAGTCGAGGGCTCACTTCCTAGGGCCTCATGAATATTAGGGTCAAACGGAACGCGGTCAGATTCAACCGCTTTAATTCCATGTTTTTCTAAAACAGTTTTTAATTCTTGGGCGGTGAGCTGAACACCTTTAACATAGTTATCGAGAGTATCGGGTTTAACATCGAGACCCAAAGCTCGCTCAAAATTATCGACAACACCCACAATGTCTCGAGCCAAGCGTTCTCCAGCGTAACGAAGCAGCTCGGAGCGCTCTTTTACAGCATGTCGTTTATAGTTTTCAAATTCAGCACGAAGATAAAGAAAATCATTTTTAAATTTTTCAGCCTCAGACTGCCAATTAATAGCACTTTCACTGGAAGCTGAATTCGCCGTGGATTCAGTATTTTGAGGCGATTCGCCCTTGTTTTCAGACACAAAAACCCCTTTCATTTCAACACCTTAAATTTGTGTTCTTCTGAAGGATTGTCAACCCTTAAGCCGCAGAAAAAGTGAGCTCTAAAAAGACCTGATTGCTGAGGACAACGCCCGTCTGTGTTAAAGCGAAGCCTTGAGGCGTATCCATCAGCCAACCTCGAGCCACGAGTTTTTTGCATATATCAGACACCTGGTGACTGACTCCAGAGTCAAACTTCAATTCTAGCTGATGAAGATCAAGACCTGCCAACATTCTTAATGAGGTGTGGCAGTAGTCAGTCAAGGCTTGGTGTTTTTCTAGGTTTTCAAATTGAGATTCAGGCAATTCAAGCGGCGAATAGCACACTTCAGAGGAGCTGATTTGTTTTTCATAATCAGCTATAGAGCGAGGGTTCCAGTAGCGAATACCCCAGCGCGTTTGTTTTGAATAAGAATGTGAACTGAGACCAAGGCCCCACCACTCCTGGTCCTGCCAATACAAGCTGTTATGCTTGGATTCGAATCCTGGCAGAGAAAAATTTGAAATTTCATATTGATTGTAGCCAGCACTCATCAAAGTTTTTGTAATCAAATCAAACATATCAACTTGAGTGTCATCGCTAGGCCGACCCAGCCAAAGAGGATTGCTTTCGGGAACTGTTAAACAATAGGGTGAGATATGCTGGGGGCGAAAATCCAAAACCACTTCCAGATCGCGCTGAAGACCTTCAATTGTTTGTCCAGGAAGGCCAAACAGCAAATCAAAAGAATAGTTCACAGAGTAGCTTTTTAAAAAGGCAAGCGTGTCACGTGTTTGAGTTGCTGTGTGTTCGCGACGAACTTTTTTTAGAAGTCTGTCATCGAAAGTTTGTGCCCCAACACTGAAGCGGTTGAAACCCAATGAAAGGTAAGCGTCCATCTTTTCCACATTTAATGTGGCAGGATTGATCTCCAGAGTCATTTCTGTTCCTGGACCACGTGTGAAGCCATGCTTTTCAAGGCCTTCGACCATATGTAGAATATTCTGAGGATTGACGAGCGAAGGCGTGCCGCCACCGAAGTAAATTGTATCCAAGACTTGGGGTGCATAGAAATGTTTTCTGAGATCCATTTCTTTGAGCACTAAAGTTGTATACGCAGAAGGTGGCATTATTTGAGTTTGTTCATAGGTAGCAAAATCGCAGTAGGTGCAACGTTGTATACAGTAAGGAATATGAAAATAAATTCCAAAGGACTTTTTCACTAGCAGAGGTGTATTCATGAAGTCACAGGTTTTCAAGCTTAAAAACGGTTTACAGGTTCTTCTTGTTGAGAGCCGAAAATCACCCGTTATCTCAGTTCAAATGTGGGTTCGCACGGGAAGTGCAGATGAAAAAAGGGGGGAAGAGGGGATCAGTCACTTCATCGAGCACCTTCTTTTCAAGGGGACTCGCCAATTTAAAACCGGTGAAATTGCGAGCCTCGTTGAGGGTAACGGTGGTGAGCTCAATGCTTATACATCTTATGATCAAACTGTTTTTTACGTCACGATTGAGTCCCACAAAAGGCATGTGGCTTTAAATGTCATTAGCGAAATGATGGGATTTCCCACTTTCGATCCTAGCGAAATTGATAATGAAAGGGGAGTCGTAATCGAAGAAATTAAAAGAGGCGAAGACTCCCTGGGGGGCGTGGCGTGGAAAACACTTTTCGAGACCGTTTACAAAAAACACAGCTACAAAACACCAATTATTGGATTTGAAAAAAACATAAAAAGTCTGCCGGCAAAAAAAATAAAAAAGTTTTTTGAGTCTCGCTATGTTCCTTCTAATATGTTTCTCGTAGTGGCTGGAGACTTCGATTCTCAAATGATGAAAAAAGAAGTCACTCAATACTTCGGTGAGTTCAAACCATTCAAACTAGAAAAAAGAAAAAGAGCTAAAGAACCTATTCAGAAAACGCCAAGAGTTCGCGTTGAAAAAAGTAAATTTAAAAAAACTCAAGCCTACTTGGCTTGGCCTGTGCCGAATGTAACCCATAAAGACGTTCCTGCTTTGGACCTTTTGGCTTTAATATTAGGAACCGGAGACAGCTCCAGGCTTTCACTCAAACTAAGACTTGAGAATCTTCTCACTCAAAGCGTTGGAGCTTTCTCCTACAGCCCACTTGATCCTGGAGTATTTGCAGTTTCCATGAATGGAGAATCAGAAAAGTTAATTCAAGCAACTGAAGAGGCGTTTAAAGTTCTTAATGAAATTGTAAGCGAGCCACCAACTACAGATGAATTGAAAAAGGCTCTAGCCATTTCGGCTTCCGAGGGAATTTACGCCATGGAAACTGTTGATGGATTAAGTCGAAAAGCAGGCTCGGATGAGTTTTATTATAAGGACCCCGAATACTATCAAAAGTACCTTAAACAACTGTATTCAGTTAAGCCTGAGCAAATCACTAAAATTGCGAGGAAATATTTAACGCCTGAAAAGGTTTCGATTGTTTATTTAACTGAAAACGTCGACGCCAAACTAAAAGGCCAACTCAATGCAGCCCTGAAAAAATACAAAATCGATTTTGCTAAGGCCAAAAAAAATAAAATTAAATTACAAAAATTTTTAGTAAAAGCACCCAAGCTAACACATTCTGCAGAGATTCAGGCAGAAACAAAAATCAGCGTGAGACCGTCAGGAATAAAACTCATCACTCGCTATCAAAAAGGCACACCGACCTTTTCCTTAAGAGCTGCAGTTCTTGGGGGCATAAGATTTGAAAAGCCACAACACGGAGGGGTTACTGAACTGTTATCAAGAACCTGGACAACAGGTTCAAAAAATTACTCTGAAGCCATGATTAATCACATTACTGAAAGTGTGTCTGCAGGTCTGGGAGCTTTTGGAGGGCGCAACACGATGGGCCTCACCTTGGACGGTCTATCGCCCAATCAAAAAGAGCTACTACCCATATTTTTTGATGTCCTTGGAAGCCCTACCTTCGAAGAAGATAAAGTGGAGAGAGAAAAAAGCGCACAGATTAATCAAATTAAAAATAAAAAGGACAATCCAGCGCAAGTTTGCTTTCAAAGATTTCATGAACTTATGTTTAAAAACCATCCCTACTCGCGTGATGTCTTGGGAACAGCCGAATCCCTTCAGGGAGTTTCAACAAGCTTGCTTAAAGATTACCACCAGCAACTGGTTTGCGGGCAAAATCTCGTTATTTGTGTGGTCGGAGACTTTGATAATCAACTTCTTGAAAAGCAGATTGAGAATCTTGAAAAACAAATTTCAAAAGGTAAGAAAGTCAATCTTGAGATTAAAACGCCAGAACACAGGGCAAACGAAATAGGAAAAATTGAGCTCGATAAAGAGCAAACCCATATCGTACTAGGATATCAGGGACTAAGAATAGATTCTGAAGATCGTTATGCGCTTGACGTTATGCAGTCTGTCTTATCGGGACAAGGGGGTCGACTGTTTCTTGAGCTGAGAGATAAAAACTCATTGGCGTACTCTGTGTCTCCCGTTCGCATGGAGGGAATTGAAGCTGGATACTTCGGAACCTACATTGGTTGTTCACCGGAAAAATCCAACAAGGCCATTCAGATGATGAGGGATGAACTCAAAAAACTAATGGAGAGTGACATTTCAGATGATGAGCTGATCAGAGCTAAAAACTATTTGATCGGTCAACAGGCAATTTCGCTACAAAAAAAATCATCGATCGCACAAGCTGTCCTGCTTGACGTTTGTTACGGCCAATCGCCAGATCATATTTTTCAAGTGATTGAAGAGTACAAAAAAATCACAAAGCAGCAGGTTAAGGAATTGGCGAAAAAAATTTTTTCCCAGCCTGAAGTGCTTGTTGTGGCCGGTCCTGTTTCTAAAAGTAAGACGGTAATGAAATCAGATTATCAAAAAGAGACATAGGCAATAAGCAGCATTACTGAATTGCATAATTGTCTTTTATCGAAATGGCCCGACTTGGGTCGGGTCCCGTTGAACTAAGCGTGATACCAGCCGACCAGTTGTTAAAATGAAGCATATGGCATCAGACACAATACTTTTGAGTCACGATGAGTTTTTTCGTGAAGCTGTAAGAGAAGCTCTCAACACAAGACGGGTATCTGCTCCCGTTTTAGCTGAGCAGTACCTTGTTGAGCTTCTTGAGCACTATGTAGTCGCAGAAAGACTTCATGATTCAGAAACGGTAAATGAAGTGGGCCAGAGAGTTCCACAAACATTAGCTGAAACACTTCTGACAGCTATTCAATCCAATCGAGCCACTAAGATTGATCTTTTGAAAAGGCTCGCGGATCGAACTCTCTACACTTGTGGGTTTTTTGGAGACTCTTATCAAAGAAAAATAATTGATTTAGATTACTGTTTTGACATTGCTGGCACAGCCTACCGACTTTTGGCTGAGTCAAGTCGAGACCATTCAATTGCAGAAGTCTACGACATTTACTCTAAAAGATTTAACGAGTTTGTTGATGTTCTCAGTTACATTAGCGAAAAATCTCAAATCCAAAGCACTTCTAATGTACTTCGTATTTATGATCGTTATCTTAAAACAGGCTCTGATTTGGCTCGAGAAAAACTTTCCGATCTAGGAATAGTCCCGATTTCCAAAAGCGATCAGAAAAAAGTATCCCAATTTTAGGCCGCATGTTAATTCATAAATATATATGTTCGGTCTTGGTTTTTCAGAAATTGCAGTATTAGCCGTGCTGGGCCTCATTCTTTTGGGCCCTGAACAACTTCCCGATGTGGCACGCACGCTGGGCCGTTTTTTTTCTGATCTTAAGCGCTCAACTGATGAACTCACGGATGAATTTAAAAAAGCCAACATCAGCTCAGATAACTTGATAGAAGAAATTCGAACAGATCTTCGCGTCGATGATAATCCAGTCGTCGAGCCCCATCAAAGTCAAGATCCTGAGCCTGAACAGCTTGAAATGGACACTGAATACGAGCCACCAACACCAATTACAACTGAGCAAGTAAATGATGGAAAAAAGTCAGACTCTAACTGATCACCTAAAAGAGCTTCGAGTGCGGCTGATCCGCAGTGGCTGGGCCATTTTAATTGTTGCAGCAGTGGCCTATAATTTTTCAGAACAGCTATTTGATATTTTGCGACTCCCAGCTCAAAAATTTTTACCCCAAGGCGGGTTGGTTTTTACCCACCCCACGGATAAATTTATGGCACATCTGAAAATTGCCATATTTGCTGGCATTGGTCTTTCGTGTCCCGTTTGGCTTTATCAACTGTGGGCGTTTGTAGCCCCCGGACTTTATCAAAAAGAAAAAAAATATGCGGGTCTTTTCATCTCCTCTGGCTCCTTTTTGATGATAACCGGAATATGTTTTTGCTATTTTATGGTTTTACCTCCTGCCTTTGAGTTTCTATTTAACTTCGGTGGTAGTGTGGACAAACCCATGATAACGATCAGCGAATATCTCGGCTTTGTTGTTCAAATGAGTTTGATGTTTGGAGTGGCCTTTCAATTGCCACTGGTGCTGGTACTTTTAGGCTTGGCAGGAATTGTTACAGCTCAATTCTTAAGGAAACAAAGGCGGATCGCTTATTTTATTTTAGGTATAGCTTCAGCCATACTGACTCCAACGCCAGATGCGCTTAGCATGTTTATGATGCTTATGCCAATGATCGTATTGTTTGAAATTGCCATATTTTTAGTGGCCGCCGTTGAGAAGAAGGCCACCTCAGAAGAGACTTCTACTCAAACTTAATAAGAACAGCACCTGATTCAGGTATTTCTAAACGTAAATCCATTTACTACATACTTCCGAATTAAATATTTTATGGCGTCAGTTGAAAGATAGGCATGATTATATTCAGTGTACCGTTTTTTGACAATGGGGCAAAAGTTGCAGATTTAGTTCGTCAAAACCAAAAGGAAAAGACGAATGAACGAGCGAAAGAAAGTGACTAGGATCTACTCACCTGAGCAAAAAGTAAACATTGTGCATCAAATTGAGACTGATATAAAATCAGGTTTAAAGGTCCAAGATGCAATCGCTAAGCAAGGCATTGTTTACAGTAGTTTTGCATAGTGGCGAAAGCAATTAGCAATAGGCATCAAATCCAGCCTTCGTAATGGCAGACCCCCCGTTGATAAAGACAAAAAACAAATGGAGCGAAAGATTGCCCGTCTCTAGGCTTTGGTGCTGTCGCAAGCACAGGCCATTACAGATTTAAAAAAGAGACGAACTGGGATTAATAAAATCAGGGCAACACTTAATTAATTTTTATTTAAATGGAATTAATTCTTTGAATGCTCTTAAGAATCCTTCTTTTTCCAACATAAGGACAGGATGACCTAAAAAAAAGAAAATAGCTCCAAAAAAATACAGCAGTGATCCCTGAATTCTCTAAAATACATGCCCTTTTTGGACACGTCTTTGTCAATGGCGTTAACAGGTAATAGAAAATCTACTCATTTCCACGATTAAATGTCTTAAATTAATTCAATGGCATGGGTTGCAAAGCTGATTTAATAGGAGTTCAAATGAAAATAGTTGTATCAATCTTGCTGCTTTTTGGTTGTCATTTTGTTGTGGCTAAAGAATGCTCTGTTGAGCTTGGTTTCACCCTTTCAGGTTATATTATATTAACTGATGGTGTAGGCGGTGATATTTATCCAACACCCGATGAGGCACTTTTTTATATTCAAAAATTAAGAAATAATAATGTTTGCACAAGTATTAAGGAGGTAAAGTGTGAGCTTTATATCTCTGGAAAAAGAAGTCTAATTCGAGCTTTTTATTTCAAGAAATACAGCAGTGGAAACTCATTAAAACACTACTATTATTTGGGAGGTCCATTTGAAGATTTAGACTATGCGAATTATATTTTAAAACGGTATAAGAATATTGGTATTTGCCAAAAGTGATATTAAATCACTATCGATCGGCTACGAATAAGTATGAAAAATTATTAAAAACTGACTTCTACTCAAACTTAATAAGAACAGCACCTGATTCAACGGAGTCGCCCTGCTTAACTAAGACTTCTTTGATTTTTACATCACGACTGGCTCTCATTTCGTTCTCCATTTTCATGGCTTCCATAATGAGTAAGGGCTTATTGGCTTTTACTGTGTCGCCTGGCTTTGCAAAAATCTCGATCACTTTGCCAGGCATACCTGCACGCAAATCAGCATCTCCACCAAAGCTTCCGCCCTTTTTGAGGGACTCATGAAGAATCATTTCATCATTGTAGATCTTAATTGTACGAAATGAATTTCGTGTAAAAACAGTGTATTCGGTGTCCTTGCCGATGACGTCGACGAGATAGGAACTTCCTTTAAAAAGAAAACTAATGTACTGCTCAGCTTCTTTGAAATCTGTTTTAGAAATATCATAGTGAGTCCAGGGTTTGTCTTCTTCTTGAATGGAAATTTTCCAGGCGTGACGAAGCTCAGAGACATCAATTTTATACTTTTTTCCCTTAGATTCTGCTTCAAAATACATAAATCAATCCTTAGGTTCGTAAGCTCAGCTTGCGGCCAATTTTTTTCCAATTACTGACAAGATTGAGCTGTCTAATATCTTTGGCTTTGCGGTCATTGTAGGCCTGGATAGCAGCTGCAATTAAAAATACGGGATCCTCAACTTCTTTAAAAAGCTGGGTTTCTAAAACTTCGAAGTTTTTTTAGATGAATTGTGTTGTGTAGGACCCATCCAAAAACTTTTCGTGATTCAAAATTGTTTTATGTAAAACAATGTTTGTTTTAATTCCAGTGAGAACAAATTCAGTCAAAGCTCTTTGCATTCGACCAATGGCTTCTTCTCGGGTTTCACCCCAAGTGATGACCTTGGCAATCATCGGGTCATAATAGATAGGAACCTCGTAGCCAGGGTAGGCATAGGAATCCACACGTAAAAAGGGACCCTGTGGGTGTCGACAGGCTCCGATAACTCCAGGATGAGGTTTGTAGGTGATGGGGTCTTCCGCGCAGATTCGACATTCAATGGCATGACCTTTTTGTTTGATGTCAGCCTGTTTAAATGAAAGTGGATTTCCTGCAGCTACAGAGATTTGTTCTCGGACCAAATCATAACCAGTTGTTTGCTCAGTGATAGGATGTTCAACCTGCAAACGAGTGTTCATTTCCATGAAATAAAATTCTTTTGTTTTATTGTCGAAAATAAACTCGATGGTTCCTGCGCCTACATAGGAAATTTCTTTTGCTGCACGAACGGCGGCGTCTCCCATTTTTTGTCGAACTTCCGGCGGAACAGAGGGACTTGGAGCTTCTTCAATAATTTTTTGATGGCGACGTTGAACTGAACACTCACGTTCAAATAAGTGAACCACATTTCCATGGGTATCGCCAAAAACCTGAATTTCAATATGTTTAGGATCATTAATGAACTTTTCGATATACACAGTGGGATCAGCAAAATAATTCTGTCCCTCAGATCGGCAAGCACGAAAAGCGCTTTCGAGTTCATCTTCCTTTTTGACAACACGCATGCCTTTACCGCCGCCACCAGCAGAAGCTTTGATAATAATTGGGTAGCCAATTTCTTTAGCTATTTTAATAGCATCTTCGACATTCTCAACACCACCGTCGCTTCCAGGAACAATCGGTACTTTTGCTTTTTTCATAAGAGCTTTTGCTGAAAGCTTATCGCCCATTGCCTCAATATTTTCTGGAGTGGGACCAATGAATTTGATTCCTGCCTTTGTGCAGGCACGTGCAAAGTGAGTATTTTCAGATAAAAAGCCATAACCTGGATGAATGGCATCAACGCCGGCTTCCTTAGCAACTTCAAGAATCTTATTCATGTTGAGATAGGATTCTTTGCTGGGAGCAGGACCTACATTGTAGGCCTGGTCCGCCAAGAACACATGTAAACTATCTCGATCGGCATCACTGAAAATGGCAACAGATCCTATATTAAGCTCACGGCAAGCACGAGTAATTCGAATGGCAATTTCTCCACGGTTTGCGATCAGAATTTTTTTAAATGGAATATTCATAATTCACCTTACAGGGGTATGTTCCCGTGTTTTTTCGGAGGAATAATATCGCGCTTGTGTTTGAGCATCTCGAGGGAGTCGATAATTCTTTTGCGAGTGAGGGCTGGGTCAATAACTTCATCGGTATAACCCAATTCAGCCGAGACATAGGGATTACTGAACTTTTGTTCATAATCAGCCACAAGTTCAGCCCTTTTTTGCGTGGGATCTTTGGCTTTGGCAATTTCTTCTCTGAAAATCACATTAACTGCGCCGTCAGCGCCCATCACGGCAATTTCTGCTGATGGAAAAGCCAAATTAACATCAGATCTCAAAAGTTTAGAACCCATCACGATGTAAGCTCCACCGTACGCTTTTCTTGTGATGACCGTAACTTTGGGAACAGTGGCTTCGGCATACGCATATAATAGTTTTGCACCATGAGTGATAATTCCATTCCACTCCTGATCTTTACCGGGCAAAAAGCCAGGAACATCGACAAAACTCACAACAGGAATATTGAACGAGTCACAGAATCGAATGAAGCGGGCTGCTTTTCGCGAGGCTTCAATGTTAAGGCAGCCGGCAAGAACTTGCGGCTGATTGGCCACAACTCCAACAGGTCGGCCATTGAATCGCGCAAAACCCACAATAATATTTTGAGCGTAGTGCTTGTGCACCTCAAGAAAATAACCCTCATCCACACACTCGGTGATCACTTGAAGCATGTCGTAGGGTTTTTTGGGATTATCAGGAATTATAGTGTTCAGCGCTTCAACAATTCTATCGGGACGATCATTGGTGGGCAAAATGGGCGCATCATCCAAATTATTTGCAGGTAAAAAGCTTAACATTTCTCGAATCATGAGTAAGCAGTGTTTGTCATCCTCAGTGGCAAAGTGAGCCACTCCAGATTTTTGGGAGTGAGTCACGGCGCCGCCCAGGTCTTCCTTGGTCACATCTTCGTGAGTGACCGCTTTGATAACATCAGGACCTGTCACAAACATGTAGCTGGAATTTTTCACCATAAACACAAAGTCAGTGATAGAGGGAGAATAAACAGCTCCGCCCGCACAGGGGCCCATGATCGCAGTGATTTGTGGAATAACTCCTGAAGCAATAGTATTGCGAGTGAAAATATCTGCGTATCCACCAAGAGACTCAATCCCCTCCTGAATGCGCGCACCACCCGAGTCATTGATTGAAATAAAAGGAGCCCCATTCTTAATGGCTAAATCCATGACCTTGCAAATCTTGTTGGCTTGAGTTCGGCTCATGGAGCCACCAATCACAGTAAAGTCCTGACTGGAAACGTAAACAATCTTACCGTTGACACGTCCATAACCAGTTATGACCCCATCTCCAGGAACTTTATTTTTGTCCATCTCGTAATGGGTGCATCGGTGAGTAACAAACCGATCCATTTCGACAAAACTTCCAGGGTCTAGCAAAACATCAAGTCGCTCTCGAGCTGAAAGTCGATTGCCTTTTTTGTGTTTTGCAATTCGGTCGCTGCCACCGCCCTGCATGGCGGCCTGGTTGCGCTTCTCTAAGTCTTGCAAAAGATTTTGCATTTTTTCAGTCATCATAATTTAACTCCTAGGGGTAGGCTCGACCATAGAGGCGCGGGAAGGGGGCTGTTTCTCTTACGTGAGGCAATCCACAAATCCAAGTCACAGTTCTTTCTAAGCCAAGACCAAAACCAGAACTTGGAGTTCCGCCATAACGTCGAAGATCTAAGTACCACTCAAAATCTTTCATCGCGAGCTCATGCTCTTTTATCTTTGCAATTAATTTTTCAACACTTTCTTCACGCTGACCACCACCAATAATTTCTCCGTAGCCTTCCGAGGCTAATAAGTCAGAGCCCATGGCATAGCCTGGATCTTTAGGGTCCTCTTTCATGTAGAAGGCTTTAACAGCTTGTGGGTAGTGGTGAACAAAAACAGGCTTATCGAACTTTGATGAAATGATCGTCTCGTCAGGCGCACCAAAATCATCTCCAAGGATAAAATTCGGATTTTCTTTTAATATAATTTCGGCGGCCTCGCGGTAATGAATTTTAGGAAAGGGAGCCACGATGTTTTGCAGCTTGGTAAGATCTCTCTCTAGGGCTTTCATTTCATCAGGGCGGTTTTTGAGAACACGCTGAACGATGTATTCAACAAATTGTTCCGCGAGTTCCATATTTTCGTACATGTCGTTAAAGGCCACTTCAGGTTCTACCATCCAAAACTCGATTAAGTGCCGACGTGTTTTAGATTTTTCAGCTCTGAAAGTGGGGCCAAAGCAATAGGTTTTTCCAAAAGCTTTGCTGGTGGCTTCCATATAAAGTTGCCCCGATTGAGAAAGATACATCTTTTCATCAAAGTATTTAGTTTCAAAAAGATTGGAAGTTCCTTCGCAGGCACTGGGAGTGAAAATGGGAGCATCTGTCAGGGTAAAGCCACGACCATCAAAAAAATCTCGAATGGCCATGATGATTTCATGGCGAACCCGCATGATGGCATGTTGGCGCTTGGACCGTATCCAAAGGTGACGGTTTTCCATCAAGAAATCAGTCCCATGTTCTTTGGGTGAAATGGGGTAATTTTCACTTTTGCCGATGATTTCAAAAGACTCGGCTCCCATCTCAAAAACATTTTCATGTTTAGGATGTTTTCTGACGACACCAATAAGCTTCAGCGAAGATTCTTGAGTCAGCTGTTCAAAATTATCAAAAGCCTCAGGTTGACACTCGCCTTTAAAGAAAACGCAGGAAACGACACCTGTGCCATCTCTGAGTTCAAGGAACTTAACCTTGCCTGAGGAGCGAGTTTGGTAAACCCAGCCTCGCAGTTCTACTTTTTCACCGACATGTTTTTTGAGATCTGAAATGTATGTGCGCATAAGTTTGAAGTTCTAGCACATAATGTGGCGCGCAATCGAAGGGAATTAAGGGACTATTCGCCGCAACTCATCAAGGGATTTTCTCAAATTCAGTCGCCCGCGAGTCAGGGTCTTGGAGTTTCGACCTGTGATCACATCAACCCCAGAGAAAAGGGCCTGTTTTATTTGTGAAGCCGTCGCTTGTGGACGCGCACTCCAAAGTACGGCAGCAGCTCCCGCTACATATGGAGTGGCCATGCTAGTGCCATCCATTGTTAGATAAGTGTTATTCCGACCTGTGCTTAAAATTCCAACACCAGGGGCCGTTAAATGGACTTTCTGGAAACCGTTATTGGACCAAGTGGGCATTAAGTTTATCGCATCTGTGGCGCCAACAGTGATTTGATTGGACAAATTAAAAGAAGCAGGAAAAAAGTCAGTGACATCAATATCAAAACCACTGTTTCCAGAAGCCACAACAAGCAAAATTCCCTGTCGATTTAGCTGCGAGAAAGCACTGGCCAAAGAGTCAGCACAGCCGTTACCGCCCCAGCTGGCATTTATCACTTTTGCTCCCCGAGAGGCCGCATATTGCATAGCCAAAATTGCATCGCCGAGACTTCCACTGCCGTTTCCGTCTAAAAAGGCGGAAGGAATTATTCTAGCCTCAGGAGCCACGCCAGAAAGGGGCCCCCTCGAGGGATCCGCCGCAATAATACCAGCCACATGCGATCCATGATCATTGGACCCACCTGATGAATTGGAGAAAAAAGTAGCCCCGAGAACATCATCTACGACACCATTGTTGTCGTCATCGATTTGATTTCCGGGAATTTCGTTATTATTGATAGCAATTCGGCTGGACAGCTGGTTGTGAGAAACATCAACTTCTGAATCGACAACAGCCACTGAAACGCCCTGGCCGCGAAACCCCTGAGACCACACGGCTTCAGCTTCTGTTTGTTCCAGCCCATAGGAGCTGACAGCCGATTCTTGTAAGCCAGTTGATTTTAATTCGGATGTAATTTGATTCACTTTTTGATTAATTTGGACGTGAGAAATTTCAAATGCTCGAGGTTCAACAAACTCTTTGCGAAAAGATTCAGGATCTTTTCCGGCTTCAATAGTGAATCGGCCATCTGACCATTGAACTATAAATTGATTATTGATAGCAGCAGAAGTTTGGCATTTGACTGAATCAAAACTGGAAGTGACTTGTTGAGCCCTTACACTGGGATCAGAACAGCCGACTTGAAGCAAAGCAAAGGCTGAAAATAAAAATGTAAATCTAACATCCATGTTTCATCCGCCTCTCGAGGAACTTCGAACTCCTCTTATTGACTGACTCGCTTTCTTACGAGCTGGGTTATTGATCGGCGAGAAGCCCAATTGACTTGAATGAATCTAGACCTTCGTAGTGCTCATCGAGGCCGTTAAATAAGATGATTTTTAATAATAATTTTCACAAAATGAGGAATGCGAGTAACCACTTTTTTAACCATCATGCTGGGATGTAATTATCTTGTATTTTCACAGGCCTCGGATTTGCTGGCCACTGAGGAAAAAGAAAGGGCGCCAATTATTATAAAATTTGGTGGAGCTGTTCCCGCCCTCAACATAGAAGCAAAAACCATTGACTCAAGTTCAACGCCCATCAATTACAGGCCCTCGACTCAGGCCAAAACATTTGTATCCTTTGATTATGACAAATACGGAATTTCACTATCAGGATACAACCCAAGAACAAGTGAATTTAGAAAAAAATTTGGCGAAGGTTCGGCTCTAGACTTCCAATTTCGTTTTGATTGGGAACCTCTCTACATTGAAACCTATTATCAACAATACAAAGGCTATTATTTAGAAAATGCCAACGAAGTGATGCCCTCGCCCTTTGGTTCCAATGGAGAGTACCCGAGTAATTCATCACTTGAAGCTAAACATATAGGTGTTCAAATATTTAAATATAAAAATCGAGAAAACTTTCATCCTCATCAGTCACTTCTTTTTATTGATCGAGCTCAGAAATCGGGAGGTAGTGGGTTTTACTCAGTTTCGCTTCAGTATCACGAAGCACGGTCATCGCAATCCATAGTGCCAACAACAGCATTTGATAACTATGGTGAGCTTGCCAATTGGCAGGAGTCCTCTGTTCTTACGGCTTCCATTGGTGGTGGCGGTGCTTACAGCTTAGTATTACGTGAAAAATGGGTTTTATCAGGGCTGATTGGTTTTGGTATCGGACAACAAAGCTCTTTAGCTAACTATGCGAATGATAAAGAGAATGAAGATAAAGTTGTATTTAAATCCCAGGTTAAACTGGCGGCCGGGTACACCACTGAAAAGTTTATTTCGGGACTTAACATACAATATGACAGCACCCAAATAAGGCTTCAATCGACAGAGATTGTATTGAGTGCTATAGACACATCAGTATTTATTGGCTGGAGATTTTAGTCTTCAATCTGGGAGTTCCATGGACTTAGTTCAACTGACTGATATCAAAAAAACTTACTTGCTTGGTGAGACAAAAGTCCACGCATTGAAGGGCATCAATCTAAGCATCAGAGCTGGTGAATTTACGAGTGTGATTGGTGCTTCGGGATCGGGTAAAAGCACATTGCTTAACTTAATTGGCTGTCTTGATAATCCCACATCGGGCTCTTTGCTTTTTGAATCAAAAGAAGTGACTAAAATGTCTGAAAGTCAGCAATGTGACCTGCGCAATGAAAAAATAGGTTATATTTTTCAATCTTTTAATCTGGTTCCCGTGTTGGACGTTGTTGAAAACATTGAATTACCACTTTTGGTAAAAGATAAACTGACCCGTGAAGAAAAAGAAAAACGAGTTCAAGATGTTATCAAAGCGGTTGGCCTTGAGGACTTTTCCCATCATAAACCAGATCAGCTCTCTGGCGGCCAAAGACAGCGCGTTGCCATTGCCCGCGCTTTAGTCACCCAGCCCGCTCTCGTGTTAGCTGATGAGCCTACGGCCAATTTAGATTCAGTTACAGCCCATATGATTTTAGATTTGATGGAACAGCTCAATCGGCAAAAATCAGTGACCTTTCTTTTTTGCTCACACGATGAAAAACTCATTCGCAGATCCTCTCGAGTTGTCAGAATACAGGATGGGATTATCGTCGAATGACTTGGAGAATGGCATTTCGGAACTTATTTCGAAACAGTAAACGAACAGTTGCCACTGCGGCGGCCGTGATTGCTGGATTTGTAGGGCTTCTGCTTTTGGGTGGCTATATTTATCGAGTTGAAATCAGCTTGAGAACCAACTCCATTTATCTTTTTAACAAAGGACATATTACAGTATTCAAAAACCAAGGACTTGAAAGGTTTGGAACCAATCCAGCCAAGTATCAAATACTTCCCCAAGAGCTCGAGGGCTTAAAACAAGTTTTAGAACAAAAAGCGGACAACATTGATTGGGTGGGACAAACGTTGACGGGGGCTGGTCTTATTTCAAATGGTGATCGATCCATGCCTTTTTTGGCCACGGGAATAGATCTCCTGACTTTACAAAAAAGCTTCAAGAATGAAATGGTGAAAAAATGGGCTCTGGATTTCTTGGTGCCGGGAACGCTCAAATTTGTAGATGCCGTTGAAAAAGATCTTCAGTCCATTTCAATTACACCAAGATTGGCTGAGTATTTAAAAAAGCCAATGCCTTTTGCAAATCTTCAATTGGAAGACCAGTATGTCCAGCTCATGGGAATGACCCAATACTCCGACATGAATGCGGTGGATGGGAGACTCGCAGTCAATCACACCACAGGCTCAGAAATGCTAGAAGACTCGGGGCTTCTTTCCTCTGTTAATTTGTTGCAAGATCTCTACGCTCTTGAGGGTATTCATTACGCCATGATCTATCTGAAGCCGGACGTGAATAGAAATGAAATGTTACAATTTGTTAGAGATGAAATTAAAAATAAGAATCTTCCTTTAGAAGCCTTCCCATTTGACCATCCCTCAATTTCTCCAAACTATGTGGGATCCATGGGTTTTTTGTATGTGATGTCTGGGTTTTTTATTTTTTTAATATGCGGTGCTGTGGCACTTTCCATCATGAATTCGCTTACAATGGGAATTATTGAGCGAACAAGAGAAATCGGGACTTTCAGGGCGTTAGGTTTTTCTCAAAAGCAAATTTCCTGGATGATGACACAGGAATCCATATGGCTTTGTTTTTTCAGCTCTCTTTTGGGGGGAGTTTTAGCCTTTGTAGTTTCAGCAGCCGTCAATGCGGCTAATATTCGCTTCACCCCTCCGGGGGTTGTAAATAGCATTCAATTTATTCTCACACCCAATTTGAGCTTAGCCCTAATCGTGTTTTTTGTATTTTTGGCAATAGTGTCTATCACGGCGTATTTGGTCACGTTCTATAAAATGAAAACAAAGATAATCAATTTACTTTCGGATGCAGGAGCCTAAATGAAATATCTAATCATGGCTATCGCCAGTTTTGCCCTCAACATAAGTCATGCACTCACGGCAGAAGAACTTTTGAAAGCCTCTGACCGGGCACGAGGAAGTGTTGAAAAGGGTCTTTCATGGATGAGTGAAGTGACCACCACAGAAGCCGGCCGTGAAGTTAAAAAGAAATTTAAAGTTCGTGCACAATATGTAAATGCCTACGTTGAGGCTTTAGAGCCCGCCAGAAATAAAGGAGAAATCTATTTGTTTAATGATCGAACGATGTGGTTTTTTAAACCCTCGCTACGCAAGCCTGTGACAATTTCTCCTAGGCAAAAGCTAAGTGGGCAGGCCGCCAATGGCGACATTGCCTCTACACATTACTCACGGGATTATGATCCTAAAATTGAAAAAGAAGAAATTTTAAATGGGGAAAAGACAAAAGTTTTAATGCTTAAAGCGAAAGCTAATAACCTGACCTATGATCAGATTAGGTACTGGATACGAGAAAGCGACCAACTGGCCGTGCAAGCCGAGTTTCTAACACTACAAGGAAAAGTCTTTAAGCGGGCCAAAATGAAGTATGACAACAAAGTAAAAGGATATGATGGATCAGAATCGCCGTTTATCAGTGAGATTGAAATCACTGATGCTAAAATAACAGAGAATAGATCTATCATTCGTTATATTGAACCCAAGATCGACAGCCTCAAAGAATCTTTGTTTAATGTTAATAATTTAAAAAGGTAAAAATGTTTCCACTTGCTAGAATTGCTTATCGAAATACAAAGAAAAATTGGCGCCACAGCTTGGCTGCCATAATTTCGATTTCAGCAGGATTTTTATCTCTTGTTTTATTTCAAGGCTATATTGCTGACGTCAATCAAATGTATGACGTAGGATTCAGCAACCGGGCCATGTACGGTCACGTTATTATTGAAAATCCAGAAGTTAATACAACTTTGGGAAAATCATTAGGTGAAGAAATTTATTTAGATGTGGCGGAACAAAAAAAAATAAAAGAGTTTTTATCTAGCAAAAAAGAAAATGTTCACGTGAGTGTCAGATTCCTACCCGTGACGGGGACAGTTACCAATGGAATTAATTCCTTTATTTTTATTGCCATGGGATATGATCTTACGGCCGGAGCAGAGATGCGCAAACCCCTTTGGGAGTGGGAAGCGCTCTACGGAGAACCACTTCATGTGGCTCAAAATCCCCAAGGCATTGTGCTTGGGCAAGCCCTTGGTTTTTTATTGGGCTGTGAACCCAACCCTAAGATACTCAACATGGTCCAAAACGATGGCTATGAGGCCACTTTGCGACCTTTCAAATGTGACAATTATGATTTGCAAGTGACTGCCATGACGGCCAGCGGTCAGCTTAATGCTCTGGATATGAGTGTTGTGGGGTTGATAGACGGTGGCTACAAAGATATCGATGAAAAATGGATGAAAATGTCCATTGAGAGTGCACAGCTTCTCACAAACACAGACAAAATAAAATTTGTAACAACACTACTAAAAAATGAAAAAGATTCGTCTCGATTTATTCAAGACTTTAATGAGTTCGCCAAAACAAATAACTTAAAATCAAAAGCAGTTTATTTGAAAGATCATCCTGTTGCGGATCTTTACAATAAAACGCGTGAATTATTAGGCATTTTTCAAATTTTTATTGTGACAGTCACGCTGACAATATCAGGCCTTTCTGTTCTCAACACTGTTGTAAAGAGTGTAAAAGAAAGAACTCGTGAAATCGGAACCTTGCGTTCCATAGGATACAACCGACAAACTGTAGGCTCTATTTTCACTTTTGAAGCTTTTTATCTAAGCCTATTGGGTGTGGGTATTGGAATTGGTCTTGCCGGTGTCATCACTTTTTTTGTCAATCACGCTAAAATTCTTTATCGAGCAGGTCTGTTATCAGAGCCTGTTTATTTCAGGATCACCTTTGATTTCTCTAGCTATGTACTTTGTACTTTTCTTTTGGCTGGACTGGCCGTGATTACCAGCTTCTTTGCAGTCCGTTCAACTTTAAAAAAATCAGTGGCAGAAAATCTTGCAAATGTATAAAGGTCTACTCTTTTCGATTATTGTATTTCTCTCTAGCTTGGCTCAGGCGCAGTTTAGCTTTAGGGGTGATATTTTTGCAGCCATCGAAAACCAAGATGTTAAAAAAAATTCACCGATCAACTCAAATAATACAACACTAGGCCTTCCTGAAAATAAGCAGTTGCTTGAGTTTAGGCCCGACGTTTCCTATGAATTTTCTGAAAATCAAAGTCTTACTCTTAGATCCAGACACATTTTGTTTTTCGAACAAATCAATTTTTATGAAACTAAACCCGTTAAAGAAAGATCTGAACTGGACAACGACTTAACGGATTTGTTTATTTCATCTCACTGGAGCGAATCCCTCAGCACAACGCTGGGTTTGCAAAACTATCAATGGGGTCCTGCTGAAATTTTCTCACCGACGAATCCCTATTATCACTTTAATAACAGCCAACGAAGTTTCTTTTACAAAGAAAAAGGACAGGTCCTTTTAAGAGCAAACGTCAATATTCCCTTAGATGAACAAAACTTGAGTGTTGTTCTTTTGCATGAGCCCATGAGTAATTTGGAACAGCACTGGACTGCCGATCAGGGCTTTTCAGAAAAATCAGTGCTTAAATTTGAATTTCAAATGCAAAACCCATCCAATGTTTTCGCACTGATGGTGGGTCGACTTGACCAGGAAAAGTTTTTTGTGGGCGAGTATTTTAATTGGGCCCCATCTGAAGCTGTTTCCATCTATGCTGATATTCAGCATCGCCAGGGCAACTCCCACTACACTCCTGTTGGTAACGGGTTGGGTGGTTTTGATATGGAAATTAAAGGTGCCTCTTCCCAGGATTTTTCCACCTTCATGGTGGCCGGAATTCGCTGGGAAGGTTCATTTGATTTTCGGCAAGAATTCATATGGAATGAATCTGGTTGGTCAAAAAATCAATGGGATCAGTCATTGTCATCTGCAACAAGTGTCGCGCCTAATCTGATTCAAAATGCTAATAGATTCGCTCGCCCGGGATTAGAGTTTCGCACCAGAAGCTACTCCTATACCTCATTGCGGATCCCAGATTTGGGTAACTCCAGAGAAATCAGTGTGGCCATCAGGTCATTGGTGAGCCTTACGCAAGATTCGTCCGCCACTCAGCTTAATTGGGAATATAATGCCAATGACAGAACTGTGCTCAGCGCTGAAGCCGTTCTTTTTGGCGGGGCTAAAAATACTGAATTCACGCTGCTCTCGGAGGCTCAAATTTCTGCAGGTCTCAAGTGGTCTTTCTAGTGCTAGTGACACAATTTTAGACACCTCATTGAAGTTGTTTCAAAATTTTGATCTGTGCTTAATTCCATTACATTAGAGAATGGGCTCAGAACTTGCTCTACTTGACGACGGGGTAGGGTATGGAAACAACAGCTTTCGTCAAAAGATTAATTTTTTCTCTTACAACAGGATCGATCCTTTTTTATCTTGTGTCTTTTCATTCTGTTGGTCAGACCAAGAAAAACAGCCATGAAGTTCAAGAGTGTCGTATTGGGCTGTTAAAAATTCGATCAGGTCGACCTGTTCCCATGCGGTATCAACATACACTGACAACAGAAAACGTATTGCAGTTGACCACCACCGAACAAGATCTGGTTTCTCGTTACATTAAAAGATCTGGAATAAGTCTTTTGCAAGACGGAATCGACAACCCTTTTTTAATCACAAGTTATCGAATGGAAAGTCCAGCCAGAAAAGTGTTAGGTTATAAGATTGTGATTGATAGTTTAAATGAAGAAAACGATGTGATGACATTTTATTTGGGCAAAAAAAATAAGATTCTTTTCTGGTATCTCGAGGGGAAAACACCCCAGCAAAAGTGGGTCTGCCAAACTTAGTTTAATTTTTCTAAGAAGTTCTTTAAAAAAGTGATGAACTGTAATTCCACTTTTTTTGCATTCTCTGTGACTTCTTCATGGGAAAGCTTATTTCTGGAGATTCCAGCAGCTAGATTTGTGATGCAACTCAAAGCGGCCACGCGAAGTCCGAGATGATTGGCTGCAATGGACTCAGGAACAGTGCTCATTCCCACTGCTTTTCCCCCAATTAGCTTGAGGTATCTCACTTCGGCTGGCGTTTCATAAGTAGGTCCAGTAACGCCGCAGTAAATGCCTTTATGGTAACGGCAGCTCATTTCTTGAAAGGTTTTTTCCATGAGATCAATGAGTTTACGATCATAGGCTTCGGTCATATCTGGAAATCTTGGTCCCAACTGTTTTAGATTGGGTCCCATCAAAGGATTTATACCCATTAAGTTGATATGATCTTCGATGATCATGAAATCACCAGCTTGCATGGTATCACCGAAGCCGCCAGCAGAGTTAGTCAGCATAAGAGTTTCAATGCCTAGCAGAGCCATCGTTCGTGTTGGGTAAACCACAGTGTCCATGCTGTGACCTTCATAATAATGGAGGCGACCCTGAAGTACGACTATGGGTAAGTTGTCTCCCACAGTACCCAAAATTAAATTACCAGAGTGGCCTTCGACAGAAGTGGTCATAAAATTCGGGATTTCATTAAAAGGGATCTTGGCATCAACTTTTATGTGTTGAACAAAAGCTCCCAAGCCAGAGCCAAGAATGACTCCCACTTTTGGCTTAATAGAGGAGCGAGATCTAATAAAACTAACTGTTTCTGTTAACTTATCTAAAAGCATTTTTTTAACCAATCGTCTTTACTATCAGATCGGGCGCATCTGTTTTTTGCAAGGAAATTTCAACGGACTCGAGCAACAATTTTTTACAATCAGGTACAAGCGAAACATTATCACAAAAGATGGTAAATAATGTATCATTGGCCCCGATGGGATCTCCAATTTTTTTGTGAAACTCAATTCCAGACGTGGGGTCAATGACATCCTCTTTTTTCATGCGACCAGCTCGTAATTGGATGCCTGCAAGTCCAATTTTTTCAGCGTTGAAAGCTTTAACAAATCCAGCCGAACCAGCGCTCACAATATGCTTTTGTGAGGCGTGTTTGAGATTTTTTAATGCACCACCCTGACGCAAAACCATCTCTTCAAATTTAGCTAAAGCTTGGCCGTTTTTAAGTTGCTGCTGCGCAAGTTCAATCGCAGAAGAAAGATCCTGAGACTTTCTAGCCAGAAGAATCATATGTGCAGAAAGTAAAACACTCAGATCACGGGTGTCTTGATAAAGATCTCGACCATCAACAGAGAAAAAACTTTTGTTATTTAATATTTCTAAACACTCGTGAACCTCTAAAGAGTTGCCCGCATATCGGCCCAAAGGTTGATTCATATCGCTGATGATAGCTGTGCATTTGCGGCCAGCTCCAAGAGCAATATTTCTCAAATCTTGAGCCAGGGCTTCGGCATCGGCCTTTGATTTCATGAAGGCGCCAGATCCCCATTTGACGTCTAAAACAAGCCCGTCAGCCCCTTCAGCTAATTTTTTTGACATGATGCTAGCGCAGATGAGAGGACGGCTTTCAACAGTTGCTGTCACATCTCTGAGGGCATACAGTTTTTTATCGGCAGGGCAGATATCAAGAGTCTGACCTATAAAGCTGATTTTGTTTTCAAAAATCATTTCTTCAAAATCATCAAGACTGAGCTGAGTATTGAATCCAGGAATACTTTCAAGTTTGTCTAGTGTTCCACCCGTGTGGCCAAGACCGCGGCCGGATATCATGGGAACTGGAATTCCGAGGGAGGCCACGATAGGACCTAAAATCAAACTGGTTTTATCTCCGATGCCGCCCGTGCTGTGTTTATCCACTTTAAATTCAGGAGACTTGGGAAATTTCATAACGCGTCCAGAGTTTAACATGGACTGCGTGAGCTCCAGAGTTTCATCAAAAGTCATTCCCTTAAAGTAGACAGCCATCAGCCAGGCCGCCATTTGGTAATCTGGAATTTCACCTAAAGTGTATTTTTGTATCAGAGTGTTGATTTCTTCTTTGTTGAGCGGAAATCCGTTTCTCTTTTTTTTTATAATTTCTGCTGCAAGAAACACTCAATAGCCTCCACTCACAACTGAATTTGTGACAAGCGCAACGCCAGAACTGGTTCCAATGCGGTCTGCTCCCGCCTGAATAAGTCCAACCGCTTGATCAAAGGATTTTACTCCTCCGCTGGCTTTTATTTTAATACGACCCGCAGCCACCGTTTTCATCAAGCTGATGTCTTCAAGAGTGGCTCCACCGCCAGAAAAGCCAGTGCTGGTTTTTATGAAATGGGCTTTTGCCTGGATAGCAGACTCGATGGCTTTGACTTTTTCTTCTTGGTTGAGAAGATGGGTTTCTAAAATGACCTTAACGGCTTTCCCTTTAGCTGCCTTGACAACGCTCTGAATGTCTTCAGTGACATAAGTCCAATTTTTTTCACGGATTCCGCCTAAAGAAATCACCATATCAACTTCATCAGCTCCATCTTCAACAGCGATAGATGTTTCAAAAGCTTTTGAAACAGAAGTTTGGTTGCCCAAGGGAAATCCGATGACAGCTGCCACTTTCACGCGGGTGCTCAAGAGCTCACTTTTAACGAGTTTTACAAATCGACCGGGCACACAAACAGCATAAAGATGGTGCTGAATGGCCTCTTGGCAGATTTTTTTAAATTCTGTCGAGCTTGCATCAGCCCGCAGAAGGGTGTGGTCAATATAGAGGGCCAAATCTTTATTTTGAAAAGCAGTTTTCATCCTGCTTTTGTCATAGCGCCCTTCGATGCAGCTGTCACCTCAGTATCTTTACCGAGGAAAGTTTTAGCGTCAGCAGCAGATACTTTACCAGTTTTAACCAGGTCATCGATGTATTTTTCAAACAAAATCATCCCGCTGGAATGGCCAGTTTGCATAATGGAAGCAATTTGGTGAATTTTGTTTTCTCGAATCAAATTTGCAACGGCCTTGTTGTTTCTTAAAATTTCGTAAGCGGCGACTCGCCCTTGACCATCCGCTCTAGAGAAAAGAGTTTGAGCTACAACGCCACGCAAGCTTTCAGATAACATTGTGCGAATTTGCTGCTGTTGGCCCGAAGGAAAAACGTCGATAATACGGTCAATTGTTTTAGCCGCACTGTTGGTATGAAGGGTTCCAAAAACCAAGTGCCCTGTTTCTGCAGCCGTTAAAGCGAGAGAAATTGTTTCCAAATCACGCAACTCACCCACAAGCATGATATCTGGGTCTTCACGTAAGGCGGCCTTAAGTGCATTGGCAAAAGTTTTTGTATGGCTTCCAACTTCACGTTGATTAACAAGTGCTTTTATATTTTGGTGAACAAACTCCACGGGATCTTCAACAGTTAAAATATGAGCTTCGCGAGTCATGTTAATGTGGTGGATCAGGGCCGCCAAAGTCGTCGACTTACCAGAACCAGTTGGGCCGGTGACGAGGACAAGGCCTCGGTCAACATCAATTAACTCCATAATTGAGCCAGGCAAATTAAGTTCCTGTGGAGTTAAAATCTTTTCAGGAATAACTCGGAATACGCCACCAAGACCTTTTCTTTGCATGAAGACATTCACACGAAAACGACCCAGTCCCGGAATGGCATAAGCACAATCCAGCTCCCATTTTTCTACAAATATTTTCTTTTGCTTTTCGGTTAAGATTTCAAAAACTAATCCTTGAACATCTTGATTGCTTAATTCGCGATAATTGAGTGGCACCATGTTGCCATGCAATCTTAAATAGGGAGGTGCCCCTGACGTGATATGTAAGTCAGAAGCTTTTTGTTCCACCATTATTTTAAAAAGTTCGTCGATTGTTGCCATCAAAGATATTATCGGCAGAACAGAAAGATTTTTTAATTGAAGTTGCCACGATCGCCTTAACTAGACTAAAGATGATTCATGGCCGCAGAAATTTTGATAAATGTAAGACCCCAAGAAACCCGAGTAGCTTATGTTGAGAGCGGAATTCTTACTGATCTGAAGATCGAACGAAAAACTTCCCCGACCTTGGTCGGGAGTGTGCACCGCGGAACTGTTATTCGAGTATTACCCGGGATGCAGGCGGCCTTTGTCGACATCGGTCTCGATCGTGCTGCCTTTTTATATGTGGGAGATATTCGTGCTGACGTA
The DNA here is from genome assembly GCA_046336825.1 of Bdellovibrionales bacterium. Lineage (GTDB taxonomy): Bacteria > Bdellovibrionota > Bdellovibrionia > Bdellovibrionales > Bdellovibrionaceae. The sequence continues at coordinate 14,810 of JBKDFX010000097.1, read as the reverse complement.
GATTCAGATGCTTACCCTTTTTCTGATTTAGATCGCGATGAGCCTCTGGAAACCTCTGAGGACGACGAAAGAGAAGAGCGCATCGCAGCCAATAAGACGCCCATACAGGATCTTCTCAAAGAAGGGCAATCCATCCTTGTGCAAGTGGCCAAAGATCCCATTGGGACAAAGGGAGCCAGGATCACCACTCATGTTTCTTTGCCGGGCCGATTCATTGTTTATCTTCCAACAGTTCGTCATCTCGGTATTAGCCGAAGAATTGAAAATGAAGGCGAACGAGAACGTCTCAAGCAGTTAGTACAGAAATGCAATCCACAAGGCGGGGTCATTGTTCGCACTGCGGGAGAAGGTGCAACCGATGAACAACTGCGCACAGACATTGAATACTTAGATCGCCTTGGAAAAGAAATTTTCAAAAATTACGAGAAGAAAAAAAATCCTGGGATGATTCATCAAGAACTGGATGTTGAGCTTCGCGCCCTCAGGGATTTAATGAATGAAGATGTAGCGGCAGTATTTGTAGATGACGAAGAAGTTCACAAAAAAGTGACAAAATTTGTTTCTCAGCTGATGCCTAAATATAAACATAATATTAATCTTTACGATCAGCAAAAGCCCCTTTTTGATATGTATGATATCGATATGGAAATATCTCGGTCCATGGACCGAAAAATTTGGCTTAAGTCGGGTGGCTACATTGTCATAGATGAAGCTGAAGCTCTTGTTGTTGTTGATGTTAACACGGGGCGCTTCGTAGGTAAAAAAGATCTCGAGGACACCATTTTAAAAACGAATCTCGAAGCAGTTCGAGAAATTGCTCACCAATTAAAAATTCGAAATTGCGGTGGAATTATTATTGTCGACTTTATCGATATGGAAAAAGAAACCCACCGAGAAAAAGTCACGGAAGCCCTTCGCGAAGAAGTTTCTAAAGACAGGGCGCGCACGCACGTTATCTCCATGTCACAGTTGGGCCTAGTGGAAATGACACGTAAAAGGATACGTCCTAGCCTAATAAAAAGCCTTTGCGAACCTTGTGAGTACTGTGAAGGCAAAGGGTACATTAAAAAGAAGACAACTGTGGCCAGTGAAATATTCAGAGAAATTGAGCGAGAAGCCCACACTCTTGATAAAAAGAACCAATCCATTGTGGTTCACTGTCACAGCGATGTGGTGGATCAAATCTACGAGGTCGAGGGAGAAACCCTAGATCATGTGGAAAAGAAAATTGGTCGCTCCATCGCCTTTAAGATTGAACCCAGTTACCACCTCGAACAGTACGAAGTCTTTTTTATTTGATAACATATTGAAATTAATGAATTTATTTGATTATTGAGGAAGGCTTGATAGTCTGATTTTAGTCTTTGTTCACAGGTTTTAAAAACTTACCATTAAATTGCCTATTCGACAGGCGGATAACTGGTTGACAAACCCTCATGCAGAGTGGCAGAAACGGGGACTTGTGTCCTACGGAGGTTCTCATGTACGCGATAATTCGCTCGGGTGGTAAGCAATACACTGTTAAGCCCGGTGATGTTTTACAAGTTGAAAAGTTAGATCAGGCTTTAGGCTCTGAATTTGATATTAATGAAGTTTTGATGATTGGTGGCGATGCTGTTCACACAGGTCAACCCCTAGTTAAAAACGCAAAGGTGACTGCAGTTGTTACTAAACAGTCTCGCACGCGCAAGATTTTGGTTTTCAAAAAGAAGCGTCGTCACTCTTACAGAAAATTCGCTACACACCGTCAGTTGTTCACTGAGCTTTTTATTAAGTCGATCACTTCTCCCGATGGACAAGTGGCCAAATCTGAAGAAAAGCCAAAAGTAATTGATGTTGTTAAGGCTCGCGAAGACAAGCAAAACGCATTAGTTCAAGCTCGTGCTGAACGAGTTCAAAACAAAAGCAAAGCTGAAGCAGCTCCTGAGTAGAAAGTTGCAAAGCCTGTAAAAAAAGCAGCTCCTAAAAAAGCAGCTAAAAAGCCCGCAGCAAAAAAGAAAACAGTTAAAAAAGCTAAAAAGTAATTGAGGTGAATTATGGCAAGTAAAAAGGCCGGCGGTAGTACGAAAAATGGACGTGATTCACAGAGTAAAAGACTTGGCGTAAAGCGCTTTGGTGGTGAGTCTGTTCTTTCTGGAACAATTTTAGTTCGTCAACGTGGTACAAAATTCCATGTTGGTAATAACGTGAAGATGGGTAAAGACCATACCATTTACTCAGTTATCAATGGCGTTGTTAAGTTTGAACGTTTTTCCAAAGAGAAATTTAAAGTCAGCGTTTATCCAAAATCAGCGTAGTATTGATTTTTGAAAAATCTGAAATTGAGGGAGCCATTGTGGTTCCCTCTTTTTTTTAAAAGAGTGTTATGAAGTTCATCGACGAAGTAAAAATAGTAATTTCGAGTGGTCGTGGTGGCCCAGGTTGTATTAGTTTTCGCCGGGAGGCCATGGAACCTAGAGGCGGACCAGATGGTGGTGACGGAGGCAAGGGTGGAGATTTAATTATCAAAACCACACCTCATCTCAACTCCCTTGTTGATTTTAAAAACAATAAAAAATACGCAGCTCCCAACGGTTTACCTGGTACGGGTTCAAAGTGCTCAGGGGCTAACGGCCAGGACTTAATTCTTGAAGTGCCTGAAGGAACATTGATTCGGGACCATAACGGACAAATTCTTTATGATTTAACTCACATCAAACAGATCACTTTGCTCCAAGGTGGTCGCGGGGGAAAGGGCAACTTTTTCTTCAGAACCAGTGTTAATCAAGCACCTGAGCATGCACAGCCGGGTGAGGCAGGTGAAGAAATTGAAATTACACTGGAACTAAAGTTAATTGCTGATGTGGGTATTATCGGATTTCCAAATGCTGGAAAATCAACGCTTATATCGAGAATCTCAGCAGCAAAGCCTAAAATTGCTGACTATCCCTTCACAACACTTACGCCTCATCTGGGTGTTGTTAAGTTCACAGACGAAAAGAGCTTTGTGGTGGCTGACATCCCTGGACTCGTTAAGGGGGCTCATTTAGGTGTCGGTCTAGGGATTCAGTTTTTAAAGCATATTGAGCGCACACGAGTCTTTGTTCACCTAGTGGATATTTCAGGAATGTCAGGGCGCGAACCGATGGATGACTACATTGATATCAATCACGAACTCAGTATGTACGATGAGCAAAACAAAGATAAAGAAGGCTTTTTTGCACTATCAACTCGCCCACAGATTGTGGCGTTGAATAAATCTGATAGCGTTCAAGAGGAAACCCTTCTTCAACTTCAAAGTAAATTTGAAAAAAAGCTTGGATACCGGCCTCTTGCAATATCAGCCGTGACTGGAAAAAATATTAGAGAACTCATTTTAAAAATTGCAGACTCTGTTTACACGAAGGAAAGCCCATGAAAGTTGGAATATTTGGCGGAAGTTTTAGCCCCCCTCATATGGGTCACCTGGCCTGTCTGACAAGCGTACAAAAAAAAGCAGGCTTGGACCTTGTCCACATTATTCCCACCTTTCAAAGTCCCCTTAAAACCCCAGTGGATGGACCCACGCCGGAACAACGTTTGGAAATGGTCAAGCTGGCCGTACAGGGATTTGGTTCACAATTTGTTGTGGATGATTTGGAAATTAAGCGCCAGGGCGTGAGTTACACCATCGAGACAATTAAACAGTATCGAAAAAAATATGAGGCAGAAAATCTTTACCTCGTCATTGGTGCTGATCACCTTGAGTCCTTTTCGCAGTGGAAAGACTATAAAAACATACTTAAAGAAACTAACATTATAGTCGCGACACGTCCCGGTTTTGATATTCCTGGGTCAAAGGATCAATTGCCTCTCTATTTACAAGAATTCATTTTGGAATATGATTTCAATTTTATCGAACTCACAACGGGTCGAAACCTGCAATTTATCAGAATTCCCGATGTTGAAATATCAGCTAGTGAGTTGCGAAAAAAGTTGCGTGCAGGTCGGCCTGTCGAGCAGTTTTTGCCACTCGCAGTTGAAGCCTTCATTCGGGATTCAAAACTTTATCAAAATCTAAAAAGTAAAATTCAGGATTATACCAAATTTACTGAGTTTTGTGCCCATCGACTTTATGAGAAAAAAGCGATTCAAGTTAAAGGTTATGACCTAAGAAAAACATCAGCTCCAAGTGAGTTTGCCATCGTCACATCAGGAACCAGCACCAGGCATTCAGTTGCACTAGCTGAAAACCTAGTGCAATCAATAAAAGATGAGTTTCATATTCACCCTTCAAGTATTGAAGGTGTTGAAGAAGGTCGCTGGGTAGTTGTTGATTATGGATCACTGATTATTCACATCTTTTACGACTTTGTTAGACAAGAGTATTCCATTGAAAAGTTATGGAAAGAGGGAATCGATTTAAACCTCAAAGATCCTTTTGTTAGCCCTGAGACTTCAAAAAAATAATGATTAAGCTTCTGACCATAAAATCTTCGAGATCAAAGTGGTTAGAGCTTGCCTCTGAAGAGTATACTCAAAAGATCGGTCACTTTTTCAAGTTTGAATTAGTAGAACTGCCGTCAACAAAAAACAGCCGTGAAGATTCATATTATAAAATAGAAATTGAAGGGCAGTCACTTCTATCAGTCATAAAAAATAATGATTATTTAATTCTTCTGGACGAGAGAGGCAAAGCATTTAACAGCCGGCAATGGGCCGAAAATATCCAAAAATTGCAGTTGTACGGCCAATCAAAAATAGTTTTCGTTATCGGCGGTGCCTTCGGCACGTCTGAAGCATTAAAGTCTCGAGCCAATGAAATATGGAGTCTTTCAAATCTCGTCTACAATCATCATGTGGCACTTTTAGTGACCCTCGAACAATTGTATAGATCAGGAAGTATTCTAAACAATAAACCTTATCACAACGAATAGTTCGTTTTTCGGATCTATTCAAAAAACATAGCATTGAATAATCACAACAGGGTTACAAAGCCATTTTGCAATGTAAAAATTTGAGGTGATTATGCATTTAAAAAATATATTTGTTCCTTTTTCTTGTCTTAACTGTGGCTCAGCACAGGTTAAAAACACACGTTTCTGTCATCCTTGTTTTGAGCTTTTATTTCGAACCTTTCATGAAAAAAATCCGCAAGAAAAGTCAGGGATTAAAATTCTATATTTATTAAATTGGATACCTAATGAGAGCGATTCTTTATCAAAACTGCACTTGGAACTTAAAAATACTCATCCACAGGTTTGGAAATGGCTGGCTCAAAAAATCACAAAAACTTTAATTCAGCAAAATAGGGAGCTATTTAAAGCAGGTGAGCCCCTAGTTGTGACTTTAAAAAGCCAATCTGGTTATAATCATTCAGAGTCTTGGGGTGAGGCGATTTCTCAAGAACTTGGTTTGAATCACATCACTGCTCTTGAAAAAGAGACCATTAGTGGGGTCAACCACGAGCAAAAGAAAAACAATAGGGCCGATCGAAGGGGATTAAGGCTCAAGTCCCGTGTAGATCTTACAAGTCTGTCAAAACGGCCCATTATATTTGCTGATGATATTTTAACAACAGGAGCAACCTTAAAAGAAGCCTATCGAGTCTTGGGCGAACCTCCTCAGTTTATAGGCCTTTTCGTTAGTCACCGTAAGCTCCACTAAGTTGCGAATTCGCGGGCAGAGTGGTAATAGATAAGCACATGAATTTTTTGAAAAAAACCCATTTCATTTTTTTGATACTTTCATATTTTATTTCTGTTCAGGCTTTCTCGTTAGATGCCCTTGAGGGCGCTCAGGCCGCATTAAATAAAATCAAAGGCAGTCCACTTGTTGTCCTTGAGATTGAGAAAACAACAAAATCTGAACTCATGGGAACAGAATCAAAAAGTGAGGGCACAATTTTTGTTTCATCTAATCGATTTCGTTGGGACACTTCCCGTCCCGAAGAAAGCAGCATTATTTACGATGGAAAAACCATTTGGACGATTCAGATTCCGCCCAAGGGTTTCAAAATGCCCGCACAAGTCACTAAGATGAAATTGACACCAAAATCTGAAGGGCAAATTTTTCTAAGCTCATTGTTTAATTCTGATTTAAAAAACCAATTCAAGTCAAAAAAGACCACAAAAGAAAAAGTAAACAAAAGATTTTATCTTGAACCCACTCAAAAAAATCAAATGACACATGCTCTTGAAATTTTAGTCTCTCAAGATGGAAGTCTAAAAGAAATTGCTTATAATGATGAAATTGAAAACAGAATCAGTGTTTCAATCAGTAAGATAGAAAAGAAAAGCAAAATACCTAAACATTTATTTAATTATACGCCCCCTAAGGGAGCACAGGTGAGTGAGTTATGAAAACTGAAGTGCCACATCCTAAAAAAGTACATTTCGTGAGTTTAGGCTGCCCAAAGAACTTAGTGGACACCGAAATCATGGTGGGTACACTCATGAAGCAAGGCTATGAAGTCACGGCTAATGAAGCAGAAGCCGATACGGTAATCGTTAACACTTGTGGTTTTATTGAAGACTCAAAAAAAGAATCTATACAAACAATCTTAAAAATGTCGGAGCTCAAAAAAGAAGGCAACCTTAAGAAATTAGTTGTCGCAGGTTGCTTAACTCAACGCTACAAAGAGGATCTGGTGGAAGGACTTCCTGAAGCTGATTTATTTGTCGGTTCGGGAGAATTTCAAAATATAGATAAAATTTTAAAAAATTCTTACTCTGGTGAAACAAAGAAGACCTTTTTTAACTTGCCCACTTACTTACAAGAAGAGCAAACCCCCAGAACCAACACGCAGCCAGGCCACCGCGCCTATTTAAAAATTTCAGAAGGCTGCATGAAAAGATGTGCCTTTTGCGCGATTCCCCTCATTCGTGGAAATTTGCAATCAAGAACACTGCAAAACATTGTCAATGAAGCAAAACTTTTAGCTGCAGGTGGAGTTAAAGAGCTCATTATCATCAGTCATGATTTTACAGATTATGGCTGGGACTTAAGACGTAAAAACCCTGAAGCATTGGAGGCCCCGGTTGAACTTTTGCGGCAGTTGGCAGAAATTGAAGGAATTCAGTGGATCCGCTTACTTTATCTTTACCCAGATGGCATCACACCTGAGCTCATTGATCTGATTAAAAACAATAAAAAGTTCTGTCGCTATTTTGATATGCCGCTCCAGCACATTAACGATGAAATGCTAAAAAGAATGAATCGCAAAATGACCCGCAAAGAAATTGAAGCGTCATTAAATTTAATTCGTCAGGAAATTCCTGATGCCGTTATTAGGACTCAGTTTATTGTTGGATTCCCCGGAGAAACCCAAGCACAGTTTGAAGAAATACTCGAATTTCTAGTTGAGCAAAAATTTGACCGAGTGGGTTGTTTTCAATACTCACCGGAAGAAAATACTCCTGGTGGCAAAATGGAAGACCAAATAGATGAAAAAACTAAAAATCATCGCTGGAAAGCCGTCATGGAAGTCCAACAGAATATTTCTCGTGATAAACACAGAGCTCTGATTGGTCAGGTTTTAGATGTCATTGTCGAAGGTTACAGCGAAGAAACAGAACTTCTTTTGCAAGGTCGAACTTCTCAGCAAGCTCCCGAAATTGATGGTGTTGTTTTGATCAATGACGGTCAGGCGACTAAAGGTGATATTGTCAAAGTAAGAATTACTGACAGCATGGAGTACGATTTGATTGGCGAAATCGTGGCAATTCAATAATGAAAGTTGTTTGTCGCAACTTTCACTTAGTGTCCGAGGCTTACTCCTATTTAAACAAAATGACTCTTGAAGGTCACGAGCCCCTTCAAATCGTGCCAGTCATAGGTGGCTTTCGTTTGATAGTTCAGCTTAATTCAAATTCTAACGAGCCTTACCTGGATTTACACGAAGATGTCATCAAAGCCTACTTGGGCCTCAATGATGGTAAAGTAAAAAGTTTTTTAGCCATCATCGACGTAGATGAATTAAATTCAGCATTTCAATTGGCACAGGAGCTGATTGACAAGGGAATTGTGATCAAAGAAATACGAAATTTTAAAAGTCTATATTCACCAGGGTATTTAGTAGTCAGCCATTCTGATGAGGTCTTTTTGCATCAGTCAATTAAAGATAAAAAGCATACAATCTTGGATTCTAGAAATATTGAATTGATGCGCTTCATGGGTTTTTCAAATATTACAATTGATGGACAACTCTAAAAGTTTTTGTTCCCATTCTGGAGAATCCATTTCTTTTGCGTTTTGCGAAGCCTTTCGCACATCGCTAGACCACTTTCGATCTTTCTTACATAGTTTTTGAAAGGCATCGAAACTTTCTTCCCACTTTTTCAACTGCGCTCCAGTGGCTCCTAGTCCGCGTAGGCAAAGGTCTGAAGAGTGGGGAGCATCAGAGCAAATTTTAAAATTGGAGTAAGCTTCGGAGTAATTTTTTTGCTCTTCGTAATAAAGAGCGAGTGATCGATAAGCTTTCTCAGAGTTGGGATGGCTTACAATAGTAGACTTAAGAGTTTCTACGGCTGCTTTTTGATTGTCAGATTGTTTATAGACTTGAGCTAAAAATAAATTACTGTCTAAATCACTTTTATCTAGCTCAATTGCCTTTTTACAATTCTTGATAGCTTGTTCGTTAACACCATCTAGTGTGTCTAGCTCACAAAGTTTTGAGTAATATAAATTTTTGGGACCTTTGTGTTCAATGAGGTCCTCAAAAAGCTGACGGCGAGATTGAAGAAAGCGAATGGGTTTTCTCAGTGTTTTATTTAGCTGATCCTGTCTTTCATAGTAATCATCAAGAATAAGATAGGCAGGTTCAAACTTAGGATTTGCAGTGATAGCAGCACGTAGTGATTCTTGAGCTTTTTCGAGCGTCTTTTTGTCTTTGTAGGACTCCAGGTAAGCTTTGCCTTGAAAGGTGAGAAATTCAGCATCCTCCGGGTTTTTAGCCAGCGCAAGTTCACTCAATTTAATAATGTCTTTATAGTTTTTAATTTTGATGAGCAGTTTAGCTAAATGAAGCATTTCGCTACGGCTAAGTTTTTCTGAATTTTTCCATAGAAACTCGGCAGCTGTTTTTTCACCCTTTTCGGCTTGAATTCGCGAGGCCTCTTTTATCATTTCTGAGGCGGGCTTTCGCCCCACAGCCCAACTCAAACTGCTCCAAATTGAGACAACTGCTAGCAAAATCTTATATTTGTCTAAATCAAAACCGATACTTTTAATATGCACTCCGTCGACTCTCTCTATTTAAGGTGTCAGAAATCCAACCAGATGGGTACGAGCCCAAGGTCTGGTTCAGATTCAGGACAGGCACTTATAGAGTATATCTTAATTGTCGTAATTTCTGTGACTTTAGTTGCAAGCCTGGCCATGACCGTTTTTCAACCTATCGGAAACTTTATTGATAATTTAAATCGAACTTATGTTCAGTGTCTTTTGGAAACGGGAGAACTCCCTCAACTTTCCTCCCAAGAGCAGAATGTTGTCTGTTTTGATCAACTGCCAAGTTTTGGTGCCCTTGATGCTAATGGCAACCCCATTGAGCCAGGACAAGAGGGAGATCTTGGTGAATTGAACTCCCAAGCCAACCGCGATGGGCAATCCTCCGGAAGCTCCGGTGGCTCCTCTTTTAGTTCACAATCATCGGGTTTTGCGGGAAGCAGCGGTCGGCTTAGAAGAAGTCGAGCAGGTGGTGAAACAAGGGCAGCTTCAAAAACTGTCACTCGGCCTGTGGATCAGGAATTTAATGAGGGTTCGGGATTCATGCGAGTGAGTGGGTCCGGTGGTGGCTATAGAATTCGCCGAAAAAAGCAGAGACAAATCGCAGTGGCTTCGCTCACCGAAACAGAACGCCGTGAAGTTGAAAGAAAGACCGAAAGAAGTCAATCCAGGACAGTTAGCAATGATGAAGGATTTACAGGGCCAAAAAAGAAAAAAGTGAGTGTTAAACCTCCACCAGAGAAGTCGAATGAACAAGAAGTAGAAGTTGAAATGGGATTTGGAAAATATTTAAAAATATTTATTCTGATAATCTTCATACTTTTCATAATTATTGTATTTGGAAGCCAGGCGATGCAGATATCCAAAAATTGGGGAGGCGGTTAGCCGAGTTGCGTCCAAAAAATATTGCAAAAAACTTCTTAATTTATCTGTCTTATCACCTTTTTCTTGTATCTTTGAGTAAGCTGAATGAAGACCAGTGTGTGGAAAAAATTGTTGAAATCGGAAGCCCTAAAACATTCTCTCTCGATCAAGCCCAGGAACTATTGCCACTCGTCTATTCTATTACTGAAAAAGCTCACTCCCAAGTTCGCTTTTTAACTTCCCAAGCAGATGCTTTGAAAAATGTTCCACAAATTCAACTCCAAAAAATTGAGAACGAAGTTCAAAGTTTGATTGATGGTTGGCAAAAAAAAATGATTCGCTTAGGGGTTCACCCAAAAGGTTACTGGTTGGTTGATTTTGATAATGGGAATGGATACTTTTGTTGGAAATTCCCAGAAAAAGAAATAAAATACTCGCACGGATATCAAGAAGGTTTTAGTGGTCGAAAGGCCATTCAAATCAACACTGAAAACTAAAGCGAGATTTAAATGCGAATAGCTATCGCACAAATAAACCCTCTTTTGGGTGATATAAAAAATAACGAAATTAAAATTGTTGAATACATTAAAAGAGCTGTCTCTAAAAAGGCAGAACTTATCGTATTTCCTGAAAGTTCATTACTCGGTTATCATCCCTTTGATCTTCTTGAAAGATCCGAATTGGTAGATGAGCTAGGTAAGGCTTTAAAAAGAATTCAAAAAAAAATTCCGAAAAATGTAGGAATCATTTTAGGAACAATCACTAGAAATAAAAATAAGCAAGGTCGTCCGTATTTTAACTCAGCAGTTTTACTTGAAAGAAATAAGTCTCAGTTTTTTAATAAACAACTTCTTCCAACCGGAGATGTCTTTGATGAAGCTCGATTCATTGAATCTGGAAAACTTGAAGACAATTATTTCAGATTCAAAGGTCGACCCTTTTTCCTAACTATTTGTGAGGATATTTGGGCCTGGCCAGACTCTAGGGGCGTATCTTCTTATACAAAAAACCCATTGAAAGACATCAAGCTTAGAAAAGTTGACTTGGTTATTAATTTAAGTGCAAGCCCATGGTTTATTGGAAAAGAAAAGCTGAGACAGGCAGTTGCAACACAGACTGCAAAAAAATTTAAAGCACCTCTTCTTTATACAAACTTAGTTGGAGCCCAGGATGAAATTATTTTTGATGGAGAAAGCTTCATAGTAACACCAGAGGGAAAAAGAATTCTTCAGTGTAATAAGTTTGTAGAAGATCTTAATGTTTTCGATCTCAACACTCAGCAGGTTTGGTCACCAGTCCGACAAGATGAGAAAATTGAACAGCTCAGAAAAGCCCTTGTTCTTGGTATTCGTGACTTTTGTCATAAAATTGGAATTCAAAATGTACACCTTGGCTTGAGTGGAGGAATTGACTCTGCCTTAGTCGCCTGTTTGGCCGTGGATGCACTAGGGCCCGGCGCTGTTAAAACCATTTCTCTTCCCGGGCCTCACAGTGCCGCCATGAGTGAAGAGCTTGCTTTGCAATTAGCAAAAAACTTAGGCGTAAAACATCAAAGTGTTTCAATTAATCCTGCCTATGACTTATTGGCAGATACTTTTAAAAATCAATTTGGCGCAAGTGATTTTGGCATTTCTTATGAAAACCTACAGTCTCGACTCCGAGGACTTCTTCTGATGGGTCTTGCCAATATTGAAAATAGTCTATTGTTAACAACTGGAAACAAGTCTGAATATGCAACTGGTTATTGTACTCTATATGGTGATATGTGTGGAGGGCTTGCGCCTCTTGGTGATTTAACTAAAGGCCAAGTATATCAACTGGCCAAGCATTACAATTCTCAACACGAACTCATTCCTCAAAAAATTATCGATAGGCCACCGACTGCTGAGCTGAGACCTAATCAGAAAGATCAGGACAGTCTTCCTGAATACGAGCTACTGGATAAATCAGTGATTAATATTGTGGAAAAAGGAAAACGAGCAAAAGGAAAAGTAGATCAGTGGTTGATTCGACAACTTGTAAAAACTGAATTTAAAAGATGGCAGGCGCCACCCATCCTAAAAGTAAGTAGTCACTCCTTTGGGCGAGGCCGTAGATGGCCTTTGGCTCACAAAGCATTTTTAGCTTAAAGGCCAAGAAGATCGAGTTGCTTGGGTTGTCTTTGGATTTGAGGAAACCGATATTCGGGCTTACCGGTTAGGGCTACTAAGTTTTCAACTTTAGGAGATTGGCCGCCGATAGAGATTCTTTTTAATAAAATATTAAACATGCGACCTAAATAAGTGGCATCGGCTTCTGCTCTATGAAATTCCTGGGATGGAATTTTAAGATGTTGAATCAGGGTGCCCAATTTATAGTTAGGAAGACCCGGCAATACTTTTCTCGCAATGGGCAAACTGTCCAATACAATTCCACGTGGCGCGGGAAGTTCAAACTTTTTGATAGCACTCAGTAAAAATTGGGAATCAAAGGGTGCATTATGAGCCACAAGGAAATCGTCACCACAGAAATCCGCAAAGGAAGGAAGTATGCTTTCGATAGTTGGTTTTCCCATCACCATTTCATTGGTGATGCCGTTAACAGCAGTGGCTCCGGGAGGCATGGGCTTTAAAGGATCAATCAGGGTACAAAATACAGAGTCCACTTCGCCATAGATAAATCTAACGGCTCCAATATCAGCAATGGCATCCACTCCGTGAACAGTTCCTGTTGTCTCTAAGTCAAAAGCTATGAATTGCATAAAAATCTTGATACAGAAGCCTTTGCATGGATTCAACAAGTAATATTGAATTAGTCATCAGCCGAGAAAATGAGAGCCCACAAATTGTGCGGGGCATCAGCAGTGAAGATAAAAGAACGATCTTAGAACTACTTTTGGAAAATAAAATTGAAATAGATCATAGCTGTGGGGGAAATGGCTCTTGCGGAACATGTCTCTTTTATTTATTTGGTTCGCTGCAGGCGATCACTGAAAAAAATGCGATTGAATTGGAAATGGCACAGGATCGAGGCTTCTCAGAAAATGAAAGACTTGCGTGTCAGACCCATGTTTTAAAAAGCTGTGAAATCAAACTAGGTTAATGAGTACAAGCCCTATTAGTTGACATAGTAGGGATTACCGTAAATCCATGTGATCCATTTTATCGCGTCCGGCAAGGGAAACTTTTGAGCGATCCTTACCTGAACGCGGTAAACCCCGGGGCCATCAAGAGGAATGTCAGCATCAATTTGATGAACAGTTTTGTATCTTGATCCATTTTTGTAAATGACAACCTCAAAAAATGCTTTTGGCTTTTCAGGTAGAGAAACTTTTAAACTCATTCCCTTTTGCCATTTGATTTCAGAACCCATAGTCCAGCGATCACTTTCATGATGGATATAGGTATAAAATCCTTTAGGATTTCCCAGTAAATCTAAACATAAATAAAAAGATCCCTTTTTAAGGGCTTCCAAAATTTTATTTCGGTCAATGGAAGAACTTCCAGTCAATTCAGATTCAAGAAGGACATGCTGACTCAAAATTTCGAAAGTTTTATAATAAGTGGGGAATCGAATTACATTTCCCGCAAAAGGAACAGCTCGAGCTGTGGCTTCTGAGCCAGCGTACGCAAAAATCTTTCTTTCTTGGGACAACTGATCCAATAGTGCAATCTCAGCAGAGGGTTCTAAAAATAAACGAAATAAAGAAAGCTGAGGATTGAAGGGGTAAATCAGTACCGTCCATAACACCGAAAGTTTTGAATTATTCCAAGCCCTAAAGCTCATCGATTTACTGTTCAGAAGCTCAATACCATCAAGGCCTTCGGGCAGTGGTCCCGACCATTCAAAGCCCTTAAGAAATGGATGAGCTAGCAAAACTAAAGATTCACTTCGATTTTGAGGATTTTGAGTCACCAAATCAGCAAGAGTTGTTTGAACTTCACCAAAACTATGACCTAGAGTTTTTTCATTAGGAGAATAATAGATCAATCGCGAATCTAAATAACTGTGTTTTGATCCATGAAGGACCAGCAGCCTTCCATCATAACTATCAGCATAAGGAGATGAATCAAAGGAATTGATATCAGTATAAATGATAAAATCAGCTCCAGCCATTTTAGCGTCATCATTAATTTGTGGAATAAGCCCAGAGCCTGTGCTTTTTCTTGAATGGACATTGATTATTCCCTTGTAGTCGTAATAGGGCCCTTTCTGATCATTCAGTAGCTGACTACGAAGTGCCCCCACTTCAAATTGAGAGATATAAAAACCATAAAAAAAGTAAGAAAGAAGTAAAAATGAAAGAACGATTAAAGTTCTCATTTAATTTTATTCCCTTCAAAAACCTCGAAATTATCTGAAAGACTCAGAATTTTTTTAAATTCATAATTTGACAAATGTGACTCAGGGATTTTTTGGTAAGTTTCTTTCAAAAAATAAATTCTGTCGTAGGTTGGAACAGATTCGTCTAAATAATCAAAATGATCAGGGCGACTTGATGACTGCAGCTTCATGTAAGGAGATTTTGAAAGGTACCAAAAGTAAGATGCCGTTTGATAGGTCGATGTATAAAGAGGGCTTAGTTGCCTGACTTCAGAAAAAACTTTTGAATACTTGAGGCCTTCAGTCAGGCGCCCATGGATTTGATTTCCCCAAAAACCAAGGGTTCCACCCAATAAAAACAGCAATAGGAATCCAAAAAATCCGTAAAAAATCTTATAATAAATACTTTTTAAATTCATCAAAGCTATTGCAAATAAAAAGCTTGGATACATCACAAC
>JBKDFX010000096.1:0-44512 GCA_046336825.1 Bdellovibrionales bacterium | reverse complement strand
CTGCATCAAATCTGGGTGAAGCCTCAGATGTGCGAGATATAAATACACAAGTCCAAATCCGGCGAGCGCCAAAAGCGCGAGCGAGAGAGGGACATCACTCGGTGCAGTTTGTGTTCGTGCCATTAAGCCCCCATTTTTTTGCTGGTTGAAGCTGCCTTCAAATAGGCGAGTGCCTTAAGAACTCGGGCTGTTCTCTTTTCTAAAGATTTATTTCTTAGTTTTTCATTCTCAGAAACCTGGCCCAAAATTCTAAGAATCATTTGTTCAATTGTTTCATTCATAACCCCTCCAATTTTAGTTTCGCTTCACATCAAATTTGCAAGAGCACCAACAGGCGCCACCCGGCAAAGGCAAATACGGCCCCCAATCATCAACGTTTTTTTCGAACTCATCTGTGGCAACCTCTTCGCAATATTTTTTGAGTTCCGCGTTCAGAATGGGTTCTTGGCAAACTTCCTTTGAGCACTTCTGCCGTTCGCTATACTGCTGTGCTTGGCTTACATAGGGCTGGAACATCAAAAGAACGGTAACAAATATGGTTTTCACTTTTTCTCCTTCGTATAGTGATTCATCTATTTTCTTCTCTACTCCGTTTTGGACTGACGTAACGTTTATTGCGCGGCCAATCCTCGACTCCTTGAAACCTTCCGTCGTGAAATACAAAACGAAATGTTCCGAAAGAAAAATCAGAGCCGTGTTCATCCGCGTATTGTTTTTGAAGGCGTCTAGCAGCCTCTTCCAAAACGGCTTCGTCCGTAAGGTCTTTGACTGCCGTGCTTGTTTTGCTTTCAATCATCCGACTACTACCTTTCCCGCCAGCAGGCGTTCTAACTTTTCGATTTCGGCAACTAGAACTTTGTTATAGACAAGTTCCTTCACCGAAAGATTTCCGTACCAATTACGAAGTTCTGTTTTAATTTTCTCAATGGCGCTCGGGCCTGGAGTTGCCATATTTTCCAAAATATCTTTTCGCTTTGTTTGGCTCATTGCCGCTCTCCTTTAAAAAAGATTTCTGTATTGCATTGCCTGCATTCGTGCTTGCTCAATTTTCTGTTGCTGTGGTGGTGCAACGAATAGAACGCACCCAATTCCTCGAATAACACTTCCCAAGGTTCTCAAAAGCCAAAGCCCCGCAATTATCTGGCAAATTCGCTTGGCTTCGGACGCAAGCTTTTTAGTGAATTCGTATACTTTAAGACGCCAAGATTTCCAGAATGGATTTGTAATTAACCATTCGTTTTCATTCGACTCAAAGATCGCTGTTTGATTCATTACGTTTTGTTTCATGCTGCACTTCCTTTTTTGGCTTTTGAATTCTCGTTGAGTGGGAGCTGTTCAACGATTGAATGGATTTTTATCGATTGCATTTGTGCTACGGCCGCTTCCGCCCAAGGTGGAATTGGCAACTCATCCCCTGAGGAATTTGATTTTCTATAGCTAAGAAGATCAGGTGCGTAGTTGCAGCACAGGCAGTGCGAATGCGTGGCAAGCTTTTCGAATGTTCGCTCGTTACATCGGGGACAAGATCTTAACGTACTCATTTTTTGCTCTCCTTTTAGTGAAGGACATTTCCAAGTCCTTTCATCTTTTAGAATTGCAAAGAAGCCACCAGAGCCGCACACAAGCTAAGTTGTTGGAAAGATTGATTTTTGATTTTGGATTGAGAGTGCTGCAAAGGGGGATTCGTCGAGAACTCGCGAATTGAACGATGCTTCGCTTTTTGGTTGTCGAAATCTCGCCAGGTTTTGGTGCGGGTCGATTTAGCTAGGAGAAGGTCTGTCGGTAAATGGACGTTTTGCTGTCAAATCGAAAATAACGGCTTCGGGTGTCGATCTCAAGAATCTGATGCTCTTGTTAGAAAATGGATTTAGGCCCTTCAACGAAAGCCGTTATATCCATCTGACCAGAAGTTTTTTAGTTCCTTCTTGATCCTCATTGCATTATCAGCCTCATCTTTTTTGATGTATGAACCTAGTGCGAAATGAATAAAGTAACCTTCCTCGTTTAGGGAAATTCCAGCAATAGCGTATGGCCTTGGACTGTCGTTGCCGCACAGGACCAAAATTGACGAGTTATCCTTCGTCTTTGAAACCTCAAGTATCGTCAGCTTTGAAAAAACAGGCTCCTGCTCGCTGTAGGAAAATATCTCTCCTACTTTGAGATTCAGAAAATAAGATTCAATCGGACTAATTCCTACTTCGTTTGGGCAGCAAGGAAAGGAAGAAGCTCCTCTCCACATATACTGGCCACACATTGGAGTTAGCGCGAAATCCAGCCCTGGTTCACCAGCCAACCCAGCTTCCCATTTTTTAATCGGCTTAAACACTCTGCTGCTAAATGAGTTGCTCTTATAAATCTCTTCCGCGTGGTACTTCTTACCGGAGTTGGCGAAGATGGCCATACGAATCTTACAGTTTTGAGCTTCTTCTGGAGTTACTGTTCGCATCCACGAAATATCTGGTTCAAGATTGAGTTGATGTAACATCGATGGGTTTTCTAGAAATGCCTCGATACTTCCACAAAGATATTCAATTTTCTTTCGTGTAACAGGATTGAGAAGCGTGTTCTCTAGGCGAGTTAACCATCTTAAATTTTCAGGACGGTTATTCCTGGCATTTGAATCTATGTGATCAACGACCATTTTCGCATCACTCGGCTCCCCGTGAAACGCGGTGGCCACGATTCGGTGGACACGAACACTTGCAATATGGAGATAAGGATTCGCGGAATTCGTTTTGCCGAACGTCCACTGATTATCAGTAGCTCGCTTTCGACCCTCAGGCTGAGGATGTCGAAATACCGCCCCATTATCTCTGACGGAATAGCGTTCGCCATCATAAGCGCATTCCTTTTCAGAGTTAAAATCATTCAAATCAATCGTCGTCCCACCTTCAGGACGCGACGTATTCAATGAACCGACTGTTTGAAAGACGATTGATTTCATTTGGGCAAGCCGTAAAGACAGATAGTGGATTTTGCCATTCCTATTCCTTCAATGGATGACTCGAGGATGCGGCTTACAAGATAAGAGATGGCCGAAACGGACTGCTTGCCCCCGGGCTCCAATACAATTGGATTGTAAAAGTCCACGAATCTATAGCGCGCTTGACCTATAGCGGCAAGAGTCAACTTAACTAATGCCTTGCGCAGAAAACTTACTGGCGGACCGAATAGTTGGGAAACGAAAATTAATTACCTGAGACGGCGCTCATAACCATTCTCACGGAATTATCCACCATACGCCTCAAGTCACCTTTGCCGCTGGCTTGGTCTTTTCGGCTAACGACATCCATGCTCTCCCAAATGCCCAAGGCTTGGCACTGACTGCGTAGGGATGATCGAGCCACGCCAAGTTTCCTGGCGGTCTCAGACAGGTTATAATCGCTTGCCTGGTATGTCTTAAGGATAAGTGTTCTAACTTCGTTTTCGTGACGGGCATTCATTTGCTCAAGAGATTCAAGGGTCGCTATGTTTTCGGCATTCACGGTTCCGTCAAGCTCTCCGTATTTCTCAATATGCTCTGGTAAAATAATTGGCCCGCTTACTAAGACCGAAAGTCTTTCGATTAAATTTTCCAGCTCGCGGACATTTCCTGGCCACGAATAGGCCCGAAGCATATCAAGCGAATCGGGATGCAACTGTTTGGGCACGCTATCAGATTCTGGGGATCGCCGCTTCTCTAAAAAGAATTCACATAAAACTTCAATATCGTTGGGCCGCTCAGCAAGTCTTGGAAGATCAATCTTGATCTGCTTCATCCGATAAATCAAATCAGCCAAAAACTTGTCTTCATTTACGAGGACTTTCAATTGTGGCTTTGCCGCGAATACCAATCGCACATCAACATGCTTTTCAACGCTACCGCCGACTCGGCGAACTTTTCGATCCTGAATAAATCGCAAAAGCATCGCCTGCGCTTCGTCACTCAAATGATGAACTTCATCTAAGAAAACGGTTCCTCCATTAGCCACTTCAAGAAGACCGACTTTTGACTCTGCACCTGTGAAAGCACCTTTTTCGCTCCCGAATAACTCGCTAGCGATAAGTTCTGATTTTTTGAACTGCGTGCAATCAATTGTGCGGAACTGTTTATCCTTTCGATCTGAATTCTGATGAATTGCGCGCGCAAACAATTCTTTTCCAGTGCCAGTTTCTCCGTAAATCAAAACTGATAAATCCGATTTCGCTGTCTGCAAAACAAGGTCGGCTGCCGCCTGCATTTCTCGATCAAGAGACACAACTCCAATTTTTTTGAGAGACTCAGGCACTTGAGTGATGCGCCGACTGCTGTTTCCAAGGAATCCGTTGAACTTTGAACGAAATTTGGTCAGAGCTTCGGTGATGAAAATTTGCAGTTTTTCTTGCTGACCAACAAATTCTTTGTAGAGGAATTTGTCAGCGCCATTTTTCAACCACAGGCGAAGACTCTCAGGCGTTGTATCCGACGACATCATGACTATCTCAATATAAGAGTTCACTCTTTTTATCGGACGTATGAAGTCAGCACCTAAAATAGTCTTCTCTTTTGATTCATGGAAATGATGATCCATGAAAACCAAAAAAACATTGAATGGGTTTTTCTTAATCGACTCGAGGGCTAAATCCGGATGCGAATGAAACTCCACATCGAAAGCGCGGTCCGCTCCAAATGCCGAATCAAGTGAGATTTTGAGACCGTCACGAAAACAGCTTTCGTCATCTACAAAAATAACTCGTGGTTGTTCCATAAGACCTTCCTCAATGCGTTCAAGCTTCTTTTGCCGCAAGGCTAAGCTGAGCGCCGGTTTGTACTTTTACTTTTTGATTCATCGACATCGGCAGAAAAATTCTAACTTCGGTGCCGACACCCTCTTGAGACAATATTAAAATCCTGCCATTATGTTTTTCGATTGTTTTCTTGGCCCACTGTAGACCCAAGCCCTTGCCGTTGGGTTTTCCAAACGAGCCGCCTTTTTCTAAGATAGTCTTTAAAACTGACTCTGAAATTCCAGAGCCGTTGTCGAGAATTGAAATGCAGCACTCATTCACAATTCTTGTGCAATTCACATCAATGCTTCCCCGGTCAGAAACGGCGTAGAGCGCATTGTCGATTAAATTAGAAATAATCCGCTTGAAGTCGCTGACTTGCATTTCGACGAAAGTATCTTCTGTATTTAATTTAGTTTGCACCGATACTTGGGGCATCTGTCGGCACATCAGACTTTTTTCAGCAACCATTTCGTTCAAAGCAAGATCGACAGACATCGGAAGTTTTTGTATCGGCACTCTGTATTCAGAATTTTTGTTCGAGGCGGTGTACTGGTTGATAACGTCGTTTGCGATGTCACTGATTCTCTGTGCAGAATGATTCAAAACGCCCTTAACCGTCGGATCGAGCTGAACTTGAGCCGCATTAAGTGCCACCTGAAGGCTGACAATTGGCGAGCGAATATCATGAGCAACTTGCCTCGCAACATCGAGTGCCGCTTTTGCTTCAGCTGCGGCCTTGGTAACTTCAAATTGATAGCTCAAGTTTTTCGCTAAAGAGGAGAATTCGCTAATTTTAAACGTAGGTGTTCTTTCTTTGTCGCTCGTTTTGGTTTCTAAGATCTTCATCAGTTCATTAAGCTCGATTCGAATTCGCGAAAAACCGATTGAAAGCCCAGCAAACAAAATTACGGCAAGAAGTACGAACCCGATTGCGTTCTTCCCGGCGTTTTTCCAAATTCCCGCTATCAAATCGGAATTGTCGAAAGTAATCGAGATGTGTCCCATCCAATTCGAGGTATCCTCAGAAAAGTAGAGATCGGTATCCATGCGGTGAAGCCCTGATGAAGACGTCTTCTGTTTATTGCAACTTTGAATAGTTTCTGAGATCGACTTAATTTCGATGCAATAGATCTGTGAATTCTGCGCAAGTTCATTGGCCCGAATTCTTGCTTCAATAAGACTTCCTTGAATGAGCGGCTGACGGACGACCGCCACGAAAGTTTCAAACGTAAGTTTCTGACTGTCTAAACGGGAAGCTTTGTTAACCCGATAGTCATTCCATGCCAGGAGGCCACTAAAGACGGTGCTGACAAGGAGTACAATTGGAATAAAAATTCTCAGAAAATATCTCTGAATGGATCTAGTCTGAGACTTCCCAAAAATGCCCACTACAACTCCTTCACTAAGTGAAGTCTTGGTGTATAGCGGAAGGTAGCCTCTTCAGAAATCATATTGGTTTGGCCGATGATGTAGAACGGAACACGCCATCCTGGTACCATCAGCTGGTCTTTGCGGAGCTGCTCATTGAGCTGTTGAAACAGTTCACTTCTGACAGTCCAATTTTCTTCTTGTCTCGCTCGCTTGTATTTTTCGGCCAGAGTCGAACCAATATAAGCTCCAAAGTCTTTTCCAAGGAACGTCGGAAGAAGAGCGATAAATCCTTCGGGATCATTGAACCCACCAGCCCATCCAGCGAATATAATGTCAGGTTTCTTCTCGGCTATTTTCGTCATTTCAGACGGAGAAATTTTGATAATTTCAATTTGAAAGCCGTGCTCTTTTGCAATGGCTTGAACATTATTTCCCTTTAGAAAATCATCAAATGTCGCACCTACAACCGCGAGTTTGAGTGGTTCTGTTTTTTCGTATTTTTTGTGCGTGATTTTTGGAACTTGTGTAACGGCCAAGTGGCCAGCAACTCCTTTTGGGATGACGCCTGTTGCGCGCTCAAGCTCCAATTTCTTGCAGCCCTTATCCAAGATCTCTTCAATCAGTCCCATCGCCCGATTTCGCATTTCCGGCGAACTGAAATGAGTTCCGTGAGGATGCCACCACGCAGACGTTTGTGCGTAGCTGATTTGATTAACCGTTTTGAGTTTTTCAAATCCGCTAACTTTTTGCATTCCGCTCTTTGTGGATAGTGTCGCTCCAGGAACGTAATCAGGAAGACCGACAACGGGTACGTTGAGGTCATGATCAGCAAAGAAAACAAGTTGCCATTCGCGAATGCTAATGGCTGACGCTTTTGGATATTTCTCGTTTACTTCGAGATTCCAATTCGTATCCTTTTTTAAAAGTCGATAAGGTCCTGAACCAACGAGGGGCTCCGAAGAAGCTTTATCGAAGTTCCAATCTATAGGAACCACGCCAAGCTGGTCTCGGCTAAGAGCTTTAAGAATCGACACATTCGGCTCTTTGAGGCGAATGATGAGAGTGTCCGAAGCAGGCGCTTCGATGGATGAAATGCTTCCCAGAAAATTACTCGACTGAGATTTTTTATGGATGACACGATCAATAGTATATTTGATGTCTTTGGCTTCGAGCTTTTTCCCGTTTGAAAAAACGCGGTCTTTTTTAATTTTGAATTTAATTGTGAGGCCCTTGTCTTCAAACGTCCAACTTTCAGCAAGTCCTGGAGTAACATTGCCGAGCTTGTCAGTATCGACCATTGGCTCGAGAATTTGACCCAAGACAATGTGTTCTGCGAATTGATTAACTTCGGCAGGATCGCGTGGAAAAGTTGGCGGAACGTATCCATATTTTTTTGGTGCAGCCGCGCTTATTGTTGATGTCATAATGATGATCCCTCCGATCAAAACGAGCCACTTTTTCATTAGCTGGCTCTCTTTCTTGCGATCTCGACTAACTTCTTCCCGAAAGGAGTTAGTTCTTGGTCCTCAAACGCTTCGACATTTTTCAGAAGTAACTCGCGATACCTCTGGTCTGTTTCGTTTTGTAGTTTTTGAAACTGTACCATACGATAAAGCGCCCACATAGAATGCAGCCTGCCAATTGGCGGTCGCTTGGTTCCTTGAAATGGCGCATGGACTTCATTGTAATCAAAAGGCTGATTTACAAGTCGGTCGAGAAGATTGATAAGAAAAAGTTCCTGATGTGCCAACTCATGGATGATTGAAACCGCAAGCTGCTTCGCTGTTAACTCATGAGCGCCATCACCAATTAGAATCAGCCCGAAAATTTGCGGGTGCGATGCACTTCTAAAATTTACCGATTTCACCCTAACAAATGCCGCGACCAGCTCATTTAGCAAAAGCGAAATGCCCACGTCAGTCCGGTAGATCATTTCCAAAGCAGTTTGAAGTCGCTGAGAAATTTCTGATTCAAACGAAATCACTGTTGATCCAGAATAATCGGATACAAAAGTTCTTTCGATCAACCCTCGTACTTCGTCGCTAACTCTTGCCATATCGAGTTCTTTTCTTTGGTTCGGGATGACAATGTCGTGAGTTTTTACTTTTCCGTAAAACCCCATACATAGTTCCGAAATATTTTTCTCTTGAAGCTGAGACTTCGTTTCGGCCGTTAGACGACGGCGAAAAGACGGAGCAATGCTCGTAAGAGTCCATTGACCTTCTTCAAGCTCTGAAAGAATGCGAGCTGCGAGGCTCATTATTCAGCGGCCCGTCGAATGATGTCGGCACTGAGTCTGATGAACACGCCGCTTTCATAGATTGAAAGATCCAGTTCGCCATCTTCTTGAACTTGAAAGGCAAGTTGTTGATCTTTGTTCAGTTGAGCTTCTTCAACTAGTCGCCCCAAATTGATTTGCAACGCTTGTGCGGCTTCAGATGTCAGCGCGTAGTAGACGCCTCTCTGAACCGGCGTCGGAGATTGATCGGCGTTTGCCCGTGCTCCATTCATTCCGACAGCAAATAAGGCTACCGCACCAATACTATAACTTAACTTTTTCATCGAAACCCCTTTCGGTTGAAAACCTACAGAAGTCTCAATGCACTCTAGGTGCCAGTCGCCATGCGATTAAACAATACTTAGCGATAGGCTATTCGTATAATCGTCGAGAACTCGCCAAAACTCCCTTGCTCGCTGCCTGCGCCTGTCGAAATCTCGCCAAAAGTGGTTACTTTTAGGCTCTGAACTGTCGAGAATTCGCCAAAGTGCAGATTCGTCTTTGAACTTTTTTCAATTCGCGGAGTTTACAGCTACCGCTTCGAAGGCGAGCATTGTTCTATGAAGAATTACTCAAAAGTACATTCAACCGATGAGTTCGTCATCCCTGCGCTAAAATTAGTAAAGCAGGAATCTGTAATTTTGTTCTCAGCAACTTTAAAAACCAGTGATGTCGAAAGCCTCCGGGGACCAGCGTGGTAGACCAATAGATCCTTCTGCTGATGAAGATGCAGTCGTCCGATTGAGTTCACTTGTGCAGTACCTATGTAAGGCCCTTCGATATGCTCATAGCGGATGGTGCTGAAGTTATCCGGACGAATCTCGATTTCGACTTTCGTTTTTGGCGATGTCTCAGCGATGCCAGTGCAAAATATTTTTGAGGTAGCGGCATTCGGTGGTGGCAACTTCTCGAGCCAAAGAATTGTCAATTCGCCGTCAACTTCGTCTGCAACAAAATGAATTTGATCGCCGACAACAAGGTCTTTAAGAACTAGTGGATCTTGGACTGCGAACGACATTGTCATTCCAGGCATGTTCAGATTTGGTATTTCTTCGTGTTTGACCGAGAATCTTGCGGCAGAAAGATCAACCTTTCGCACCACTCCTCTAACAACCGGGTAATCAGCCGGTGGTTCAGTTGCAAAAACAAGCTGACTAAAAAACAGCGCGCTTAATAAAATCAAAGATTTCATTTTATTTATCCCCCTCTTAAAATGTTTATTTTACTTTTTCCTTTAGCATGTCTTTTCCAAATTAAAACTGCACTTGAGCGCCAACACCAACACTTTTGTTGGTGAGCATTAACCCCGCGGACCAATACCAACTCGGTCCATACATAATCGAAACTTCGAACTCGCTTTCATTTTCGCCTTCCCATTTTGGCCGCCATGAGAATTCTGCGTCAGTAAAAATACTTTTCGTCCACTGAAAGCGTTTTTCTACGTCCAGTCGAAATTTCCCCTCATGGTTAGCGAACACTTGCGTTTCAATGAGCATCGGCAAAACATAACCGACGCCAATCATACCGAAACCTTCTTCGTGGTAGTGCGTTCCGCCGGCCATAACGTTTAGAAAATTGCCAAACCATCTACGGTAAAGCAAATCTCCTTCGAGATCCCATCCGCTCTCAACCGCAAAATTCTTTTTAGTGTTGCTTCTGGATTCAAGTTTAAGCTCCAACTCATCCCATGTTCGCATGAGTTTAAATTCTGCTCTTGCATGATTGGTAGCAGCTTCTACTAGACCAGAAGTGTAGATGTGCTCATGCAAGTGAGGATCATGTTTGTCGTGTTTTTCCATCTCAGGAGTCAGCTTAAAGTCATTGTACCTCACCACTCGGGCCATTCCCGTTTTCATGTGATAAAGGTTATGACAATGAAGCATCCATTGACCTGGTTCGTTGGCATAGAACTCAATGGTGCGAGTTCCGTGCGGAGGGACATCGACTGTGTGCTTTAATGGTGACTTGTCGCCTTGCTCATTGAGCACGCGAAAAAAATGTCCGTGCAAATGCATCGGGTGATGCATCATCGTTTCGTTTTGAAAGATAAATCTTACGATTTCACCTTTGTTAATTAGTAGCAAACGATCTTCAGAAATAGCTTTTCCATTGATGTGCCAAATGTAGCGTTCCATGCTTCCGTCGAGGACAAGCTTTAGTTCATGAACTTTCCCATCTTTGGGCAACGTTGTAGGCTTCAGTGCTGTAAGACCATCAACTGTTAGCGTTTCCAAAACTACCTTGGTAGAAGTCGCAATATCGCGGGACGAAGCATTCTGCTCAAGCATCGCATCGGACTGAGTTGTGAAATCAACCTTTCCGTCAGTCACATGGGTTGCTACAGCAGAATGGGCTGAATGGTCCGTTGTTAATTTCTTTGGTTTTTCTACCTTAGGTTGAGAATGCCCTTGATGCTGTCCGTGCCCGCCATGACCCGCATGCGGATCACTAGGCGCTGCTTTCTTGGCATTATCATCGGAGTGGCCTGCGTGCGAGCCGTCGCCTGTATGTTTGCTGTGATCCATTTTCAAGTTGGCTTCCGAAGTGGGTGCAGCTTCATGTTTGCTATGGTCCATACCTGACATATCGCCGCCACCATGGCCCATGTGATCCATTGAGGCATAAAGGTCAGGTAGTGGTTTATTCGGCGCAGATACTTTTTCGCCCATGCCGATCCAGCCGGAAGCAAACCCTGTAACGTCTTGAACAGTTGCTTTTAGTTCGTAGTTTTTATGCTCGGGCACAGTGAAGAGAACGTCATAGGTTTCCGCCATGCCCATCAGAATTTCTTTTGCATACACAGGCTTAACATCCACGCCGTCGGCAGAAATAATTTGCATGGGCACACCCATCGAAACATAGAAATAGCTTGAAGCCCCGGCGTTGATGATTCTGATACGAATTTTTTCTCCTGGATGAGCAACCAAAAGTTGAGAGTCGCGTTTGCCATTAATCAGAAATGCATCATAGCCAACGTCTGAAAGATCCATTCCTCCCATCCGGTCCCATTCGTTCTTAATATAATTCTTAAGTGCGCCAGCCTTAATGGCGCCTCCAATAGTACGAACCGAATCTTTTTTGTAGAGATAAAAATCACCGTCTTTTCTTAGGTTGCGAATAATCTGATCGGCATTCTCATCAGACCAGTCACTTAAGACAACAACGACATCTCTGTCATAGGCGATGGCCTTTTTCTTCGGGTGAATGATGAAGGCCCCGTAAACGCCTTTTTGCTCTTGAACCGTCGTATGCGAGTGATACCAATAGGTCCCGTTCTGCCTGATTTTAAATTTAAAAAGTCGCGAGGTGCCTGGATGAATGGGTGGAGTATTCACATACGCGACTCCGTCCTCTTCAGGTGGCAAGAGGATGCCATGCCAATGGATGGAGACTTCCTCATTCGGAACTTTGTTAATGACGAGGATTTCGGCATCATCACCTTCGGTGAATTCTAAAATCGGTGCTGGAATTCCACCGTTAACGGTCAGGGCAAAATCCACTTCCTTTTTACCACTCATGTTCATCGGCTTATTTTCAACGGTGAGTTCATACCGAACCGTTTTGGCCCAAGCCTGATTATCGAAGATGGAAATACAAAAAAGAATAAAAGTTAAACGAAGTAGAGTTCTCATAAATTTCCTATAGAACGAAAGCGTTCATTTGAGTCACCATAAGGCTTCCAACAGTTGGAAGGTCAAGTACCTGGTCACTGGCTCGCCAAGTCATTTAGAATCGGACAATCGGGCCTATTATCCCCATGGCAAGTCTTAGCTAAATGTTTAAGCGTTTTGACCATGCTTTGAAGTTCAAAAATCTTCTGCTCCATCTCGTCTATATGTTTAATTGCAAGATTCTTAACTTCTGAGCTCGCTCGGCCCTTATTGCGCCAAAGACTTACGAGCTTCTTGATCTCTTTCATTGAAAACCCAAGATTCCGAGAGCGTTTAACAAAAGAAAGTATATGAACTTCAGTTTCTGAATATGTCCTGTAGCCTGCATCGCTTCTAGTGGCTTTGGGGATAATTCCAATCGATTCGTAGTGGCGAATGAGTTTTGCGTTAACGCCTGATATTTTAGCTGCTTCTCCGATATTCATGTTTTCCTTTCGTCACCTGACACACTGTCGATATAAGGTAATAATAAAGCTTCCAACCGTTGGAAGGTCAAGCGCAGGCGTGCCATATCAGTTCCATTGCACTAGAGATTTGTTATTTTAAGTCTTGACCTTCCAATCATTGGAAGGCGCATGATGCTCATAAGGGATCAATTTGGATTCCTACCCATATAGGGGAAAACCGATCGGAGAGGCTATGGACCATTCACAACACAACCATCAACACGGTGATTCAACTGATCACTCTTGCTGCGCAATCAAAGGCAAAGAGAGTGTGCCAAAGGAAATTGTGAAAGATCCCGTTTGCGGAATGATGATTGATCCGGCGACTGCTAAGGGCGGAAGTTCTGTGCATAATGGCGAAGCATTTTATTTTTGCAATCCAAAGTGTAAAATAAAATTTGATGAAAATCGTGAGTTTTACTTAGGCGCGAAGAAAAAAACAAATTCTCAGCCAAAAAATGTTGAATACACTTGCCCGATGCATCCAGAAATTCGGCAAATCGGACCAGGTAACTGTCCCATTTGCGGAATGGCGCTGGAACCACTGATGGCTTCACTAGAACATGAAGAAGATCGAACTGAGTATCTCGACATGAGAAAACGTTTTTGGGTTTCGACAGCATTGAGCCTTCCTCTTCTTTTTCTCACAATGGGCGGTCGTCATTTATTTGGGAATTCAATTAGTCACTCTGTTTTCAGCTACCTCGAATTACTTCTAGCAACTCCGGTAGTTCTCTGGGGTGGATGGCCTTTTTTTGAAAGGTTCTGGCAGTCTTTGAAAAATAAAAGTCCTAATATGTTTACGCTGATTGGACTTGGTGTTGGCGTTGCTTACGGTTTTAGTATCGTCGCTCTATTTTTCCCTCAGTTTTTTCCTGATTCTTTTACCGATCCGATGACAGGTATGGTGGGGCTTTACTTTGAACCAGCCGCCGTTATTGTGACTCTGGTCCTTCTCGGACAAGTATTAGAACTTAAAGCACGCGGACAAACTGGAGCTGCGATCAAAGCACTCCTAGGCCTCGCACCGAAAACAGCTCGGCGGATCAATAGCGATGGTACTGATGAGGAAATCGAAATTGATGCGATTTCTATTGGTGATTCACTTCGAGTGCGACCCGGAGAAAAAATTCCAGTAGATGGTTTGGTAGTGTCGGGATCGAGTGCGGTTGACGAATCCATGGTGACCGGAGAATCAATTCCATCAGAGAAAGTTCCTGAATCAAAAGTTGTTGCGGCAACTATTAATGGAACCGGTGCACTTGTCATTCGCGCCGAAAAAGTCGGAAAGGATACTTTGTTCGCTCAAATCATTCAGATGGTGGCGGACGCGCAAAGATCACGCGCGCCGATTCAAAAATTAGCGGATCAAGTATCTGGTTACTTTGTTCCGGCTGTTATTCTTATCGCAATATTGACAGCTATTGCTTGGGGTGTCTGGGGGCCGGAGCCGCGTCTTGCCTATGCAATTGTTAATGCTGTGGCCGTTCTTATCATCGCCTGTCCCTGCGCTTTAGGTCTCGCAACGCCGATGTCAATTATGATAGCCACAGGCCGTGCTGCAAAGATGGGTGTGCTTTTTAAAGACGCTGAAGCTATTGAGCTTTTAAGAAAAGTCGACGTACTGATCGTTGATAAAACAGGAACCCTGACTGAAGGAAAGCCTAAGCTTGTTACTGTTAAAGCTCTCTCGGACCTGACACAAGAAACTCTTCTTAAGCTTTCGGCAAGTCTTGAGCGAGACAGTGAACACCCTTTGGCTTCCGCAATTGTTAAAGGCGCAGAGGCTCGTGGTATTTCGCTTGAGGCGACTTCTGATTTTCAGTCGATCACGGGTAAAGGCGCGCAAGCAACAGTATCAGGTCGTAAGGTCGCAGTTGGAAATCGAGCTATGATGGAAAGCTTCAGCATAGATTTAAAACAGAGCGACGACTTGGCCAATGGCCTCAGAGATGAAGGACAAACGGTGATGTTTGTAGCCGTTGACGGAAAGCTTGCCGGACTTATCGGAGTTGCTGATCCCATTAAAGAAACAACTCCTGAAGCAATTCATACCCTCCAAAAATTAGGGCTCAAGGTTATAATGGTGACAGGTGATAACAAACGGACTGCGAATGCTGTAGCAGGCAAAGTTCATGTCGATGAAGTTTTCGCCGATGTGCTTCCCCATCAAAAAGTTGAAATTGTTAAGAAGTTCCAGAGCGAAGGAAAAATCGTTGCGATGGCCGGTGACGGCATAAACGACGCTCCGGCCTTAGCGCAAGCACAGGTTGGAATTGCAATGGGAACTGGAACGGATATCGCGATGAAAAGCGCAGGTGTTACTCTCGTTAAGGGTGATCTTAAAGGTGTGGTCCGCGCTCGGGAGTTGAGCCAAGCAACTATTTTGAACATTAAGCAGAATCTATTTTTCGCATTTATTTATAATGCACTCGGTATTCCACTTGCGGCAGGCATGTTATATCCGGTGTTTGGTTGGCTGCTGAGTCCGATGATTGCGGCTCTTGCCATGAGCTTGAGTTCTGTTTCGGTGATTGTAAATGCACTGCGATTGAAGAATGTCAGGTCAAATGCTAGGGATTACTACCGATTTTCCGACGTAAATAAGCCTATCGAAGAGCCCTCTTGATAACTGTTTCAAGCTCCGCAACAAGATGCTTAGAGTCCTGTGAAATAGCGGGTGAGATACATGTCCTGAAGTGATCCTGAAGAAGACTTATACGGCACGACTCCAGCGCCGAAATTACAGCACTCAGCTGCTGAAGTACCTCCACGCATTCGGCTCCATCCGAAACCATCGATTCAACTTTACGAAGATGGCCACTGGCTCGTTTTATCCGGACATATGTTTCACGGTGAGGAACATGCTTGGGTCGTTCTGAGATTTTTTTTGCCATGCGAAATAACCTATCCTCCCCCATGGGATACCATTGACAACCATGAAAAATCAACTATTCTTAGCTTCCAGAGGTACAATTGAAGCTGACGATTGCTTGGGTTTTTTCATTTATCACTTTCATAGGCGTTTTGAGCCAAGCCAGCAACTCTTGCGCGGATAGTCCCTCTTCTAAACAGACCTACAGTACAATTTCTTCTTCACTAGAACAGCATCATAACTTCCAGCATGAAGATTTAAATGAAGATGATAAGAGAGATTCTGGTTGTCACCACAGTAATTCTACTTGTCGCAACTGTCATTTAGGTCATTGTGCTTTTACCTTGGGTTCTTCATTTCTTTTTTCAACTTTCAATCCGCCGCAAGTTCTGACTTTCACAACTGTAGGTGTGATCATTTTTGATTTTCAGACAAGTCTCTTTCGCCCCCCAATCGCCTAATATACGGCCACGGCTCTAATTTTAATTCAAAATAATTAATCTTGTGCAACTGATTTGCCGTGGAATTTTCTGCGGCATTTCTAAGGCGTTCCTCAATAATTTGGGAACGATTTTAGGGAGAACTCCGCGATGAGAAAGATCTATACATTTTTTGTAACTCTAGTTTCGCTTTGGTTGCCGCTGTTGAGCCAAGCGGCTGATTCAGCAAGCGATTGTAAAGCCACTAACTACTTGGAGTTAGTGCGTTGTGCAGAAAGGCAATCTTCGGACATACAAATTTCCGAACAGCAGCTTAAGTCAGCCCAAAAACTCGAAGGTGTCGCAAATCAGTGGATAAATCCTGAGCTTGATGCCGATACCGTTTCAAAGGGCTCTGAAAGGTCTGAGACTAATGCGTCTCTTCTTTTTACCTTGAGGCTTGGAGGCAAGAGGGACGCTTTGATAAACGAAGCTCAAAGTGAAATTGAAAGAGCGCGGGCTGGCCGAGACCTCGGAGTTTACCAGGCGAGACTTGAACTCATGTTAAGCCTCTATCGACTTTCTCATCTCAAAAGCGAGATTCATATAGAAGAGGAGTCGGTTGAGACTTTTTCTAAAATTGTTAAGCAGTTTCAAAAGCGACCGGCTTTGTCGCCTGAACAAGATGTGTCTTTGTCCGTCTTTAAGATGTCACTCGCTGACCATCAGCTTAGGCTAACGAAATTAAAGGCCGACGAAGAAAAACTCTTTCAAGCACTCACAGCCATAACCGGACTTTCAAAAAGCCTTCTGTCAAAAAATCTTCCTCCCGCGAAACAGGTATGGCCCTCAGTGGAAAGCTCTTCGCCAAGCGAGGACTCTCCACAGGTGCGTGCGGCTCTAGCAGATCTCAAGCTTGCGAGAAGTCAGAAGCAAAAAGCAGAGGGAGATTCGTGGCCGGATCTTAAACTCGGGCCTTCGATGAAAACCGTCAAAGAAAATGGCGAATCGACGACGTTTGTGGGTCTTGGTTTATCAATGCCTCTGCCTGTGTTTAGTCAAAACGGCGCAGGCCGGGCTTACAGTGCCCAACGACTTTTAGAAGCAGAGATGGGAGCGGAACTAACGAAACGGAAATCGGCTGCAACACGCGCGGAACTTGTGAACCGTTACAATCAAACGATCCAAAGTCTTAAAACTTCTCTTAGTCTCAACATTGTTAACGAAAAACACGAGCAGCTTGAAAGACAATTCTTTAAAGGTCTTGTTCCAAGCTCACTCGTTATCGAAGCTCACAGACAACTTTTTGACCTCGGCGAACGAAGAAATGCTTCGGAGCTTGAAGCTCTCGAAGCGTTGGGACGAATTCTCATCCTTGATAACAAATTTAATGAGGTGATCTTATGAAAAACGATTATTTGGCAATCGGTCTACTGACCGTATTTGTATTCGTCGGCACCGCCCAAGCTAGTGACGAACATGATCATGCATCTGAAAAAAAACCTAAAGCTGAATCACCTAAGCATGAGGAACACGGGACTCATGAAGAAAAAAAGGGTGAGGATCATGAAGCTGAACACAAGCACACTGACGAAGAGCCAAAAGATCATGGCCACGGTGATGAGCACGCCCATGGCGAAGAGGAAAACCCTCAGGTCGGCCCAAACAAAGGAATCTTAGCTGCGAGCGAGGACGAGGGAATCAGGCTCTCCCCCGAAGCCGAAAAGAATTTTGAGATTCAAAAGTTAAAAATTACATCCGCAAGTTCTTTTGAAATTCCAAAAGACGCAGTTGTCACAGCGGGGCTTGAGGTCAATCTCTACCGCTACCGAGCTGGATTCTATAAGCGTATCGATTTCGATCAGCTCAGTCGTTCAGGAAACAAGATATCCATCCGCTCCAAAGACCTGAAAAGTGGCGACGAAATCGCCATCACGGGTCTTGGGTTCTTAAGAATCGCAGAGATTGCCGCATTTGGCGGCGCCCCTGAAGGTCACTCACACTAATTGGAGCTTAATTTATGTTGAACAAAATAATTCATTTCTCAATTTACAATCGCGGCGTTGTTCTCTTTTTAACCGTTTTGCTTGTTGTAGCTGGAGTCTACAGCTTTCAACACTTGCCAATTGATGCAGTACCCGACATCACTAACAACCAAGTTCAGATCAATACAATCATCGAAGGTCTTGCACCTGAAGAGATTGAACGAACTGTGACGTTTCCGGTTGAGTCCTCTATGCGAGGAGTTGCGGGCGTCGAGCAAGTTAGATCCATCACTCGATTTGGACTTTCCCAAGTTACTGTGATTTTCAAAGACTCTGTTGATATTTTTCGAGCTAGGCAACTTGTCACTGAACGCCTTCAAGGTGTTTCGGGCGATTTGCCAAATTCTGCAAAGCCAGAACTGGGTCCAATTTCAACGGGTCTGGGCGAAATCTATCAATTCGTTCTCGACTTCAAAGAAAAGAAAAAAGGCGACGAGCGAGTTAGGCAGCTCATGGAACTCAAAGCCCTCCAAGATTGGTTCGTAAAGCCAAGACTGCTAACGGTTGAAGGTGTTGCTGAGATTAACACTTCTGGAGGTTTTGAAAAGCAGTACCATGTTCAGCCTGATCCTAAGAAAATGGCGTCTTTTGGAATTCACTTTGAAGATATCGGCGAAGCATTAGAAAAAATTAATAAAAATGTCGGCGGCGGCTACGTTGAGCAAACGGCTGAACAGTTTCTCATTCAGGGTGTGGGACTTATCAAAGATCCCAAGGCTATCGAAAGAGTTCCGGTCAAAAGTTTAGAGTCTTTTAAGGTTGTCACCATTGGCGATATCGCTCGGGTGACTTTGGGCAAAGAACTTCGAACCGGGTCTGCTACATATGATGGTGAAGAAGTCGTTTTAGGAACTGTGATGATGCTCCTTGGAGAGAACAGTCGAACAGTTTCAACTCGGGTTCATACTAAAATTGAGGAAATCAGAAAGACACTTCCCAAGGATGTCGAAGTAACCACGGTCTACAACAGATCAGACCTGGTTAACGCCACGCTCGGAACAGTTGAGCACAATCTTTTGATGGGGGCCATTCTTGTTACGATCATTCTACTCATCTTGCTTGGGAACATTCGAGCGGCTCTGATTACTGCTGTCACAATTCCACTTTCTCTTCTCGCGACTTTTCTCGTGATGAAACCACTCGGAATTTCAGGAAATCTAATGAGCCTTGGAGCATTAGACTTTGGAATCATCGTAGATGGTACAGTCATCGTGCTTGATAACTGCGTCAGGTTTCTTCACGACCGAGCTAAGTCCTTGGGGCGGAATTTAAGTAAAGAGGAAGTCAAAAAAGCTGTCTACGAATCCACGGTTGAAATTAGGCAAGCCGCTGGTTTTGGCCAATTCATTATCGTGATGGTGTTCTTGCCGGTTTTTGCTCTAACAGGCGTAGAAGGAAAAATGTTTATCCCCATGGCTGCAACTTTCGCAATTGCCGTCATGATGGCCTTTATTCTTTCTTTCACAACTGCACCGGCACTCGCAAGTATCTTCTTGTCAGGCAAGACAGAAGACAAAGAACCAAAGCTGATGGAATGGATTCGAAAAGCGTACGTTCCATTTTTTGAATTCGCCTATAAACGTAAAAACCTGACGATGGGTGTAGGACTTCTCTCTGTTGTTTTGGGAGTCGCACTGTTTATGACCAGAGGGGCTGAGTTTTTACCCCAACTCAGTGAAGGATCATTCGCTTTTCATATGATCAGACCCGTAAATGCAAGCTTAAGTCAGTCCGTCGAATTTCAGAGAAAAGCAGACAAGGTTGTCGAAACCTTTCCTGAGGTCAGCCATGTTTTTTCAAGAATAGGAACAAGTGAAGTCGCCACTGATCCGATGGGCGTCAACGTTTCTGATACCTACATTATGTTGAAATCTCGTGACGATTGGCCTGAAGTTGACGGCAAAAAACGAACTTTTCAAAGTCTCGTTTCACTCATGGTTGAAAAACTTGAAAAGGAAATTCCCGGTCAAACTTATCTAGCATCTCAGCCGATTCAAATGCGTTTCAATGAATTGCTTGAAGGCACCAGAGCCGATGTTGCCGTCAAAGTTTTTGGCCCAGATTTAGATAAGCTTGTGGAGTTCGCTAAGAAGACCCAAGAAATCGTGGCTAAAATTCGAGGGGCCGGTGATGTCGAAGTGGATCTGGCAGGTACTTCGCCGGTTTTGAGAATCGAGCCAAACGAGGCCAGTCTCTCAGCTTACAACGGCTCCGTAAAGGACGTTCTCGACACCGTTTCAATTGCGCTCGGAGGTCAGGAAGCTGGTTTTCTGTATGAGGGTGAACGGAAGTTCCCGATTGTCGTGAGACTTGGCAATGACTTGAGATCTGATCTAGGCACGATCAAAGATCTTCCGGTCGGAGTAGGCCCAAATGTCCTCGTACCACTTGGAAAGCTTGCCGACATTTCTTTCAAAGAAACTTATGGATCTGTGAATAGAGAAAACTCCAATCGCAGAACCGCTGTCCTTATCAACTTGCGGGGACGCGATACTGAGTCGTTTGTTTTAGAAGCGCAGAAGGCCGTTGAAACACAGCTCAAACTTCCTGATGGCTACTATCTCGAATGGGGTGGAAACTTTAAAAATCTTGAGCAAGCTAGATCTCGACTTTTGATCTTAGCGCCGATTGCGTTAGCACTTGTTCTCATGATGATTTACGCAGCATTCGGAAGCGTAGCTCAGACCTTTCTCATATTCGCTTGTATCCCCATGGCCCTAGTAGGTGGAGTTATCGGTCTGATCTTGAACGGTCTTCCGTTTAGTATTTCCGCAGGTATCGGGTTTATTGCCCTCTCAGGGATCGCCGTCTTAAACGGAGTCGTGCTTGTTAACTTTTTTAATCAGTTACAAGCCGAAGGAAAAACTGGAAAGGAACTTGTTCTTTCTGGAACGCTTGTCAGGCTTCGCCCAGTGTTAATGACTGCACTCGTTGCGGTCTTTGGGTTCATTCCAATGATGGTCTCGACCGGCATTGGAGCAGAAGTTCAAAAGCCACTCGCTTCAGTTGTTATCGGGGGAATCATTTCTTCGACGCTTCTGACATTGATCGTGCTTCCCATTTTGTTCTCGCGATTTGAGTCAAGAATGAAAGGTCGCGTAGCTCACTAAAGTAAATAACCGAGGTAGCTTTCGCTGCCTCAAGAAAAGGAAGAGTTTGTGAAAAAATATTTTTTAAGAAACAGATGTATCCGATATCAACTTTCAAAAGGAAGAATGCTGGTGGTGCTTATTCCGACATTTTTTATTTTTGGGTGTGCCCACTCTCCTGCAATAGCCCCTAAGTGTTCAGGCGTTTCGTTCCACTCTCCAACCGAAATTGATGCTTGTACAGGAGGAGGTAATGCTAAGGTTGGCGACCGAATTGTCTTTCTGAAAAGCAAGTGTTCTACGCCTACTCGTGGCAATCCAAAAAAATGCAGCAATGTTAAAATTGGTGGAGGTTCGGTCACGAAGGTTCTTGATGAGCACCTTGCCACCATTAAACTCGATTCACAATTTGAAGTAACCGAAGGAACCATCGTTGAACTGGAAAAATAGAATCGACGGATTAAATGCAGAATAATAAATAACTGACAGAATCGCAAGATCTCATCTGATCTGGCTTTTTAGGGGTGCTCATGGAGAAGATAAAACACAAAGACAATTGCTGCGATTCAGATTCGCCCAAAGTTGAAAGTAAGATTCTGAATCATATCGAGGGGTCATCTGTCTCAACATTCTCTGTGTTGGGGATGGACTGCGCTGATGAAATCGCGGCAATTCAAAAATCTCTAACTCATTCGAGGATTGCAAAAGTCACAGCAAACTTAATGACGTCGCAAGTTTCCGTTGAGCATGATCCTTCCCTTAAAAAAGAAGAAATAGTCGCTTTAATCAATAAATCTGGTGTCAAGGTTC
Source organism: Bdellovibrionales bacterium (assembly GCA_046336825.1). Classification (GTDB taxonomy): domain Bacteria; phylum Bdellovibrionota; class Bdellovibrionia; order Bdellovibrionales; family Bdellovibrionaceae. The sequence goes on along the minus strand of JBKDFX010000096.1, from coordinate 22,759 downwards.
AGGAAACTTCTCGGCAGCTTTCGTTTGTTGCAGCAAACAAAAATAGAGTCATACTTGTAAGTCTCTCCGGTGCATTCCTGGTTATTGGCCTTATTTGTCAATGGTTCTTGGAGTTACCAACTGCGTGGCTTTTTTCAATTTACCTAGCGGCAACAATCACTGGTGGAGCCCTGATATTTCCTAAAGCTGTCCGCGCCTTGAAACAACGAAGCCTCGACATGAACGTGCTCATGACCATGGCAGCTGTCGGAGCATTTGCCATTCGAGAATATTCGGAAGCGGCGGCGGTCGTGTTTCTTTTCTCTTTAGCGGAGATGCTAGAGGCCTTTAGTGTGGCAAGGGCAAGAAAAGCCATTAGAGAAGTCCTTTCGATCACTCCTCAGGTCGCAACCCTGGTCGCGGAAAGTGGGAACACTAGCTCGGTGCCAGTCGAGGAGATTGCTGTAGGTCAGAAAATACTCATTCGGGCAGGAGATAGAGTTCCACTTGATGCACTGATAGTTGAAGGCTCTTCTTACCTTAACCAAGCTCCCCTCACGGGCGAATCGCAACCTGTGTCCAAAGGCGTTGGGGATACTGTGTTAGCTGGAACGGTCAATGAAAGTGGTAGCCTAACTGCGACTGTCAGCCACGGCTTTAAGGACACAAAGATCGCGGGCGTGATTCGTTTGATCGAGGAGGCTCAAAGTAAGAAAGCTCCATCGCAGCTGTTTGTGGACAAGTTTGCTAAAATTTATACGCCTATCGTAACCCTTGTTGCGTTGCTGGTGTTTCTGATCCCTCCATTGCTATTTTCTCAATCGTGGGATCTGTGGTTTTATAGGTCGCTGGTATTTCTGGTTATCGCCTGCCCTTGTGCTCTTGTCATTGCCACACCAGTTTCAGTTGTGTCGGCATTAACGGCACTCGCAAAGAACGGTGTTCTAGTAAAGGGGGGCGTCTATCTTGAAGCCCTAGGAAAACTACGCGCCATTGCCGTAGACAAAACTGGAACTATCACCGAAGGGCTTCCCAAAGTTGTTTCTGAAAAAACTTTGGGATCATCCAAAACAGAAGAGTTCATGCAAGTCGCTCTTTCGCTAGAAAAACAATCCAATCACCCTTTAGCTAAGGCAGTGGTTGAATTCTGTGAGAGCAAACATGCGACCGACTCCCCAGTATCAAATCATAAAGTTATACCTGGTAAAGGTGTTGAAGGCTCTATTGGCTCACATCACTATTTCGCTGGAAATCATAAGCTCGCTCATGAACTAAATGTATGCAGTCCTGAAGTCGAAAAGTATCTTCAGACTCTCGAAGATCAAGCTCAGTCGGTTATGATCGTGGGACATAAACCTCACGCTGGTTGTGAGGGTGAAATTCTAGGAATTCTGGGCCTCGCCGACAAACCTCGCGAAGGTGTCGGACAGGCAATCGAGAATCTACACCGTGTTGGAATTAAAGAAGTTCTGATCTTGAGCGGCGACAACCAAAGAACTGTCGATTCGATTGCGAAAATCGTCGGGATTGATAAGGGTCGTGGAGATCTCCTGCCTGAAGACAAAGTTTTTGAAATCCAATCCCTCACAAAACAATATTTTTACGTTGCTATGGTCGGCGACGGAATCAACGATGCCCCAGCCCTTGCTCAAGCCTCCATAGGAATTGCGATGGGTGCCGCTGGTACGGATGCCGCAATTGAAACAGCCGATATTGCTTTAATGACGGACGACCTTGGACAACTTGCGAGAGCTATTCAGCACGGCAGAAAAACATTAGGAATTATTCGCTTCAACATCGGATTTGCACTTGTAATCAAAGCTGTCTTTATTGGCCTAGGTGTCTTTGGTTTATCAAATCTGTGGCTTGCGGTGGCTGCTGACATGGGAGCATCGCTGATCGTGATCGCAAATTCGCTACGACTTCTGGGTATGAATTCAGAAACTCATTCGAGTTAAAAAAGGGAATTTTAGAATGATATTTAACCCTTTGTTCTCAAAAGTGCTGGTCTTAATTGTTCTCATGATTTCAGTCGCAGAAACAGCTCAAGGACATGGTGACGATGGCGTAAAAGAGCATAAAAAAGAAGAAAAAGTCGCAGTGCGAATCGCCCCTTCAAAATCGAGCATATTAGATTCACTTTCAATTGAGCAGATTCTGAAGAGCAAGCAAGTGCCAGATGATGTCTTAATCGTGACCTGCTCACTTTCAACAGCTCCATGTCGCGGAATTTCTATCGGACTTTTCGACTCAAATGGATCGCAAATTTTCTCTAGTAATACTGGACTACACGGGTTTGTTGGCTTTCAGGGACTGAACAAAGACGACTCATACACCGCTCGTATCAAGAGTGAAAAATACATTGGGGAAGTCATTGTTCGATCCGGAGTAAATCAAAGTTTAGTAGGAGAACGAAAGTGATATGAAGGGGCAGAAGCTTAATTTGGCAAATGCGTTTAAGTCTGAGATCGAATCTGCATTGCTAAGTAAAAGGCAAGGCAGGATGGATCTTGAGTGGTCGCACTTGGAAAGGGCGCATATTTTAGGACAGTTTCACGCCTCGTGGCATCTTCAGGTTCACGTCTTAATGATCAAGTACAGTGTTCGATACTGCAATTTGAAAGAGTTTTTAGGGCAACTACCTCGAATTTTTCTGGCAATGCCGGGCTCGATAACTGGATTAGCACCCGTAGGAAATACCGGTGGGTCAGACGTAGGAATATTTCAGCCAATGGAAATACCTGAGGACCTTCGAGGTTATCTCGAGGTCCAATCATGACAGAGCAAAGATGGCAGAGAAGATTTTTTATTAAGGACTTGGTTCGATACAAAAGATTACTTGTCTATGTAGCTCTGTGTTCAGCAATTCTCCTCAGTTCTACAATACCTGAAATTGATTTTTGTTCTTCAAGAAGCGCACAATTGAATTCGGTTGGTGTTGAAAACATAAGAACTGTCACGGCTACTTTAGACGAAAACTTAAAACCCGATTCTACGCCAATAAATAGGGATGAAAAATCCGCCGAAGAGCATTTGTTCTGTCACTTGGGGCATACGTGTCGCCTGGTTATTAACAGAACAGTTTATTTTCAGTTGCCCAATTTTACGAGCGTTCAAAGCGAATTTCTGATTTTGGAGTTCCAAGAGCCCGAACTTGATGGACCATTTCGCCCTCCAAAACTGCCGTCTTAATTCGAACAAAGAAGAAGCACTCTGAACAGTACCAATCGGAATTTCGCGCACAAATCAGGCGCGGATTCTCAAAATTAATTTATTTTTGGAAGGAATTTTTGTGAAAAAAATTATGTCGATAGCAGCCTTGTTTATGTTTTTAGTTGGATGCACCACTATGCAGGGATTCACTCCAGCCGATGCGACCTCAGAAGGAATACGATATAAGTACGGCTCTTCGCGAGGCATAAAATTAGGCGACAGAATCATTGCCTACAAACGAACTCCGTCAAATAGTCGACGAGGATTTTCCTACATCGACGCCGGAACTCTGACCGTGACTAAAGTTGAAAAGGATTTTGCTATCATGAAAAAAGATGGAGAATTTGAGGTAAACGAAACTACCAGCTTTGCTCGAGAGTAATCGTGAATGGAAAGGGGCTTTCATTTTGAAGGCCCCTTTTATTTTCAGCTAGTTGGCATCGACTTTTTCGACAGACACCACATTCCCCACCATGCCGCAGGCGCGAGTAAAATTACGCTGGCCATACCCGGAAAGTACCCATACGAACCAGCCACAAGAAAGGGGAAAATAAAATGCGCAAGTTCAGTGATTCCCATAGACGCAAAAAACGACCACGCTAGATAGTAACCAAACTGATTGCCACGTCCCATTAAATAAGGAACCAAAAGCCATCCACCGATGGCAGCCAAGACAAGAATGACTAGAACTGGCGAGGTTATTTCGGGAACTGGATTTCCTGTTAGTTTCGATAGTTCCTCTTGGAATTTATATATGTTTTCTTCCACTCTATGTAGGAAAATAAAGATTGCCAGCGTTATCCAATAAGGTTTCCTGATAGTTTTAAACGATACATTTGTTGGAATGACAATCCATAGAAGGAATCCCCCCAAGAAACCAAATGAAAAAATAAAAGTCGTCCACATACCAAAAGAGAAAAGCCCAGCGGTCAACAAGAAGACTGTAAAAATGAACGCTAACATTGTGGTACGCGGATGCCTTCTGGTTTCCATGCACCTTCAGTTTGAGCGCATCCATCAACATTATCAACAATTAAGCGCGGATCGCGGGCCGCGCATGGCTACGGCAACCATAAGGGATACTAATTCGGCTCAGAGCCGATCTTTCAGTAGCCACGTCGCGAGCTGAATTGCCAATACGACTAGTGCCACAATCCAAGCGCGCTTGATTCCAAGAACTATCCGATAGTCTTTCATTTGAAGCTTCAGATTCATTTCCAGAGTAATGTAGTTGTTTTGATTTTGTTCCATAAACGATCTCCTTTTAACCGAGCCGAAGGCAAGCGAAGGAGTCGCTTTGTGGGGCAAAATTCAATTTCTATTCACATGGTCCGAAAAGGTCAGTTTGACGATGCTGGTTGGCTATCACTTTAAGCCGAGGAAGTTTCCTCAATTAAGTTTTCCCGTGAATGTTAGTTTGCCTTTCTAAGGTATTGTTTTTGGACGCTCCCTCCTAAGCCCAACTTATTCCTCCCTTTGCAGGCACCTCGCCAGTCGCTTCGCTTGGTGGCATGGTACCTGCCGCTACCGCACCTCTCGGGTGCTCACGTTACGGTCGGAGCCGGGCTTCTGCGTTCGCTCTCTTCTCTCTTCGGGGGCCTCATCACTCGTGAAGGCCCCACTCGATAGAGCGGGGAAAAATAAAAAAACAACTTTCAAAGGAGAAAGTCATGAATTCACAAGTACAAACAAAAACATCGGAAACGGTTCAGGCCCAGGGCTTCATCGCAGACGCCAAAGTCTACATGAACCAAGACCGGGGAACTCTCACGCATTTGCTCGGCAACGAAATGAGAATTGAAATGCCAATCAATCTCTATAAGAAGATTCTCGGACTTCCGTTCGAAAAAGCAGTCCGCAGCAAAACTGAAGAACGGAATAATCGTTCATCCTTCGGACTTGTTGCCACACCGTCAATCTTTCTATCTAAAGATGGGCAGTACCTAGTTCATAGAGTTTTGGGAATTCGCGTTTCAAAACACATCAACTATTACAAGCAAATTTTCGGCGTTGAATATACTCCGAAAGCTCGCCCAGCTTAGGCTGGGTTTCATACTCGGTAGGCTTTGGCCTACCGAGTAGATCTAGAATTATCGACAAGGTTACAAGTAACCTTGGCTTCTTTTTGATTCGCAATCGTCACACCTTGCAAATTTCAATTTCTCTTTCATTGAGTCCCGCCAGTCTCCTTCAGAGCCTGTCATGCCTCATGATCGTCCTGCTCGGACTAACAGAGAAATCGAGCAATGTGCGCCGATCACTCCTAATTTTTCCCCCGCCAAGCAAGCTTGGGGCGTACCTGGCGGGCGAAAAATGTTTTTTAAACCAGAAATAGGAGAAATTTATGAAATCGCAGATTGAAAGTCTCTTGAAACAACTTGCAGTATTGAAGTCGATTCCGTTTTGTTACGGCTGCTATTCGGAAGCGCCAAGCGGAGTCTGTGCTAAGTGCGGATCAGATGACTTGATGAGAATGGTTTCCGGTGTTGGTTGTGAATACGGTTATGATTGGATTTTTACAGACATCCTTTCAGGTTTTGATCCCATCAACGACGACGAACTCTTTGAAGAATCAATGCGTGACTGTTATCCAGAAACTACTCAAATAGGTTGGCTCAAATACGATACGGTTCTAGCTATCAAAGAGCTTGATCCGGTATCCTGGAGCATGGCGAAATCTGAATGGATTGATTCCGAAGAAAGTGACGAGCGCATTGTTAGTTTCGACAACGGCTCTAGCTACTATGACGTTTCTTCGCTTCAAGAAGAATTAGAAGCCGCTTTAGCCGAGTTCACTGAGTCTAGTCCCTAAGTTCAATTATTATAAGATTACACAAAATTGTTTTTGTGTGTGCTTTCAATATGAACTCAGCAAAGCAATCATCAGGTATGGATTCGGCTTCGGTTAAAGGCTGACTCCATTGCCGGTACTAGTCCGGTCACAGCCCCATCTTAACCTTCAATGCATTGAAAGTCTCAATTTGAGAAACTATATGTTTTACTGATTTAATTTGCTATTAGCATAATTTTATAATAGTTTATGTAGTATGAAATCAAAACTGGCAGGTATAGGTAAAAAGGAGCGTTCCCAACTAGCGACCGTTTTAAAGGCTTCGCCAGCGGTGATAACGCCTAAGCAGGTAGCTCTCACTCTACAAATTGATAGAAGCAAAGCGGCCCAACTCCTTGCGCTTTGGAGCAAAAAGGGATGGGTGTCACGAATCAAGCACGGTGTCTACATACCGATCTCGCTACAATCGAGTACTACAGAAATTATGGCTGATGAGCCCTGGGTTATCGCGAAGAGTCTTTTTAGTCCTTGTTATGTCGGCGGCTGGAGTGCCGCAGAACATTGGGATTTTACCGAACAGATTTTCAATTCCGTCATGATATTTACCACAAAAAAAGTAGCCACAAGAGACATGGACCTCAACGGTGTTCGGTTCACCATAAAAACAATTAAGCCCGAACGTATTTTTGGAATGAAAACCATTTGGCTCCAAAATCAAAAAGTTGAAATCTCCGATCCTAGCCGAACTATCGTTGATGCGTTTAATGATCCCACAACCGTAGGCGGAATGCGGATGGCAACTGATATGCTTGATCGCTATATGCGCTCCGAGCACAAAAATCTTGAGCTTCTTTTTGAATCAGCTCGAAAAATGAAAAACACCGCGATCTTTAAGCGCCTCGGCTTCGTTTTTTCCGTGAAATGGAAAGATGAACCTAAATTTATTCATAATGCTCGCAAATCTATTAAATCAGGCTATTCACAACTTGATCCGGCTGTGCCGGGAAAAACCTTAGTTACGCAATGGGGATTATGGGTTCCTTCAGATTGGAAGAAGGAGAAGGCTTAAGTGATTGCGATAGATGAAATCAGGGAATTTGCGGCTAAGGTGCAACTCACAAATTTGGTTGTCGAAAAAGATTATGCCCTTGGGTGGCTTCTTTGGGGAATCAATCAGCATTCCGTCGCAAGTGCTGATTGGGTTTTCAAAGGTGGTACATGCCTTAAGAAATGTTATTTTGAAACTTATCGTTTTTCTGAAGATCTTGATTTTAGTTACATCGGAAATAGCCAGCCAACGGTAGAGAGCTTAACTGGCATACTCACCGAGGTTTCCGATATTATCTTTGAAGCTTCGGGAATCGAATTTCCGAAAGCTTCCATTCAATTTGAAATATTTAAAAATCCGCGAGGCTCTCTTTCCATTCAAGGCGGCATAAAATATCGCGGACCCGTGAGACCCCAGGTTGGTCTTGGGCTCATGCCGAGAATAAAAATTGATCTGACACTTGATGAGCCTCTGGTTAATCCACCAATCGTTAAACGCGTTGACCATCCGTACAGCGACGGGCCAGCCGATGGTATTTCAATATTGTCATACGACTATGAAGAAGTGTTTGCCGAAAAAGTAAGGGCACTCGCGCAAAGACTTCGTCCGAGAGATCTCTATGACGTCATTCATCTATTTCGCAGAATGGACCTCAATCCGAATCAATCTAAGGTGAGAGCTGTTCTTAAAAGTAAGTGTGAACTTCGAGGCATTGAGCCACCGACTTTCGAGTCTATTGAAACACATGAAAACAGACGGTCTCTTGAATCAGAGTGGAATAGCCAGCTCCGCCACCAAATTCCAATTCTGCCTAGTTTTGAAAGCTTCCTACAGGAACTTCCGGATGTTTTAAATTGGATCGAAGGAGCAGAAGCTTCGGAACTAGAAATTATCGGAATGACCGACGCAGGAGAGCAAGAAGCACAAACTGAGCAAGAATCAATAACGTCACTTTTTGTTCCCGGCCCTCTGGCATCGTATTTAGATCGCATTAGGTTTGCGGCAGCTAGCCGTTTAAAAGTGCGTCTTGGATACAACGGAGAATACAGAATCATTGAGCCCTATTCGCTGGCTAGAAGTTCTGACGGTAATCTTTTACTTCGAGCAGTGCGATCAGATAGCCAAGAAACCAGAAGCTACCGATGGGACCGAATTGAGTCAGTTGAGGTTACGGACGCGAGCTTTACGCCAACGTATGTTGTAGAAATAACTTCAGCGGGGCATTTACCAATTCACCAACTATCTAGAAACACGAGTCCAGGCCGAACCTCGAACAGAACAAGATCAACCTATGGACCAACTTATGTTTACAGGTGTGGCGTTTGCGAAAAAAAGTTTAGGCGAAAATCCATGAGTTCAAAGCTCAACGCGCATAAAAATAAATACGGCACGAATTGTTCAGGACGTTACGCAATTTTCGAAAGAACTGAGTAGAAATATTTTTTATTTTCACATCCTCAGCTCTTTTAAAAACGAGAAAATCGCGAGTATTGAAATTTACTTTCGCCACTCGCGATTCGACTAGACTGCTCTGCTTAATATGCTGCTGTCCGCTCCCAACTTGTGCTCAGAAACAAAATTAAAATATTCTTCCGTCATCATAAAACCTGTAAACTCGTCCTTCGAAATAGGACCATTAAGTGCAACCCACTTTTGTCTTAGAATCTCTTTTCGATCTTCATTGGTGAGCGACTGATTTTGCAGTTTTTTAATGTCCTCCTCTGATACAAGATCGATTGCAAGACTAAGTAAATGATCAATCTTCACTCGACGACCCACTTTTTTCTTATTTGCTAAAAGCAGAATTCGTTCTGCTTTCTTTTGAATCTCGGAATTAATACGAACCGATTTTGCTCTCTGATTAATTTTTAAAGTATTTTTTGCGATTTTAGATTCCATTTTTGACTCCGTTTAAAATTAGTTTGATTCGAGGTTTGTAAAAATTTGCGCCTACTGGGCTCTTAAAACTGCGACAGTTTGCTTTGGAATCTGTCGCATCATCTGGGATAAAATTGCACGAACGGCACAAAGCTGTTCGTCGTCAAGTTTCTCGACCATTGCGTGGCAATCATCGAGCGGACTCGTCACAGGTGCTCTACCCATGATTTTGTTAAATTCATCCATTGTGTAGCCATAGGCCTTCACGAGCTGCTCAATTCTGTAATCAGGAAGGCTCAACTTCTGATTCTCAAATTGGCTAATTGCTACGTGGGACACACCAATCATTGCGGCGACTTGTCGCATGGTGAGTTCTGAAGACTCACGCATTCGTCTCATCACGGTCGTTAGACTTTTTTCTTTCGTCTTTGCGGTCGTTAACATGGTTACTCCTCGTTTGTTGTTTCACTTTCCAACATTCGATGCGGTAACAACGAAACGCTCATCTACTGCGGGTTTCACGGGATCTAACCAAGTAACCAATCATTTCGAAAAACCAGAGTTATCGCTAGTGAGGCCTAGCCCAAACTAAGCCCAGATTTAGCCAAACTCGGGTGATTTTGCGTGATTTCGTGTGACGTTGGCCGGTTTTAGACTTTGAACGCTTCGTCCAAACTCTCTTAAAATTCATTAGACCAATTAAATACTTACGGACTGTACCCAGGAGCGGGTTTTGTGAGCTAACTTTTTCGAGGTAAAATGGCGGGGTGGACGGGACTCGAACCCGCGGCCTTCCGCGTGACAGGCGGACGTTATAACCAACTTAACTACCACCCCGCTATGGGATCACGTGAAGAAAAATAGATATAGCCTCACTCATGGTTTGGAGCAACTCAAATTTTTGCTTAATTTGAGGGCAAAATTTTATTTTCTGGAGATAATAATCGTGTCGCGGTGTTAAGTATGACGTAGTCGCCCCCCTCAGGGGTTTCGCATTTCTCGTGGCGAGTGGCCAGAATTGCAACCACTCGGCCATCTTTCAAGACCGGACCACCCGAGTCTCCTGAGTCGGCCCAATGGCCTTCAGCGGGCAACTCAAAGGCTACTCTTTGATCATTTTCCTGGGTGATCACAGCACTCCCACGGCCGAGGGCTCCACTTTTTAAATCAGGGGCCATGGGAGCCCTGACAAACGAATTAAACTTAACTCCGTAACCCCAAAATTCCACTTCATCCCCGATTTTGAGGGGTGATTTTAAATCCACTTCCCACCAATGGGAAAAAGTCCCTTTGGGAAAAGTCACCAAGGCCAAGTCAGATTCCTTTGTTTTAAATAAGGGAATAGGACCTTTTTGACACCCTTTCACATAACCAGGATGGTACTGAATTTCTGGATTGTAGGGGTAATCAAAGGGCTCCCTTTTGTAAGTGGTTATAAAATTCATCGCTTTGACGATTTTAGTGCCACCAGAAGAGGAGACTTGCACATAGTAGGGCTCGAGTCGAACTTCACTCAAGTCGGGAAACAGACAGTGGCCGGCTGTTAAAACTTCAGAATCAGAAATCGCCACGCCTGTGCACCAATTGTTATATTCATCCTTAAATGATTGAATATCTTTAAAAATACCCGGCATCAATGAATACAACCTAACAACTTCAGGGCGTTCAAAATCATGAATTTCGACTGCCCGGTGCACGGCTGATGCAAAGGGGCTCAAAGTTGAAAGAGTGATCAAAATCTGTACAAGTTGGGTCAAAATTTTCTCCACAGATCGAATTAAAGCGCCCTATTCGAACAATGCTTAATTTTGCAATTCCGCAGCCAAAGAAGACTCTATGTGCAAATTATTCCTCTAGCCACTCCACCCTTAACTAAGCTAACATTTTCACAAATTTACTTCTAAAAGGAGTCCTTATGAAATCTCTTATCGTATTGCTAACTTTGGCTGTTTCTTTTGCACAGGCTGAAGTTCAAACTTTTACTGCTGATAAAATGACCTGTGGAAGTTGCGTCGAGAAAGTGGTCAAGAAAGTATGTCAGCCGATGATGAAAGCAAAGAAACTCGACAAATGTGATGTTTCTGTCGGTGAAGTTGTCGTTGAAGCAGAAAAAGTGAATGTAAGTGAAATTAAAGTGGCCATGGAAAAAGCTGGCTATCCTGTCACAGCAGTTAACATGGGAGCACCTAAAACTGGCAGCGAAACTAACACTTCTGAAAAACCAGCTACGAACTAATTTTTAGACAAGGGTATAATTGTGGACGGCTCTTTAATTTGGTTTGATATGGAAATGACAGGCCTTAATGTGGACATCGAACGCCCCATTGAAGTGGCCTGCATTGTCACTGATTTTAACTTTAAAGAGCTCGCCACCTATGAGGCCGTGATTAAACAGCCTAAAGAAATTCTCGACCGAATGGATGATTGGAATAAAACCCATCACGCCGCTTCAGGGCTTCTCGAAAAAATACCCAAGGGTAAAGACATGTCTGTTGTTGAAAAAGATCTGATGGACATGATTCAGTGGTACTTTCCAGAAGGCCGAGACAAAGCTGTTCTGGCTGGAAATTCCATTATGCAAGATCGTCTATTTATTGAAAAATACTTCAAAAATTTAGCTCCACTTTTGCACTATCGAATGTTGGATGTGACCTCTTGGAAAATCATTTTCAAAGATAAATTTAAAACTGAATACAAAAAGAAAAATCAACATCGAGCTCTGGATGATGTGCGTGAAAGTATGGCGGAACTTAAGTTCTACCTCTCCTACTTGAAGATTGAAGCAACTCAGCCCTCCATTTAAGCGATTCGAAACTGGGCCACTCGCGAGCCATCGCAAAAAGAGCGGCCAATCCTAATATTAAAAAAGATGTGCTTTCACCGTGTAAAAAAGCAATCACAAATCCGAACAGTGCTGAGGCCTCAGCCAAGGCAAGGCGAAGAATTTGTGAAGGAAACATCAACTGTAAAAGCAAGGATTTGTCTTGGATATCCTTACCCTGTAAAGCCAACTTCAGCAAATGATTGGCCACCGGAGTTCGCAACACAAGTAGAATCACTCCCATTCCAAATAGAGCTTGCACCTGTATATCGCTCAAAAGTGCTTGGAACTCAGCTTGATTTAAATTCCACTTTTGAGTCGCGAAAAGTACAAAACCCAAAGTAGAAATACTCATGGCCATTGCGGCTGTGAAAATACGAAGGTTCATAAGCTGAGCGTCAGGTCCTAAATTTTGAGGCTGATTATTCATCACTAAAATCTCCTAATAAATGAATTATTAAAATCGAGTTCCAATACCAATCAGATAACTGGAGTTGGTCTGGGTGCTAGATCCTGCATCTTTCGTTTTCCATCGAGTTTCTGTGGCCGAGGCTTCTGCCCAAAAATACCACTTGTGCCCGACGTTAGCTCCCAGAGACAAAATGGTGTGCTCAAAATCATCACTGTATTTAAATACGTTGGCCGGCTGAGTGATGGTGGTTTTAGCACCACCCGTTGTTTTTCCTACAGTGACATATATTAAACTATGATTTCCAAAATCTCTACCAAAGCTAAGACCATATTCAAATCCATCCACTTTGGATTTAGCTGTTGTCGTTCCCTCAGTGTCATCGGCATTTATATTCAAAGCATTGAGCCCGCCCCATAGGGTCGACTTCCAACCTTCTTTTCCAATTTCGCCCAACCATTGGTAACGAAGTCCTAAACCCGTGGTGTAATAAAGATCCAATCTTTCCATCAGACCTAAATTGACATCCACAAATGGTAAAATGGCCAAAGCCACCTGTGCTAAATCCGAGTTAATTCCATCTGTTCTTGTGGGAGGATTTGTCGTGATATTATCAAACACCTCCACCGAGACGTAAGGGTTTAAACCCACCGCCACATCTCCACCCCATTGTTTTTCCTGAACATCCGGCCGTTGCCGATGGGACCCTGGTAAATAAACATTGTGGGAACAACCCATCAAAAAAATTGAGACTAGGAAGAATAAAGTAAGTTTCATTTGCACAGTGTGCAGGTGTTTTGCAAAAAAGAAAACGGCGCATTTTGATTTGCGCCGTTTCTACAAGACTCTTGTCTAAGTTGATGCTTGTTTAGTAACGATAGTGATCGGGCTTAAAGGGTCCATTGGGACTCATACCTAAATACTTACTTTGTTTAGATGAAAGTTTAGTGAGCTTTGCTCCCACATGGGCCAAATGGAGTTCAGCTACTTTTTCATCCAAGTGTTTAGGCAAACGGTACACATCGATTTCCTGATACTTATCACGGTTCATGTAAAGCTCCAGTTGAGCCATCACTTGATTCGTGAAGGAATTGGACATCACAAAGCTGGGGTGACCGGTGGCACAACCCAAATTAACCAATCGACCTTCAGCTAGAACAACAATTTCACGGCCGTTCTTTAATGTGTGGACGTGAACTTGCGGTTTAACTTCACGACGTTTTGAATTTTTATTCAGCCAAGCCATGTCGATTTCGATATCAAAATGTCCAATGTTACAAACGATGGCATTGTCTTTCATTTTAGCAAAATGTTTTTCAGTGATGATATCGCAGCAACCGGTGGCTGTAACAAAAATATCAGCCATTCCCGCTGCCTCATCCATGGTGACCACTTCAAAACCTTCCATGGCCGCTTGCAACGCACAGATAGGATCAATTTCAGTGATCAAGACACGGGCGCCCAATCCTTTAAGAGAAAAGGCAGATCCTTTACCCACATCGCCGTAACCAGCCACAACGCAAACTTTACCTGCGACCATGGTGTCTGTGGCACGCTTGATTCCGTCAGCCAATGATTCACGACAACCGTACAAGTTATCAAATTTAGATTTAGTGACGGAGTCGTTGATGTTGATGGCTGGAACTTTGAGTTTATTAAGCTCTTTCATTTTAACTAAATTGTGAACACCAGTTGTGGTTTCTTCAGAAAGACCAATGATTTTTTTAAGCTCTTTGGCAAAACGGGGCTCGTGCATCATATTGGTCAAATCACCACCATCGTCCAAAATCAAATTGAAGCCTTCATTGCCCCAACCGGTGATGGTCTGCTCGATACACCAGTTAAATTCTGATTCAGTTTCACCCTTCCAGGCAAAAACAGGAATACCTGCCGCTGCGATGGCCACGGCTGCATGATCCTGAGTTGAAAAAATATTACAGCTGGACCAACGAACTTTAGCACCCAAATGAGTGAGAGTTTCGATGAGCACTGCGGTTTGAATGGTCATGTGCAAACAACCCGAAATTCGAGCGCCTTTGAGAGGCTGAGATTTCCCATACTCTTTTCGAAGAGCCATCAAACCTGGCATTTCCTTTTCAGCGATTTTGATTTCTTCCCGACCCCACTTCGCTAATTTAGTGAATGTTTCGGGATTTTCCATGGCCTCTTTGCAGACACGGTAGTCATTAAAGCCAAAGTTGAGGTTTTTTGTTTTGTTTGCTTTTTTTGTCATAGATTTTCCATTTGTGACAGTTTGAACAGCCATTGTTTCACTCCTCAGTGATTTTTTGTGCGCCTATGAGTCTACTTGAAAAAAGTGGATTAGGACAAGGTTAAGATTTCATAGCCCTTGTCAGTGATCAAAATGGTGTGTTCATACTGGGCCGAAAGCTTGCCATCGATGGTCTTATAGGCCTTCACCGTAGAACCTGGGATTTCAATTTCAATGAGGTCATCTGAGCCCTGATTCACCATGGGCTCCACCGTAATGCAATGAAATGGCTTTAAACGCTCGCCCTTACCCTTTTTTCCGAAGGAGGGTACGAAGGGGTCTGTGTGGAAAACACGGCCTATGCCATGCCCACCGATCTCTTTAACCGTGGTGTAACCCTGACGAGTTACAAACTTATTCACTTCGAAACCTATGTCACCCGTCATGCCATGGGGGGTGATGTTTTCAATTCCCACCTGACGAGCTTGATCCGCCACCTCACAAATATGCCGTGCTTCTGAGCTCACATTGCCGATTAAAAACATTCGCGAAGTATCGCCAAAAAAACCTTTATAAAGAGCCGTCACATCCACATTGATAATATCACCATCCTTCAGAACCGTGTCATCAGGTACACCGTGGCAAATCATATCATTGACCGAAGTGCAGGTGTATTTGGGATAGCCATGATAATTGAGGCAAGCACTAATGGCCCCTTGGGTTTGAATAAAATCATTGCAGAGCAAGTCAATTTCGTTGGTAGTCATACCAATTCGAATATATTTTTGAACGTAATTTAAAGTCTCTGCCGCAATTCGACAGGATTTGGTCATGGTTTTAATTTCTTCGAGGCTTAAAGCCCCTTGGGGAGTGCGTGGTTTTAGCATGAATCTAATTTATCACAGAACCTATGAAAATGAAACGAGTCCATCACTGAAATTATAAAAAATAAAACCCCAGAGTTTTTGCTCTGGGGTCTTAAAATTGCCTTATTTATTTGATTGAAAAATCAAATAAGCCAACGGCTTGAAGACTACTTCAAGTGCTTGCTTACGATTTTTGTCATTTCAAACATGTTGACAGTTGCTTTACCAAAAATGGACTTCAACTTGTCATCAGCGTTGATGTTACGCTTGTTGTTTTTATCTTGAAGGTTGTTCTTCTTGATATAAGCCCAAAGCTTTTTAACAACTTCAGTGCGAGGAAGTGGAGTGGCTCCAACTACCGCAGCCAATGTTGAGCTAGGAGTTAATGCTTTCATGAAAGCAGGGTTAGGCTTACGCTTACCGCCAGCGGCTTTTTTAGTCGCTTTTTTAGCAGCAGCAGGTTTAGCAGTTTTCTTTGTGGCTTTTTTGGGAGCGGCTTTTTTAGTCGCTTTCTTTTTTGCCATGGTTCAATTCCTCCATTGTAAGGGTTGTTAATTTTCCCTTTTCACTCTCGAGTGTAAACACTTCCCGCCGTTTGTCCAAAGAAAAATGCAAAGAATTTTAATTTTTTAAGCCTGACCTTCCTCTGGAAAAATACCCTAGAAGGGCTTTTTCCCCTTTGGGAATCCTATTTTTCAACTTCTCGACTCTCGAGAAAATTCAATTTTTCCGAGGAGATTGATAGAGTTATGAGAGAGAAATCATTCCTAGAAATTCTCAGTCAAAGAATCGAAAAAGACCTTCGAAAGGAACTTTTTCCCTCTGAAAATAGAGTTTTCTCCTCTGAAAAAATGTCTCAAAATACGAAAAATGTCACTTTCCCCTCTGAAAAATGCCGTTTATCATCCGAAAATTGTCTGAAAAACCCTTGGATGTCCCCAGTTTCCAAGGCAGAAATGCGGTTTTCAGAGACCACAAAACATCACCTCAAACAAAATCTACATCGATTTTACCCTCGAACTACGACCACTCCCCCCTCAGAAAAGCGTAAAACTCATGAATTAACTGAGGATCAAAACCTGGCATGGAACTATTTTTTAATGTGGAAAACAGGTCTCAATCTAGACTTTACAGAAAAAGAATTAAAAGGGGCTTTCAGAAAGTTAGCACAAAAACTTCATCCCGATAAAAATGCAGGTCTAAGCACCTATTACTTAGAGCTGAAAAAAAACTATGAAATTTTGACTCAGGTTTTTAAAGTTTCAAGTAAGTAAAGACCATCACCCACAACCATTTGGCCCGACTTAATCACCTGAGCCCGCAAGCCTCCACGCCCTTGAAAGCCCATGGCAAAACCATCTCGGCCAATAAGATCGCTAGGACGCTGACAAGGAGTGCAATCTTCAATACCTAAAAACTGAGCCTCGCCTATTTGAAAAGCGACACCCACAAGATCAATGAGCGGGCGTTCGCATTCGATAACAAGATTTCGACGTGTGTCAGCTTCCGTGAAGGAAGTCATTTGGATGGCTGAGAATTGAATCAGACTGACGTCTCGAATGGTCAATCGTGGTTTTTTAACTGTTTGCCAAAAGCCTTGATTCTTTGAGTATCGATCACCCTCAAGTCCCAACCCCTGATGGGCCTGACAGTGGCTCAGGCTCTGCATGGGTTGTCCCGGGCCCTCTGATACCCAAATGGATTTCAATTGACCAAAATCCAATAGAGCTCCCTATAACATTCTAAATTTAGGTCGCTTTGGAGTGGCTTGATCACCCAAACGCTTTTTTCTATCTTCATCATATTCAGACCAAGAACCTGGATAAAAATAGACCTTTGAATCACCTTCAAAAGCAAGCGTATGAGTGCACACGCGATCTAAGAACCAACGATCGTGGGAAATGATAATGGCAGACCCACCAAATTCAAGAAGAGCGTCTTCAAGGGCTCGCATGGTGTTGACATCTAAGTCATTCGTAGGTTCATCGAGCAACAGAAGATTGGCGCCCTCTTTTAGGATTTTAGCCAAATTCACACGGTTGCGCTCTCCGCCTGAAAGAGTGCCCACTTTTTTCTGTTGGCTGTCGCCGGCGAAGTTGAACCAGGAACAGTACTGACGATAATTGTACTCACGATTTCCCAGCTTAACCACATCCTGACCTTGCGAAAGCTCCTCGTAGACAGATTTATTGGGATCCAAAGTTTCTCGGGACTGATCCACGTAGGCGATTTTAACAGTGTCACCCACTTTAAAAGTACCTGAGTCCGGCTTTTCAAGGCCCGTAATCATTTTAAAGAGAGTTGTTTTACCAACACCATTGGGCCCGACCACTCCCACAATAGCCCCCTTAGGAATGGTGAAATTCACGTCGTCCAAAAGAAGTTTATTACCAAAGGCCTTTTTCACGTTGTGAGCTTCAACCACGATGTCACCCAAGCGAGGTCCTGGTGGGATATAAATTGAAAGATCCTGAATGCGCTCAGGAGTCGGTTCTTTAATTAAATTTTCGTAAGCCGAGATACGGGCTTTAGCTTTAGCTTGGCGTGCTTTGGCTCCCTGGCGAATCCACTCCAATTCTTTTTGGAGTGCTTTATTCTTTTTGGCTTGCGTGTTTTCTTCCTGCGCCAATCGTTTGTCTTTTTGATCCAACCAAGAGGAGTAATTTCCCTTCCAAGGAATTCCTTCTCCACGATCCAGCTCTAAAATCCACCCGGCCACATTATCTAAAAAGTAGCGATCGTGAGTGACAGCAATAACAGTTCCAGGAAATTTAGCTAAATACTGCTCAAGCCACGCCACGCTTTCAGCATCGAGATGATTGGTTGGCTCATCTAACAATAAAATATCGGGTTGGCTCATGATCAATCGAGCCAAAGCCACTCGACGCTTTTCTCCACCTGAAAGTTTATCCACTTTGACGTCACTGTCCGGGCAGCGCAAGACGTCGATCATCATTTCGATTTTTTGATCGGCTTCCCATCCCCCAAGAGCTTCTAATTTTTCTTGAATGACACCTTGTTTTTCAATCAGAGTGTTCATGAGATCAGGATCCAAATCCGGGTCATTGAATTTTTCAGAAATATCATTGAATTCTTTCATCAAAAGAGGGAGCTCACCCATGCCTGCAAAAATGTTTTCTTTGACAGTTTTTTCAGCGTCAAGCTTGGGCTCTTGCTCCAAGTAACCCACTTTCATGGATTTTGAGGGGAAGGCCTCTCCTAAAAAGTCTTTATCAACCCCTGCCATGATCTTGAGCAAAGTGGATTTTCCAGCTCCATTCAAACCCAGAACTCCAATTTTAGCGCCGTAAAAATAGGATAAATAGATATTTTTTAAAACATAGCGAGTGGGAGGAACAACTTTTGAAACACCTTTCATGGTGTAGATAATTTCTTGAGACATCGAAAAAAACTCCTCTGGGAATGGGAAATTTCAAAAAACCTACTCTCACTTAAACATTGGCTCTTGTCAAAGACCTCGTCTTCAGTCTAGAGTTTTCCAAAGTTGAACACAGCTATGAATGACACCAAAAAACAAAAACCAGCCAATCCCCGAATTTCAAATCGGAATTCGGTACTGGGATCAATTCAAAAACTTCCCTCAAGGCAAGAGCGGTGGAACAATCTCAACAGCAGTTTAAACCAGGCATTGAGCCAGTGGAATACGATTGCAGCAAAAACTGAGGGCCAAAAATCTCGGGAAGAGCAGCATCTAGATGAAGTGAAGGGTCTGCTCTCGAGTTTAAAATCCAAACTGGATGAGTTCTAAATTTCTATCGTACCTAATTACAACCGCTGAATTTTTTAACACTTTTTTAATCTAGCTCTTGAGAAGACTTTCCAAAATTTTTGATTTTTGCTCTTGAAATTCCTCTTCAGTCAAAGCTCCACTTTTGAGCAGTTCCTGCAGTTTTTGAATCTGATTGAGAGCGTCTTCGCGCGAGGGCTGGGGAGAAGCCACTTGAGTCGGCCTTTTGGTCTCATCAAAAGCCAATAAGACTTTCATTTGTTCGAGCCATACTTGTATCCAATTGGGAGTTTCAACCCGCAAATCCTTCAAAACAAGCGCTCCCGCTACGATATCATGCAGGGTCTGACGTTTTTCAGTGAACAACTGAATTAGATATCCCAAACCCATCAAGAGTCCTGAAACGTAGGCCATTAAATGTCTGACAAGAGCACGACTGAAATCCAACCGCTGTCCGTTCTCATGGGTGACTCGCAAACCCATGATGAATCGACCCGGTGTGGCCTGCACCGGTGAAGAATCAAAAACAGGGTAATACAAAACGGCCACAGCAAAGGCTCCGACAAATGGAATGATATTGGCGGCTATGAGGCAGGGAATAACAAGGATAACAGCATCAATTACAAGAGCCACTAACCGTCTGAAAAAGCCACCATAGGAAATTTCTGTATTGGGAATCATTTTTTTATACACTCTGGAGATTGAAAAATTTCAGCTCCCTGGGAATTTTGGTCTCTCCATTCCTGAGGAGTCAAAGCTCTTAAACTCAAAGCATGCAGTCCAGACTGGAATTCTACATTTAATTTTTGGTAGACTAATCGTTGACGATCCACTCGAGATAGATTTTCAAAACTAGGAGACACCAACAGCAGTTTGAAGTGAGATTCGCGACCGGGAGAACCTGAGTGGTCGTCACTTTCATTGATCAATTCAAAATGCTCAAGAGTTAAGGATCTAAGGGCTTCTGATATACGTTCCGCTCGCTTCATCACGTGATTAAGATCTCTTCAACTTGTTTTTAAGAACTTCAAATCCCATGCGTACAACAGGTAGAACACCCTTTTCTTCTAATTTTTTTTCTACTTTTTTTGCATTTTGTAATCCGATAGAGACCGCCATGTTGGCATAGGGATTTTGAATTCCTAAATTCATAAAACTGCCTTCATGCTTCCAATCAGCTAGAGCTCGATCCGCAACGGCCATGGCATCTGGAACGTAGGATCTTACAACTTCCGAATAGGGAAAATCCACTCGAATGGGGGCTTCCTGAGAGTCTGAATGGAATTCTGCGGAAGCTTCCTCTTTGTGCTCAGTCTCCACTGTTTTTTCAACTTGAGGAGACTCTTGAGAGTCTAATTCCACATGTTCGTGAATCTCTGGTTTTTCAGTTGTTTTTTTATGATGCTTTTTTGTTTTGCTGGCCATGGGGCCTCCCAACAGGTCAATTGTTATCAAAAAAGGATAAATTTCACAAGCTTTACAGATACTCTAGGTGAATCACCTGACTTCCAACTTCGGATTACTTTTGAAGTTTATTCCATTACTGGTCATAGGAATAGAGTGTCTTTCGCCAAACTGAGAAGAATTAACAAATTTAAAGCTTGTTCCCTTCATGCCAGATCTAAGGCATTGATTTTGAAAATCACTAAAGACCAGCTCATTGGTCTCGTTAAACCCCATCCCTTTGTAAAGCAGGGGATCCCAACTGACATTTTTAACCCCACAACGAATTGAAAAGGCTTCATTTTTTTGTTTCAGCAAATTTTCTAGAAAACCCAAAGGAATCACTGTTTTAATAATTGCAAAATCCTTGAATTTTTTGTTACCAAATTCAACAGCCTTATTTTCAGTGTAGTTTTTTAAAAACAAATTCCCTGCTTGACTGAGAAAATATTCACCCTGCGCCCCTTGAGCATACTTCATCAAAGGTGCTGGAATTGGGTGATAAATTTTTTGTAATTGATAGCTTTCCGGCTCGAATTCGTTCTCTACTAGAAAACTGATATCTTTTTTATTTTTTATAATGAGCTGAAACAGCTCTCCGGCTTTATTGATAAAATAAATGTCTTCAAAAACCACCCCCCCCGATCCACTCAACCAAGGGCCCAACCTATTGAGTTCATCGACTTCGATCAGATCATTGGCCGCGGTCGATCGATTGGTTCTGACTAACTTTCCTTCTTTTGTCAGAAGAAAGGTTTCAGTAAATAAACCAAAGATGAGCCTTTCAAAATGATACTGAGAGGCCACCTGTGGACTTAAAAAAGGATATTTTTTGACCTCTGCCTGCTTAATAGATGTGGGATAAGTGACAATATTGAATTGACCGTTAACTATGAGGCTGGTGTGGACATCGTTATTCAGTGAGGGAACAATCACTCGGTCTGCATCTTGAACCCTTAAATCTCGATAAGCAGCGGGAGTTTCACGAAGGCCTTCTCTTAAATTCCAAACTCGAAAGGCTCCAGAGTCAAAAAAAATAGAAAGTGAAAAGGCGTCCGGATGAGGTTCAATTCTTAAAATGGGATCACCTCCAACTTCAATGGGAACCTTTATCCATGCTTTTAAAAAGGGATGCCATATTTGAATATGTCCTAAATTATCTAAACCCACGATGACATCTTGAAATACAGCTGTGTTATCACGAAAATTATTGAATCGAGTTCCCAAAATTTTGAGTGCGAGATAAGCTGCCAAACTTTTTTCTTCATCTGAGATCTGCTGATTGTAAAGCGCAAGTGCTGCTAAAAATAATACCTCAGTATTGTAAGACCCCATTTGATCGTACTGATTTAAAGTGAAAATTTCGTCACAAGCGGCCTCAACGCCCCTCATGTCACCTGCACCGCAACGAACATGAATTTTATTGGCAGATTCCATGTGGCGCATTTCATGAAACAACATACTGATGAGCTCTATGAGATACAGCTCTCGTATTCGGTGGGTGAGCTCCATCACTTGATCAGCTGGATAGGCCGATACAACTGTGGAGTTAGATAAATTAGGGTCAACCTTGATGACTCTGACATATTGCTTAATGTAAGATTTGATATCTTTTAATCTCAATTGAAGTTCATTTCCCCAAGAAGAAGGGACAATTGAATTCATGTTTGAAATTTGAGATAGAGATTTTACCAAAGCTGTACGCAAATCTCGATGATCACAGTTGAAATTATCGAACGAAATAGTGATATTGTAATCTTTAATTAGTTGTGAAACTTCCTTTTCAGTTGGGCATGGAATTTTTTGAAAACTGAGCTCTATTGCAGACTGACTGGCCAGATCAAGCTGATGCGATTTGATTTTATATCTAAAATTAAAGAGAAGAATTAAACTCAGAAAAGATATGATATAAATGAATTTTTTATAGTTTCTGTACACTGATTATTATTATAATTTGAAATCTTCTGAGTAAGAGTCTAGTCATTTATAAATTTCATTTATCCGAACCTTGATCCAGATCTAGTTTTTTTCAAAAATCGCCTCAATTCGAGACAAAGTTAAAGGATTTTGTCAAAATTGCCGACAAACATATATGATTCAACCACTGATTTCCGTCTTCATTTTAATCTTGACTTACCTTTACGCTCAAAATATTTGGGCCGCCAGTGGAATTACCTATCATGGAAGAATCATTAGACCTGACAATTCACCGGTCACATCACCCACCACGCAATTTCGCATTCAAGTGCGAACTCCCGGAGCTGAAAATTGTCTTCTTTGGGAAGAGCAACAAACCAAGGACTTATCCAATACCAGTGGTGTTTTTACAATCACCATCAATGACACCAACG
>JBKDFX010000095.1:0-17116 GCA_046336825.1 Bdellovibrionales bacterium | reverse complement strand
GTCTTAGGGTGCTGGGCCTTAATCTCCAAGGAAATGTCCACCAGGGTTTTAAGCTCTGCGGTCCGACGGCCTTGCCCCTGAGGATCCACTTTTTCTGGATCCAAATGGGATTTTAGGTGGGTCAGAAGGATCACTAGAAATGGATTGTTGATATCTTGAGTGAAAAGTCGGAGTTCAGCCACATCTCGAGCAAATTTCAGTTGGGGGCCTTTGGGATCGTATTGAAATTGAATGGAGCGATTTTTGTTAGACTGCAAATCAAAATAGAATTGACACTTTTTTGAGATCAAATAACCCACATCGATGTTTCGATCAGAATTTCCTTCGAGAAGAGCGGCCGAGTACTGGTGGTCTAAAAAACGCTCATTAAAATTATTAAGGCTTTCAATGCCACCCACTTCACAGAGCATCACCAGATCTGGCTTTTGTTCTTCAATTAGCTTTTTAAGCTCGATCAACTTTTTTAAAGGTTTATTTTCATAGACGGAGCTGGAGAGTTTTTGCCACTGAGTCTCTTCAAGTTTCATGACGTCAGACGTCGGAGGCTGATCCATAAGAACGAATAAATTTTCTGCGTTGAGGAGAAGAAACTTGAGTTTGACTTCGCCCCCTTGATCAGGCCACTTCATCGTTATATTTTCGAGAAAAAGTGAGCGACAATCAACACTCTTGAGGGAAGGTCTTATGTTTTTTTCTTGGCTCAGCACAATCAGTCAAAAAACCAATGGAAAATCCAACGCAAAATTGAAATCTATAAAGTCTAAAAAGGCTCAATCACGAAGCGCGAAAGTGTTGAAAGCTCATATTTACCTGTTAAGTGATGAAAATCGTAAACTTAAGAACGATCTCATTGCTCGTCACGGATCCAATTGGGAACAACAGCAGTTGGAAGCAAGCCCTTCTCCCTTGATCCATTTTAAAGGCCACGAAGGTCCCGTCTGGATTCTTCTATTGCCCAGTACAGAGGCCCAACACCATGGTGGCTTGCTCAGTGAGTCAGGATATTCACGAGCTCGAGATTTTGCGGGGCTTGTGCTTTCACAGATCAAGTCCCTGCAGTTAACGGGAGTGGACGTTCATCTGTGGGGAACCGATGAACAGACGGATCTTGGATTTCTGACTGGACTCGAAGCTTCCCTTTATAATTACCGCGAAGTGGGTGGCAAAGCCCCGGCCTTACTGCAAGTGCCACTCTCAATTAAAAAAACAGAACAACCCTTGGATTCAGCCTTGATTCAAAAAGCGATTGTACGGGCCCAAAGTTTAAGTTTGGCTCGTCATTTGGTGAATCTTCCTCCCAACGAAAAAACACCTTCGCTTCTTTCTGGCTGGATTAGAAAGCTCAAATTTTCAAAATCCTCTCGCATCACCATTTGGAAAGGTGAACAACTTAAAAAAAATAAATGTGAATTACTCTACGCCGTGGGGAAAGGCTCTCCTGATGCGGCCCAATTGGTTCACATTGCCTACCGACCCAAAAATAAATCGACCAAAAAGCCCATTGCGATTGTGGGTAAAGGGGTGACTTTTGATACGGGAGGTTTGGATTTAAAACCCGCTCAAGCCATGCGTTTAATGAAAAAAGACATGGGAGGAGCCGCCAGCGTGATGGCTCTCGCCTATTGGGCTGATCTTGCTCAGTACGAACATCCTGTGGATTTTTATTTGGCTCTGGCTGAAAATGCAGTGGATGGTCACTCCATGCGCCCGGGAGATGTTTATCGATCACGGGCAGGTCATCTGGTGGAAATTGACAACACCGATGCGGAAGGCCGTTTGGTTTTAGCCGATGCTTTGGATGTGGCAGCGGAAAGTCAGCCCGAAGTGATCATCAATCTGGCGACGCTGACGGGTGCCTGCCGAGTGGCTCTCGGTGTGGAACTGGCGGGACTTTTTTGTAACGACGATGATTTGGCTCAGGAACTGGCTGAGGCCGGCCAGCAGTCGGGTGATCCCAATTGGCGGTTGCCATTGGTGGAGCGCTATTTCAGCTCCTACAGCTCTCCTGTGGCCGATTTTAAAAACTCAGGAGAATCCTTTGGTGGAGCTATTTTAGCTGCTCTATTTTTGCAAAAATTTGTGAAAAATATTAAATGGGCTCATCTGGACATGTACTCTTGGACAGATCGAACCAACGGAATTTTTCAATCCCCAGGTGGCAATGCCCAAAGTGTACAGGCCTTGATTCATTGGTTAGAAAAGCGCTAGCACGAAAACTTTTGTGCTAGTCCTCTTTGAGTTTTAGTTTATTTTTTTGCATGTAATTCACAATGCCTGGGGGGACCATTTTCTCCCAGGACTTGTCTTTTTTCTGAATTTTCTGAAAAACTTCTTCGGAATGATGGAAGACCTCTGAGTTTTCACAACCACTGATATCAACAATCAGTCCTGATTCTAAAAAGTGTTCAAATAATTTTTGTGTTTTAGCTTTTGAATGAAACAGAGAAGCCGTGAGGCAGGACTTTTCAGTTTTATAAGGGTAAATATAGAGCCTCGTGTTTTCATCGAGCAGTTTTCCCAGGCCTTCAAATATGCCACCCTCTAAATTTTTGTAATGTTCCGGATTAAATATTCGCTCCAAGTGACTGGCACTCATCAAAAGAATCATGGGGTTTTGGGTGAACTTTCTAAAAAAACTTTTCATTTGGTAATACAGTGGAAAATGAGTCACCAAGACGCGAAGTCCAAGAAGTGATAACATTTCTATGCGAGCTAAAACGTCATCCAGATCGCTGGTGTTGGAAATTTCAATTTCATTAAATGTCACCACGTCATGGGATTTGAGTTTAAGACTTTTGATATCCAGTTTGAGTTGTTCCAAACCCTTGTCCATCATGTCCAAATGGGATGTGGTCATAGGTCGATAATGGCCTCGTTGAATAAGAAGAGCTTTTTGAAAAACTTCATCTGCAATGACTTGGGGTTTTTGGTCAGGACCAAACAGCACAGCTTCGCTGAGCCCCATTTTGACTAGTAGTAAATTGACTAAGCGATTGTCAAAGTGGGCCAGGTCAGGCCCCGAAGCTTCAAAATAATCAATCAGAATTTGTCCCTTTTTTAAATTGTCGACCAGGTGATGAACAAACTTTTCATGATTTTGCCTGTGATAAAAAGCAGAGTGAATTAAATTGGTGCCGATCACACCCAAGGATTCTTGTTGCTGCAATCGAAAACGATCCATCATACGCACATGAAGAATAATGTCGTGAGGAGGACCCCCAGGTTTTGTTTGAAACCGGATTCCCATCCAGCCGTGACACTTAGGAGTTTCAGCACTGCCTGTGGCCACCGTATTGGCAAAACTAAAAAATGCGGTTTTACTACCCCGATGGGACTCGAGCCTTCGCAGCATTAAATTGTATTCTTTGTCGAGCATTTTAATTAGACGAGATTTAACAACGTAGCGACCGCTTTTTTCTTTGCCATAAATTTCATCGCTGTAAATCATATCATAGGCCGAGATGGTTTTAGCGATGGTTTGGGAAGCTTTACCAGCTGTGAAAAAATGTCGAGCCACTTCTTGGCCGGCACCAATTTCAGCAAAGGTGCCGTACTTTTCAATATCCAAATTTACTTCTTGGGCTTTTTCTAAAGTGGATTTTAAACTCATGTTGCACTTTCTGTTTTAACCCATCCAGTGATGGCCAACTGGAGAGCTTTTTCGACTGGAATATCCACCACCTTAACCTGTGATTTTTGAAAAAGTAAAGTGACTCCTCCCACTCCATAACTCAGGGGCAGAAAAACACTCACCAAATCAGTGCCTGGAATCTGGGGAAGATCGTCAAAGTTGTCCCGAGTGATAAGGCCAATGGAGGAAGGCCCCCCCGGGTGCCACTGCACGAGCACCACTCCTCGAAGTCCCTTTTGTCCTTTATTGGCGAATAAGTTCATGAGATCTCGAATGGGGGAATAAACAGCTTTGATCAGAGGAATGGATTTTAACCGCTCTTCCAATTTTCGTAGCAATGTTTGCAAAATAAAATTGTTTAAAAGAAGTCCGAAAAGAAAAATCATGAGCAAAGTCAGAGCGAAACCAAGCCCTGGAACATACAGCTCAGTGGGCAAAGTGGCTTTTAATAAATCCCCCAGAATATTTTCAAAAATCAGAATTCCCGCGTACAGAATATAAACGGTGAGGGCAATGGGGAGCAGTGTGATGAGGCCTCTGAGAAAAATTGTTTTAAGTCGATTCACTTTTATCCCTTTTTATTAATTCTGAAACGTATCAATTTGATCATCTGTGACTTTATCGTTTGGTCTCAATTTTAATCTTGAGTCCCCTGGACTTTCGGCCGATGAGTTCACCATGTTGATGTATTTGATCCTGGGGGCGTTCTTGGCACAGGCGTCATCTGACGTTGTGCCCGGAGAGTACCTCGTGAAACTCAAAAACTCTCGTTCCTTCCAAACTTTGCAAGCCAAGGTTTCTGGAGGCATTTCTCTTAAAGGACAAATATCTAGCGCAGGTGTTCTGCAAGTCAAAATTGACAGTCCTCAAGATTATCAGACCCTTTTGAATGATCCAGATGTGGATTATATTGAACCGAATTATGTGCTTTCCAAACCTCAGTTGCCGGCTGGAACTTCCGTTCAAATTCTTTCTGAAGGTGAAGTCCAAGGGGCCCTCAACCAAAGGTCCTTTTCTAATGTTTATTCGCAAAGTTATGCCCCTGTGCAAGTGCCACAATCCTGGAACCAGTATTCAGCCTTCAGTCCTTCCAACCGTCCTGTGGTGGCTGTTATCGACACGGGCGTGGCTTACACCCATCCTGTGTTTTCTCAATCAGATTCCATTTGGATCAATCAATCAGAATCCTCTGGGCAATCTGGAGTGGATGACGATCAAAACGGTTATGTGGATGATATTTACGGATGGAATTTCAATGCCAATGTGAATAATCCCAACGACGATGAAGGCCACGGTACCCACGTAGCGGGTATTATAATTGGTTCTGGGTTTAATATTTTTTCAAGTCCGAGGCCTCAATCTAAAATCCAAGTGATGCCGCTTAAATTTTTGGACTCTCAAGGTTCGGGTCGAACCAGTGATGCCATTCGGGCCATTTACTATGCTGTAGATAACGGAGCTCAAGTCATCAATTGCAGCTGGGGTGGTGGTTCCTACAGTAGGTCATTACTAGATGCCTTGGCCTACGCCTACAGCCGCCAAGTGCTGGTTGTGACAGCCGCTGGTAATGCCTCAAATAACAATGACGTCAGTCCCATGTATCCGGCTGGCTACGATGTCCCTGCCAATTTAGCAGTGGCGGCCAGCACAGATGGGGATAGCCTGGCCAGTTTTTCCAATTATGGCGGAGCTCGAGTGCACGTGGCAGCTCCAGGTCAGTACATTTACAGTACCTATTTGGGTTCGTCTTATACTTTGCTATCTGGAACAAGTATGGCCGCGCCCTTTGTATCAGGTATTGCTGCGCTGGCATGGCGTGAGGCCCCGCAATTAACCGGCTATCAAGTGAAACAACTGATCATGGGCAGCGTGAATTTAATAGCAGGTCTATCGGGTAAAGTTTCAACTGCAGGTCGAGTCAATGCTTTCAATTTAGTTTCTCTAGCTAAAAGCTCCACATCCACTCTTGCCTCGCAGCCCGATTACAAAGCTTCGGGTTATGATCTGGCTTCGCAAGCTGAAGCCGCTGCTGGTGGTGCCGGTGGCTGTGGTTTAGTTCAGTCCTTGAGTCAGGGTGGAGGTCCTCTGGGGCCTTTAGGAAGTGCAGCCCTTGCTTTTATTATTTTTATGGTGCCTGTGGCCGTGTGGATGACCTTGAGAAGAATGCGTCCAGAGCAAAGACGAAAGTTTGAACGCTTCAATGTGAATTCAGATATTCGCATCAATCTGGGAGGCCGCGAAGTGGTGGGTCAAATGAAGACCCTGTCCATGGGAGGTCTTTCGTTTGCAGCTGAGGATCTGATTGAAAAAGGCTCACTCGTCACCATGAAAATCGAAAACCCAGCGGGTGGCGGTGAAATCGAAGTTCAAGGTCGAATCGTGTGGAGTGAGGATAATAAATCTTACGGGGTTCAATTCCAGGGTGCCACTCAATCTGTAACTGAAAAAATTGTCTCTTGGACAAAAGGACTTAAGGGCGCAGCTTAAAGTAAAACGCCCTTAAGTATCCAACTGGCCACTGAAAAATAAATCACAAGACCCATCACATCCACCAATGTGGCAACAAATGGAGCCGAGGCCGAAGCTGGATCTAATTTCAATTTTTTTAAGATAAAAGGCAACATGGACCCGGTGATGGTTCCATAGGGCACCACAAAAAGAAGAGTTAAGAAAACTGTCGCTGCTAAATAAACATAACTGCTGCCAAATTGCTCTTCCCGAGCAGGCCAAAGTAAAATTCGAAGAAGACCTACAGTGCCGAGCAATAATCCAAGGGCCAGTCCCATCATGAGTTCTTTCCGAATGACACGGCCCCAGTCCTGCAGTCGCACTTCTCCCAGAGCCAGAGCTCGAATGATCAATGTGGAAGCTTGAGAGCCCGAGTTTCCCCCAGAGGCAATAACGAGAGGTAAAAAGAAAGTGAGCACCACAGCGCGTTCCAACTCCACTTGAAAGTAACTCATGGCGGTGGTGGTGAACATTCCTCCCACAAAAAGCAGAATCAGCCATCCCCCTCTTTTTTGAAACATCTCCATGAAAGAAATTTTAAAATAAGGAGCTTCTAAACTTTCCAATCCCCCGAATTTTTGAATGTCTTCTGTGGCTTCCTTTTGAATGGCCATGGCCACGTCATCGAAGGTGACGATACCTTGCATGACTCCTTCAGAATCAATAACAGGAAGAGCCATCAAATTTTGCTGAGAAAAAATTCGTCCAATTTGTTCCTGGTCCATCTCCACAGGAATTTTTATCACATCAGTTTGCATGATCTCAGAGACGATTTTTTGATTGGCAGCGGAAAAGAGTTCTCGGAAAGACACAACTCCCAATAATCTTTGCTGAGAGTCCATCACGTAAGCATAGTAAATGGTTTCCACTTGGGTTTTCGACTGTAAACGCAAATAACGAATGGCTTCATCCACGGTCATGTCGGGTCTAAGACGAGCAAAGCGAGAACTCATCAGACCTCCGGCATTGTCTTCGGCATAGGCCAAAAGTGCCGTCACTTCTCGACGAGTTTGTGGATCAATGAGAGCTAAAATCTCTTCTTTTTTTTCCAAACCAATTTCTTGAATTAAGTCAGCCACATCATCAGGTGCTAACAATCGTACCCAAGAGCGTTTTTCCAGGGCACCTGAAAATTCTTGGATGAGTTCGGCTTGATCGTGGGTATTAAGAGTCAAAAAAAGTTCTTCGGCTTCAGTGCGAGGTAACGACTGAAATTTTTGGGTTCTTTCTTCATGGCTGAAGGCGGGCCAAGAAGAAACAATATGCGCAAACTCAGCTTCAGGCGAAGTGGGGGATTGAGCAGAATTTTCAGTACCGGTGTTTTCCTCGGACATAGCTCTCTTATTTTCGGTGGACCCAGGCCTTTTGCATGAGTCTAGCAGGGGTCCAGTTCATTCAAGTCATCAAAATTTAATCATCCAATTGTGGAATCTCAAATTGAGATAGCAATTCACTGGGTTTACCGTAGGCTTTTATTTTCCCTTTTTCAATCCAAAGTATCTGATCACAGAATTTTAATGTTTGCAGTCGATGGGCTATAAAAATAAGAGTTTTACTTTTAGCTTCATTTTCTAAAACATTAAGCACAATTTTTTCAGTGATAGGGTCAAGGGCACTGGTGGCCTCATCTAAAATCAGAATGGGGGCATTCTGTAATAAGCACCGAGCTAGACCTAACAATTGTCGTTCTCCAATGGAGAGGTTTTTCCCTTTTTCCTGGAGTTCAAAATCTAAACTTTGCCCAAGGGAACGAAACCAGGGCCCCAGTCCCACCTGCTCTAAAGTGCGAACAATCTCTGCATCACTGCGTTTTTTTTCCAAGTCCAGGTTTTGACGTAGCGAATTTCGCAAAAGGGTCGGCTCTTGGGGAAGATACGAAATCATCGAGCGATACAAATTCAGATCTGAACCGGCCTTGGGGTTGAGTTGTCCAATGGAGACATCTCCATCGAAAGGGTAAAGATACGTTAACACTTGTAATAAACTGGATTTGCCACTTCCCGTGCGACCGATGATGCCCAAACGTTGTCTCTCAGGAATTATCAAATTTAAATTGGATAAAACTGGATTTTGGTTTTCCAAGTAGCGAAATTGAACATTATTAAAGCGAATATCAAAATTTTCGATGGTTCCATGAAAAGGTGTGGGGATTGGTTTTTCAAAATCATGATCAGTTTTGTAACGGGCTTTAGCAGGAAGTTTGGCATACTTTTCAATGGGGCGTCGTAAGTAGTCATCGAGTCTTTCCACGCCGACAAAACCTTCTTCCAGTTGTGAGAGCCATTCAAAAAACATTTGAATGGAGCTGAAGGAGATCATAATTAACCCCAAAGCGGTTCCCACATCTCCCAAACTTAAAAAACCTTGATTGAGACCCCAGGCAGAAAAAAGCCCGACAATGAGAAACCACAAGGTGCTAGCGGCTGACATTTCAAAAATAAAAGTGGTCACTCTTAAAAAGGTGGACCTTTTGGATTCTAAATACTCTGAATCCAGTCCAGTGAATCTTTGGCGAAATAAGGATTCTTTTTCAAACAATCGAATATTAACTGCACCTTGGACAGTTTCAGCAAAATGAGCAATGGAAGGCCCCCGCTGTCTGGACAATTCACGACGAGCCAGTCGCAAACGATCGCGATTGAAATGATAAACCAGCCAAGTGCTGGCCATATAGAGCAGGGTCAGCACTAGAAACAAGGGATGAATCAGGGTCATGAGGACAATGAACGCCACAAGATCAAAAACGATGGAAAAAAACTCAGCCAATGGACCACCAAAAAGTCGAAAAACATTTCCGTAATCCGATGAAAATCGAGTCATGATTCTTCCCAATGGGTTAGAATCAAAAAATGACATGGGAGCTCGAGAAATACGAAAAGTGGTCTCATCATACAAAGTGGAAACCGCTCGAGCAGAAAGTCGAGAAAAACGAATTCTAAAAAGGGCTGTAAAAAGAAATCCAATTACGGTGATAGCCAGCATTAAAATGAGAAAATCGTGATGATTCCAACTTTGGAAAATACCAAGGGGGGCTTGTTGGCGAACCGTGGTGTCGACCCAAACTCCTACTAAATTTGTATTTGATAGAGCTAAAATTCGACCGAGCAAACCTAAAAGAAGTATGAGGATCAGTTCCGATCGATAGGGAGCATAGCATAAATTGAGGGTTTGAAATAAAGAGGGTTTAAAACCACCTTCAAATTTTTTTTCAGACTCAAGAGAGAACTGTGCGCTCATGCAAAGATCCCCCTTTCAGTTCAAAAACTCGATCGACAAACTTAAGTGCTTCTTGCCTGTGTGTGCAAATGATCACACTTTTATTTTTAAGTGGGCCATGAAACAATTCTTTGAGAACTTTTTTTTCTGTGTTGGTGTCCAACTGACTTAAACTATCATCAATCAGAATCAGGTCCTTTTCTTGGTTGATGGATCGGGCCAAACTCAGGCGTTGTTTTTGACCTCCTGATAAATTCACTCCACGCTCGCCGATGGCTGTTTCGAGTCCTGAATTCATTCCTTCCCTGATAGGATTGAAATCCACCATTTCTAATTTGGCGAGTAAGTCACCATCATCTGCACTCAAAGTTTCATATTCAAAGGTGACATTGTCCCTTAGATTGCTGTTCATAAGAAAAGATTCTTGAGGAACATAGTTAAGTGATTTTTTAAATTCTGAAATTATAGAACCTTTGATGGTTTGTCCTTTGAACGAAAACTTTTCGTATTGACCCTTAAGTTCTCCGAGCAAACAAAGTAAAAAGGCTGATTTTCCGCAGCCCACTTCACCCAGAATGGCTATTTTTTCACCCGGTTTCATAGAAAAGTTTAAATTCTTTAAAACAGGATTGGCCGCACTGCCCCAGTTGAGATTTTTAATTTCAATCAAGGATGAAGTGGAACCCGAGGAAAGATTAGAAATGGAATAATCCTTCATGGGCTCAATATTCAAAAAATTTTGCAAGCGACGACTAGAAGTCAAAGCATCGAAGGCAAAGGTAAAAAACCAGGGCAATTGCCGCAGGGGCCGATTGAGGAAAAGACCTAGCACCCAAAATAGGGCCCAAATTTCACCCGCGGTCAGATCCTTTTGATAAATTTGTATCAAGACAAATGCACCCGCTATGTTAAAAATAAAAGTGGCATGGGAAGTGATGGCATTCATCAGTTGACCATTGGTCACCATGGAAACTCGATTTTGAGTTTCTCGTTCGCGTACTGCGATAATTCTTTCCTCAAAAGCGTGAATCCAATTTAAAATTTTAAGAGAACGAATACTTTGTAACCATTCATTGACTAAAGAAACTCGTTCAGCGGCCAATTGTTTAAAAAGTGTGAAGAATCGACTTTGCCTAAAGGCGAGGGCCGTGTTCACCATCGCCACAAAAATAACCAGCACAAAAACTAAAGGCAGAGAGGTGCCCACCATGGCTGACAGTGCAATCGGAGCCAGAATCAGTGGGAAAAAAGTACTCGCTCCGTAAGGAAAAGTTTGTTCAAGCAGGATTGTAGCCGCAGGAACATCAGTGGCGTACAAAGCGACCGTTTCACCGACCGTTTTTTTTTCAAGATTTTCTGATTTTAAACGAAGGGCATGTTCGTAGATTTTGTCAGCTAATTTTCTTTGAGCGATGAGAGCCTCTCGGTACCCCCAGTAAAGATTGAGTTGGGTAAAAAAGCTGGCCAATAAAAAAGCGAAAAATGCAAAAATCAAGGGTAAGACAAGCTTGTTAAATGTTGTTTCTTGAGAGATCACAATCAAATCAACAAAATCTTTTTGAAAGTAGGCTGCCGCCAACCCTAACAAGGCCGATAAAAATGATAAAAATAAAATAAAAAATCGATGCAAAATACGATCAGTGATTAAAAAACGAATAACAGATTTTTCATTTTTATTCATGGGTGTCGAAACCAACCTGTCAAAGAAAGACGATTGAAATTCGATTGTTGCACTTGATGCCAGATCTCGTCACTTTTAAAAAATACGACGCGACCTGGTTGTGGTTCTATAAAAGTTCCCACTTCATCGTTTTCATTTTCGAAGATGACCAACTCTCCCCCCATCCCAGGGGCCCAGTTGTCATGAAGGTAAATAATGAAGGTGATGACCCTCGCTTGTGAGTTTTTAGGTTGATCACAGTGTTTGTGATAGGAATTTCCTGGTGCGTAGCAAGCAAAATGAGCTTCTACTTGAGGTGCCGAGACGCACAGCTCCCTCGTCAACTGTTGTCTCCATTCATGGAGAGTTTTAAAAATTGACAGACTTTCGGTTTGAGCCTCCTCAAGCCAATAAATAGAATCCGAACGGATGTGAGGCTGAGAGCCTGATGCCACTTGAGCTGGTCGAAAGTGCCCATGATTCAGTTTTTCCTGGGCCATTTGTCTCCAGGATTTTATCTGGTGATGGGTCAGCATTTGGTCTGAGTAGGCCCATCCCTGACGAATAAAGTTGTCGAATAGACATTGAGGCACTTCCATGATCAAGTTAATATAGACCTTTCTGGGGAAAAGATGAAGCGGCGAAATTTTTTAAAAAATTCAATCGGGTGGGGATCAACAGCCCTTTTAGGATCTGGCTGCTCAAGTCTTGACCAGTATTTTGGTGCTGATAGGCGTGTGTTTGATAATGAAGTGTTTATCATCGGTGCCGGAGCTGCCGGCTTGATGGCGGCACACACTTTAAAAAAAAATAAAATACCCTTTCGACTTTTTGAAGGTTCCTCTCGTCCAGGAGGACGGCTTTACTCAGTCAGCAGTGGAGATGGATCCACACTTGAAATGGGAGCTGAGTTTTTTGAAGCTCATCACCAACTCGTATTTTCATTGCTCAAGGAATTTCAGCTTGAATGGTCAGAATGGCCTGTGGACTCTCTGCAAAAACCTCTTTGGCAGTCATCCCAAGGTGATCAGCTCACCGAGGAAGATTACCAAAAAGTGGCTCAGCCTTTTATCAATCGACTCATTGCTGATCGTATTCGGATTTTTGGCAGTTCAGAGGATTATCGCGTTTTATCGCCCACATTGGCCACTGAATTAGATTCTCTTTCGTTTCAGGAGTACTTGCAGAGTCATTGGATAGAAGCTGATCCAAGAATTGTTAAATATTGGGATGCGATCAATCGCACACAAAATTCAGCCGATTCAAAATCAGTCAGCGCTTTGCAAGTGCTTTGGCAGACCAATTTTGAGAAAAAACTTAAACCTTTATTTCGAGTCGAATTAGGCTGGAGTGAGCTCGTCAGAAGAATGTTTGAAAGAATTTCTGGAGTCATTCCTGATCATCTGGTCAAGCTCAATTGGACATTGGTGAGTTTTAAAGAAACTCAGGATGGTTTTCGTTGTTCTTTTAAAACGCCTCAGGGCATTCAGTCCGCCACATGTCCACAAGTGATCATGGCTCTTCCCATGAATCAGTACAGTCGAATTTCAGGTATTTCTTCATTGAAAATTTCAGAAACTAAATTGAATCGTCTGAAAAATGCAAAGCTAGGGGAAAGCTCTAAAGTTTATTTGTCATTCCCACCCACGGCATTGAAAAATAAAGACCGAGCCACTTGGTATCAAGACCAGACTCTTAATATCGCTCTTCCCACAAAAGAAAAAATGTGGGTCGGAGGTTTGCGTGGGGGAGATCAGTCCCATTGGACTCTACCTGATATTGAAAATTGGGCTCTAGGACTTATTGAACGAGGCCCTGCCAGTTCCTGGTTGAGATCTTCCCAGGTGGATTTTCAAGTGATGAATTGGCGAGATCAAAATCTTATTCAAGGGGCCAGAGGCCTGTGGAGTCCGCAAAGTTGGCTTCCCACTTCTGCATTGTTTGAAAGTCCCGACTATGCGGGACGTTTGCATTGGGCCGGAGAATTTGTTCCTAGTCATGAAAAAGGCACTGTCCACGCAGCTCTTGAAAGTGGACAAAAAGCCGCCATTCGAGTGATGGAAATTTTAAAAGAGTCTAGAGGCTAATTCCAAAAATAGCAGCTTCACCTTGTTGTTTGATAAACAGATCCAGTGAAGGCTTTTCGACTTTGGTTAAATAGCTGTAGTCAGTGGAGGCGCTTTGGTCAGGGTTGGCCCATCGCACTTGAGGTTTATCAGAAACTACAAAAACCACCACGTTATAGGAGCCGCGGAAGGGTTCTTTTTCAATGGTCACTGTATTAAAGATCACTGAATTGGTTTGCACTTTTTGAGTTTGCACCACACGAATTTTTTCTAAGTGGGGGACTGGAGTCACACCAATAAAACCCGCTTTTTGGATAGCGTAGATGGCATGAATGTATTTTCCATTTAAATTTTGAGTTCGATTCAATTGAAAACCGGGAACCAGATCCTGTCTGGCAGCTGTTGCAGATCTTTGCGCAAAAGAGCCACTCATAATTCCAAGACTTAAAAGTAAAGTCATAAAAGATAGAATGTGATTTTTCATTGTTTCACCTGCTCAGAGTTCTGTTTATAGTTCATGTACAACATCATTTGCCCCTGAGGATCCATGGCTAGCTTAACATATTCAATCGGAAATCCCCACAGAGCATTGATGAGTTCAAACTCCGCAATCGGGCCACTTGTACCGCAATCCCCATCTTCGGACAACACCTTGTTAATTTCTGATAATACTTTCTTTTTTGCTATTTTCCCGATCCACGTCAGACTGGCATCATCCACCCAAAGACTTCCTGGTTGCGGACCATCCGCATAGATTCCCAGTTTTGGGGAGCCTGGACTGACAGGCCTGATGAAGGCGTTGTATTTGAGTTTCAAGTGTAATTTATCCTTTAAGGGCGCAAAAATTCCACTGCTCACATTTTTCGGGCTGTCTAAAAGGATATCCAAACTTGCGCTCACCCGAGCACTCGTGGGGTCATCTGATTTTTTATTGGTCACTGCATCTATAGCGGGGGCATTGAGCAGTTCAATTTTCGGACTGTCGGGACAGCTGCCAACACTCAAAGATTTGAAATTTTTTCTATTAAAACTCAAGTGCACCAAACGATTAAAAACAATTCGATCCACTGCGATTCCTAAATCATATTGATCAGGTGGAAGATGATTAAAAACAGGAGTTCCACGAGCTCCTGATTTTGACCAAAGGGCAGGACCCACAGCGGGAATCGAAGTGTCTTCAATAAAAGTGGAAAGATTCACTCCGAGGTAAGAGTCCTTAAGGCTCAAGCCATTCAGCTTCATTCCCAAAGACAAGGGAGGGCGAGGATCAGCCTCTGGTGTGCCTGCAGCAGGCAGAGATTGAATTTCTTCGAGCTCTCCTTTTAGGGCTTCACTGACTTTTTCATTGATCAATTTAGGAAATTCTTTTTGTAAATAGATTCTCGCATAATCGCGAACTAGCTTTAGGCCAGTTGGAATTTGAGCGTCTACAATTTTTTTGAACTCGTTGTCCTCAAGAGAAATTTGGTAGACTTTATCCTGGCCCACAACTTTGAGTTCGAATGAAGGGAGAAGCAACTTTCGATAGGACACTTCAATGGGAACTGAATCTAAATTGGCAGAAACATCGAGAACTTCAAATTTGAGCTCTTTATTTTTATCTAATTTGACATAAAAAGGCAGACGTCCCACCAGGGGTGTCTCTCGAGTCCCCACGCTCAGGGCAGGATTGAGAACACCGATTTCTCCTAACCAGGGATTCTCTTCGTCAAAGACTCTGATATCACTAGAGAGCGCTTTCAACTGTGAAATACTAAATTCAAGAGATAAAACAGCACCCTCTGTTTTGCCGATTTGCTTCATTAATTTTTCATCGGCCACAATGGATAGCCGATTGAATTCAGCTACATATTCGGAAGGACCTAATTTAACAGCAGGTTTGAAATCCTTGAGCTCAATGCCTCGAATTCCACGACTAATAAAATCCCGTGTTTCTTGCACCATTCTGAATTGCTCAGGTCTTTCTTTGGCCATCTCACTGATGGAAATGGCTTTTTCCGCTTTTACTTCAAGAGCTGGGAAATAGTTTTCATTGATGACCACACCCAGATTGCTCAAAACAGTCAGGAAATTTTCAGCATAAAGTTTTTGCCCTCGGGGAGTGATTTGAACTTGAATTGAGTCCTGCATCCAAACGGGGGCTTTTAAAGCCGGATGCAATTCACTTCGAAAAAACTCAACACCCAGTTGAGCCCAGGACAAGGATCCCCAGAATAAAGCAAAAACTAAAAATTTAAACATCACACGATCATCAGCAAAAGAAGGGCCTCAAGGTTTTGTCCCATTCCATCTGAAATTCCAATCACTTAGCCACGATGGGGGAACTTGGGCTTGTTGTAAATATGATCAAGATATGAAAAGTCTACAATATCAAGCCAAGTCACCTATTAAACCACGGGGTCTGTAATCTCCTGTGGTAAATAAAATACCTATGCACAAGCCATTATCTTCCACTCCAGTTATTGCGAAATGGGTCGAGCAGATGTTATCTGAAGTCATGCCAACACCCATGAAACCCAATAAACTTTCTGAAAAAGAAAAAATAGACAAGATCACCCATCACTTCACTGAAATCATGAAAACATTAGGTCTTGATCTTAAGGACGACTCATTAAAAGAAACTCCTCACCGAGTGGCGAAAATGTACGTCAAAGAAATTTTCAAAGGTCTGAGTCCTGATCATTTTCCCAAGATGACTTTGATTGAAAATAAAATGGGATACGACCAGATGGTGGTCATTCAAGACATTGAACTACTTTCGACTTGTGAGCACCATTTCCAGCCCATTCAAGGTTTTGCAACAGTGGCCTACATTCCATCAAAAAAAGTGATCGGATTGTCAAAAATAAACCGAGTGGTGGATTTTTTCTCAAAAAGACCCCAAGTTCAAGAGCGTTTGACAAAACAAATTGCGGACTGTTTGCAACAGGTTTTGCAAACGGAAGATGTGGCTGTTCACATCAACGCCAAACATTTTTGTGTGATTTCTCGAGGCGTGGAGGATCTTCACTCCTCGACAACAACTTGTGATTTGCGTGGTGAATTTAAGACCAGTGCCGACACTCGCTCAGAGTTTTTAGCCCACGCACGGACTCGGCCCTTAGGATAATGAAACTGCACCCCTATAGCCAAGAAACTGCACCCCTTGAATGGGCCGAAAGGCCCTTAGAGTTCCAAATCCCAGATTGATGGAGCTCAGTACTTTGTCCGCCCATCGGCAGTGCTTTATTATAATACTCAAGAGATGGTGATTCCAGAGCCGCTTAATAATTGCTGACTCCGAAGCATGATGAACTTTCAAAATGCTAAAAGACTCTACTCTTGCCCACATTGTTACAACAAAGACTTTCGAAAGAAGGGTTTTTATTACCGTAAAATCTCAAAAACCTATGTCCCACGCTACTTTTGTTTTACTTGCCAAAAAAACTTCTCAACTCAAACTTTCACAGAAAGTTACCGACAGAAACGACCAGATTTAAACCGACTAATATTAAAAGCCCTTACCTCTGGCACTACGATGAGAAAAACCGCCCAGAACCTCAACTGCAACTACAAGACAGTCTACAGAAAGTTCTTATGGCTTTCAGAACTGGCAAAATATCATCATCAATTAAAAGAGTTTTCGATTAAAGAGCTTCAGTTTGATGAAATGGAATCAATCGAACATACTAAATTAAAGCCTTTGACGATTGCATTAGCCGTGAGTGAGTCGTATGAGCTTCTAGGAGTACAGGTAGGAACCCTTCCAGCTAAAGGGCTCTTAAGTGATCTATCACAAAAAAAGTATGGACCAAGACTCGATCAATCTTCACAAGCTGTTGAAAAACTATTAAGAAGTTTAAAAGTCAGCCCAACGGCCAAATCTTTTATAGTTAAGTCGGATTCTAAACCCAGCTACCAAAAAATTGTAGCTGAAGTCTTTCCCAGTCAATTTCATGAAACCCATATAGCTCGAGAAAACAAAGAAAAGCGAAGAGAGCTTAAGTACACTCAATTGGAAAAGAAAATTTTTGACCCCATCTTTGCAACCAATCA
>JBKDFX010000006.1:0-2125 GCA_046336825.1 Bdellovibrionales bacterium | reverse complement strand
CTTGAGGAGCGGTGAGTTTTGAATCTTGAGCCATGAGAAGAGCTGCTAAACCCGCCACCAAGGGAGTGGCCATGGAAGTTCCGGAAAGGTTACCATACTTATCACCTGGCAAGGTAGACATGATGCCTTCACCTGGAGAAGACACGTGAACTCGGCCACGACCAAAATTTGAAAAGCTGGGTTTGCCATCACGTTTGTTACTAGCGGCCACATTGATCACGTTATCGTAGGGTGCATTGGCAGGATAGAATCCCACTTTGTCATTGTTTTTATTGCTGTTACCTGCGGCCACAACAAATAAAACTCCAGCATCCGCAGCCCGTTTGACAGCTTCCATTAAAGGCTTAGCTGTGGATTCTGGAACTTGAGCGCCCCAAGAAGCCGATATGATCTGCGCTCCTTTTTCAATGGCAAAATCAATGGCTTTAATTCCATTGTTCAAATCCCCAGAACCTTTTTCGTTAAGAAAACGTATAGGCATCATTCGTACATCTGGAGAAAGTCCAACTATTCCACCAGGGATTCGTCCCGTGGCGCCGATCACTCCAGCGCAATGGGTTCCATGACCTGGATTGGATCTGGACGTGATATCGTTGGCGTCATCATCATTATCAGCGAAATCAAAACCGGCCATCATATTTGGCGCCAAAGCCTGATGCTCATCATCGACTCCGGTGTCGATCACGGCCACAGTAATATTTCGACTGCCTTGATTGCCCGCGCGTTGCCAAGCCCGTTCGGCTTGCACTTTAGCCATGGCCCACTGCTCTTTTAAATTTTTTGAATCTCGTGAGTACCGGGCTGGAATCTCAGAAAAACTTTTCAACTCAAAATTAGGAACGACGTATTCTACACCCGGGAGAGCTTGCAAAGCTTCCAACTCCGACTTTTCATTTTCTTGGCGAATGTCGACAACAAGGTAAGACCCCTTGTCATGCTGATCTAACATTTGAACATTGGAGTTTTTTTGTTGCAGCCGGTTCTGCAAAGACATCAATCCCCTCTGGTCCTTGTACTTCACTAGAAACTCAGCGCTCTGCGATTGAATTCCCATGGCCAATAATAGGCCTAAAACGATTTTGTTCATTTTCCCCTCCGTGGTTACTAAAAGCGTATGATGTTTTTTTGAGCACCACGTACAAAAATCCATCTTTTCAGACTGCGTTAATTTGACTATTTTATTCCCCTCGAAGTTATGTTTCGTGAAAAATGAAAGATGTGACTATTTTAGATGCGATCATTTTAGGAATTGTCGAAGGCCTCACAGAGTATTTACCCGTTTCATCCACGGGTCACTTGATGGTGACCTCCGCCCTTTTAAAATTGGAAAAAACAGAATTTCTCAAAAGCTTTGAAATTGTTATTCAAAGCGGCGCTATTCTGTCGGTGCTTTTGATTTACCGGGATCGTTTTTTTGGTCAGTTTAATATTTCGTTCTACAAAAAAATCTTTTGGGCCTTTTTACCGACAGCCCTCGTGGGTCTGATTTTAAAGAAACTTTTTGATCACATGCTGGGAAGCATTTGGATTGTGGCTGCCACCTTAATTGTGGGTGGATTTTTTTTGATTTGGATGGAAAAGCAAAAATGGTTTTCCAAAAACCATAAATCCATCGAGGATCTGACCCTAAAAGACTGCATCAAGTTAGGGCTTTTTCAGTGTGTGGCGATGTTGCCAGGAACATCTCGTAGTGGTGCCAGCATTGTCGGCGGACTTTTTTTAGGTCTTAAAAAAGAAGAGGCCACTCAGTTTTCATTTTTTTTAGCTGTGCCCACTCTTTTGGGTGCCAGTGTTCTAAAATTTAAAGATATTTTACCCTACTTGAACAAGGACAATGCCCTGCTTTTATTTGTGGGCTGGTTGGTCAGTTTTCTGATGGGAGTGGTGGCCATTAAAGGATTCATTCAGCTGGTCAGCCGCAGCGGCTTTATCGGCTTCGGAATTTACCGCATCATCGCCGGTCTTTTCGTTTTCTACCTCCTCGTGTGACAGGTACGTAGATCGTGACGACGTGGGATCATTCTCTAATCCATGGGTTTTGTGTGGAAAAGCCATCGTGGCTGATGGAGGCCTTCCGCCTCCAAACCTCGGGATTCAGACCTGCCATCCTGGCAGGTCTGATAAG
>JBKDFX010000094.1:0-6970 GCA_046336825.1 Bdellovibrionales bacterium | reverse complement strand
CACCAGTGGTGAGTGGCGTGTCCAGGTGGAAACCATCCATGGTCGTGAAATTGGAAGAATTTATTTTGATGTGGAGAAAATCGAGGTTCCACTTCCCGGTCAACATCAAGCAGGTGACAGCCCGCCAAGTGAGCGTCAATTCCGCACGGATAAATTTTGAGATTTAAGAGATTGATAAATTTGATCGGCCACACGAATACCATCGCAGGCCGCCGAAGTGATTCCCCCGGCATAACCAGCGCCTTCTCCCACGGGATAGAGTCCTGAGTGACTGACACTTTGATAGGTTTCATTGTTTCGAGTGATACGCACAGGACAGCTGGTGCGAGATTCCACTCCATAAATTTGGGCCTCAGGATGGAAGAAACCTTTCATTTTTTGGTCAAAGGCCTTGAGGCCTTCCAGAAGTCTTAAATACTGAGTCTTTTCTAAAATTTGGTCCACACGAGCTGCAATTTCCCCAGAGGGGCTGGAGCCTTTTCTCACAGGGCCCAATTTTTGATTAAAAAAATCTTCAAGCTTTTGGGCGGGGAGTTGTTTGTTTCCTCCATGGATCAAAACTTGATTCAAGGCTCTGGTTTCAGCCTGTTTGCGATCCCATAGGCCTGCCAAGGTGCTTGAGGAGCTGAAGCTTTTTTGGTCCACAGTCACCACCACGGCAGAATTGGCCCAAGGAGAATTTCGATTAAAATTACTCATGCCATTGGAGACAAGACCTTCATTGTCAGTTGAACTGGAGAGAACAAATCCTCCCGGGCACATACAAAAACTATAAACTCCAGTGCCTGTTTGATGATCATGGTGAGTCAGCTTGTAGTTGGCACTTCCCAAAGCTTTATGCTCGGCCAGTTCTCGGTATTGTTTACTGTTGACCCAATTCTGGGGATGCTCAATGCG
The DNA here is from genome assembly GCA_046336825.1 of Bdellovibrionales bacterium. Taxonomy (GTDB): domain Bacteria; phylum Bdellovibrionota; class Bdellovibrionia; order Bdellovibrionales; family Bdellovibrionaceae. The sequence goes on along the minus strand of JBKDFX010000094.1, from coordinate 6,073 downwards.
AACCCCCATGGCAAAACTTTTGGGTTCCATAAAAACCTGGTGTTTTTCAAGCATATGAAAAATATCTTCAGCCGAGTGACCTGTGGCCAATAAGACAAAACTGGAGTGATAGGTTTCCCCTTTTTCTGTGATCACTCCTTGAATGGATTTATTGGTGATCACAAGGTCCGTGATCTGTGTGTCAAAATAAATTTCACAGCCATTTTCTATGAGGTGTTTTCTTAAAAAAGGGATGACTCGACGTAAACGATCAGAACCCACGTGGGGATTGGAAAGATACTCAATTTCCTGAGGAGCTCCAAATTTAACCAAACGATTCATGACGTAGGGAATATGTTCTGATTTGATTCTTGTGATCAGTTTTCCGTCGGAATAAAGACCGGCTCCACCTTCACCGAAGCAAACATTATTGCGAGTGTCCAGTTCACCGTAGCGCCAGTAGCGGTTGATTCCCTTCATGCGAATTTCGCTGGGACTTCCACGTTCGAAAAGTCGGCACTTGATCCCTCGTTCTAGAAGTCTGAGAGCCGCAAATAGTCCTGCGGGACCTGAACCTATGATGATGGGTTTTTCCTTGGTATCTAGGGACAGTCTTTCAATTTCAAAATTATTTTGAGCCAGTTTTTCTTGAGCGGCCGCCACTTCCACAGTCAAGACGAAATGGGGCTGATGCCTGTTTCGAGCATCCACACTTTTTTTGAGAATACGAAATTCTCCGTGATTGGGTTCGGCCCATGCCAAGTAGTCCTCAAGGGCTTGATCAAGAGGCAATTGAAGGTTTTCGATGATCTTAGACATGGTGCTTGATCCTTACCACAAATCACAAGATCTCAGCAAACTTTTGAGCTTGTAGGCTTGACCAACAGTGGCTCCATCGAGTGTAATTTTCACTATGTTTTCATGGAGAATTTTACATTTTCTGCCCAGAAGGGCCCTGTCTCGTTTTATCGGTGTTTTAGCTCGAGCGGAGTCCCCCCGTTTTATTATTCAGTTTGTGATTCAAATGTTCCAAACTGCTTATGGTATTAATTTAAATGAGGCCGAAAAGCCTCTTTCTGAGTACAAAAGTTTGAATGAGTTTTTTACTCGTAAGCTCAAAACGGGTCTTCGCCCTATCCAAGAAGGCTTTGCTGTTCATCCTGCGGATTCAAGAATTTCTCGATTGGGTGTAATTGATCAGGGAACCTTGATTCAAGCCAAGGGAATCACCTATGAATTGAGTGAGTTTATTGGTGATGCTGAAAAAGCCTCTCGTTATGAAAAGGGGGCCTTTCTTGTTTATTATCTTTGTCCTACGGATTATCACCGTGTCCATTCCCCCGTGGAAGGTTTGATTAAAGATATCAAGCGTTTGGGGGCTGATCTTTGGCCTGTACACGATGAAAGTGTCGTTGAGATCCCGCAGTTATTTATTCGCAATGAGCGGGTGGTGGTCAGCCTGCAAACTCAATTGGGACCAGTGGAAGTAGTCTTTGTCGGGGCCACCAATGTGGGCTCCATCGAGATTTTTAAATCTGTGGGTGATGTGGTTCGAAAAGGTGAGGAGCTGGGAGTCTTTCAGTTTGGTAGCACAGTGGTGATGATCTATCCAAAAGAAGTCAAAGTGGCCACGGATAAAATCAAACTGGAACCTGTTCTTGTGGGGCAAACTTTACTGCGTCTCGAGACTTTAATTTGAAATCATCCATTTTGAACTCCATGGGCACTCAGATTTTATTGGTGGTCTTGGGTTTTGTAAGCGGTTTAATACTAAGACCCCATATATTACCTCCAACGTCAGTTTCTGTTTCAGCAGTCAAGAGCCAAGCCAATCAGGATGATTCTCAAACCCTCAATGTTTTAACGCCAGAAATGATAGAAGATTATTATCGTCTGCAGAGCCTTGAGGATAAATACAAAAAAGCAGATGAGCTCTTGGCCAAGATCATAGTGGCTTTTTTGCATGATCTGGGTTTTAAACTGAGCCAGGAGGCCCAATTGCTGGTCGAAAAGTCAGCTCGGGGTGAGAGCTCATCGTTAGTTCCATCTTCAAATTTATCGGAGTCCATTAAGTTTGCTAAGCAAATTAATTCTAGGGCTGAAGACTCAACTGTTGAACTCGCTAATAATAATTCTAATGCAAAAAACAAATGGTCCAACCAAGAATCGGCTTTGGATCAGGTGCAGACAGCAAATCAGGCTCTCGAGTTCTTGGAAAAAGTGAAAATTGATAACTTAGACGATGAACTGAAAACTTCCTCCACTTTTAAGAACTCGCAACAGCTTTTAGAAAGTATCAACGGCAAATATGAGGGCACAGCCGACGTGTTTTACTCGGCCAAAGCGCGTAATTTGCAGATTGAAATTGATATGGACTTGCGCATGAATCAAAACCTTTTGCGAGGACGTTCTCAAGTTAAACTGTCTGAAAATGGTCGAGTTTTTAGTAATTCCACGGATCGTGGTGAACCTAAAAACTTAAGGGAATTTTCAAAAGAAAGTGTGGATCTGATGATAAGAGCTTCTCCCAGCATCATTTTTCAAGTTTATTATCTGAAAAACAGCGATAGTTTTATTGGTAATGTTTATCGGTTGGACGGCGAGGAGATCAATTACCAATACGTCGGCACTCTCAAATTGTTTCGAAAAATTTAAACTGGATAGGTGCACTCTGTCAGAGGAGTTTCCTTCACTGTCACGGATTTGAGTTCCTTAATCTGGGGTTTCATTTGCTCAAAGACAAATCGACAAAGATTTTCAGAAGTGGGGTTTTCCAATCCCGGAACCTCATTTAAAACTTTGTGGTCCATCATTTTTAATAGGGGAGCCATGGTTTGTGAAATTTCATGGTAATCCCGCACCCAGCCGATCTCAGGATCTAGAGTTCCCTGCAGGGTCAAGATAATGACAAAGCTATGACCATGCATACGTGAACAGGGGTGAGTGGCTGGCAGGCGAGGCAAAAAACGAGCGGCTTCAATTTGAAATTGCTGTTTTAATTCAAACTTCATGGTAAATTTCTCCCACAACTATGAAATCGCAAATCACTCTTCATTTGTCTAAACAAAAATTTAAATTTTCCTCCGGGCACTTTCTTATTTTCGATAAGACCCGAGCCGAAAAACTGCATGGTCACAACTATTCAGTTAAAGTGAAGCTCAAGTCCAGTGCAAATCAGGATTTGGGAACTTCAGGTTATTTGGTGGATTTCTCAGAAATTAAAAAGATCATTCAAGAATCCTTGGATCTCTGGGATGAGCATGTGCTTTTGCCAGCCCAGCATCCGGATATGAAATTTTCACAAAAAGGTAAAAACTTAGAAGTTCATTTTCGAGATCGATTTTATTCTTTCCCGCAAAATGAAGTGCATTTACTTCCCACGGTAAATACCAGCGTTGAGGAATTGTCTCGGCTTTTAGCAGAAGACTTTTTTAAAAAAATGAAGAAGTGGACCATCACCGAAGTATGGGTTCTTGTTGAAGAAACACCTGGTCAGGGAGCTTCCTTTTTAGCTCGTGGCTGAGGTTTGTCAGGATTCCATTCTGCAATGATTTGAGAGCCCCTAAAGCAGACCTGAACTTGGTCCAAGAGTACACTGAGCATTCTTTCCAGCATTTCAGGATAAACCTGGCACCAATCAGCGGCTAGGGGTTCTAATGATGTGACTTTTTGTAAACTCCAGCTCCAGCGGGGTTGATGGTGAAGACTTGGATTTTTATTCCATTTTAAGTGATTTAAAGACAGCTCGCCAAATATGATCAGGCCTTGGGGGTTTCGGATTTCCTGTCGTGCTTTTTCAATCAGTTCAGGATCCGTCAAGCCGATAATGAATTGAGAGCCAGGTTCATACTCGGCGAGAAATTGAACCTGATCAACAGGGATAACAGGCTCTTTATCTTGAGTGGGAATTAAGTTTGTCGAAGGATGAATGTAAAGTGGATAAAGGGCTTTGATTTCCAGGGACTTGAAATTGTTTAATATCTTGAGCTTAACACTCTGAGTGTTCAAGTGTTCCAGGCTCATCAGAGTTTCCTTCAAAATAATTTCATTTTCAGAATTTTTGTAAAGAAGTTCTAGGGCCTGTGGCCGCAGTCCCAGATTGGTGATTTCCACGGAATCTTTAAGTGTGAGGTTTTGGGTGGATCTAAAGGCCGTGGAGGAGTTTTGACTCCAGGCACCACTTGTTTTTATAAATTCTGATTTTGTTAATAAAGAAATTTGTTGGTTGGCAGTTTTGTAATCTGAAACAAAAATTGTTTTTTTTGAATAGTGTGGGATTTCGAAATGAATTTCCTCAATAAATTTTTTTTCATAGATCAGTAGCCAAAGATCCTCAGCCACAGGGCTGGTGTTTTGAACTGTAAGAGAATTGATCAAATGGGAATCATGGTGAAAATAGGTGAGGTCCCGGGCCCAACTCGACAAGGGGGCAGTAAAAACAGCGATGGAAAGTATTAAAGCCCAACAAAGGTGTGGTTGTAACATGGACCTTTGATCGGCCTCTCAGCCTAAGTTCTAAACCCTTGGCCCAGTTAATTAGCCCAAGGTCCTGCCATAGTAATGCGGCGTGTATATATAAGTTATTGAGCGATGTTAAAAGGGTGCCTGTGGAATTTTCTCACGTGATTATTGATTTAAGCGGTCCTGAAGAGCTCGTTGAGCGGCTTCGTGAATTGGGTTTTTCACCCGGTGAAAACATTAAAATTCTAAGACAATTTCCCTTTCGAGGACCCTGGGTCTTAATGACCTCTCAAGGAATGGTGGCTCTTCGAAATGAAGAGTTTCAATGTTTGAAAGTCCAAAAGAAAGACTGAATATGAAAAGTGTCCTTTTAGGCCCACCCAACAGTGGAAAAACGACAGTCTATAACTGGCTCACAGGTCACCAAGCCAAAGTGGTCAACTATCCTGGATCCACAGTGGATTACGCCAGCGGAAAAGTAGCCGCCCATTGGACCGATCTTGATATTGAAGTGATTGATTCTCCTGGCACCTACTCACTTATTCCCAAATCAGAAGATGAAGAAGTGACCAATCAACTGTTACGTCGACTGGTGGAGTCCAAAGAGCTTCGTAATGTGGTATTAGTGATCGATCCTACCCAGTTGCAACGACACCTCCACTTGGCCCTTCAAGTGAAGAGTTTGGGTTTACCCATGATTTTAGTTCTCACCATGAAAGATCTTCTGGCTCGAGAAAAAATCAATGTTGATATTGAAGCTTTTCAAAATTTTTTTGGATCCCCAGTTATTCAAGTGGATGGGCGACTTGGAGGAGGCCTTGAACTTTTAGTCAGCCAGTTGCACAAAGCGCCTAAGAATTTGCCTCCAGTCTGGGATCAGGTTTTTGTTCCCAGCCCTAAAGACTTAAAAAAGATGGCGAGCGAACTGATCCCTGACCTAAATCGAACCACAGAGCTGTGGGCCTCCTCGTTGAAAATCGATAAATGGTTGCTTCATCCCGTTATTGGAATAATTGCATTTTTTGCCATTATGACATTTTTGTTTACCAGTGTTTACTATTTGGCGGCTCCTTTGATGGATCTGGCCGAGGGCAGTCTAACCGATTTAGGAAATTGGATCCTTACTTTTGGTGAAGAGAATTTATTTATCAGATTTATATCTGAAGGTCTGATTGCTAGCTTTGCCGCCGTGATCGTTTTTATTCCACAAATTTTTATTCTTTTTTTTATATTAGCTTTGTTAGAAGGTTCAGGATATTTAGCTCGAGCTGCCACCATCATTGATAAACCCTTCTCTAAAATTGGTTTGTCAGGCCGAAGTTTTGTTCCCTTCTTGTCAGGTTATGCCTGTGCTGTTCCTGCTCTGATGGCCACACGAAATATCCACTCAAAGAATGAAAAATGGGTGGCGCGAATGATCATTCCGCTTTTGAGCTGCTCAGCCAGACTTCCTGTGTATGGATTATTACTTGGATTTTTATTTTGGAACGAACCGGCCTGGAAGCCAGGGCTCACGCTGGCTGCTTTGTACATCCTTTCCATGTTGGTGGCCACTTTAGCGGCTGGAGTTTTAAGTCGAATGATAAAAAAGGGTGAAACTTCACTTTTTGTCATGGAGTTACCACTGTACCGG
>JBKDFX010000093.1:0-6915 GCA_046336825.1 Bdellovibrionales bacterium | reverse complement strand
TATAAACCCAGTAGAGCTCTTTATTTTTTTTTCGATTGCAAATTTCTCCACGCCAAATTTTTCCGCTGGAAATAGTTGCCCACAGTTGCTTAAAAAAAGCCTTGTCATGTAAACCTGAACTGACCAGCCGGTGATTTTGCCCCAGCAGTTCTTCACGATTATAGCCTGAGACGGCACAAAATCGATCATTGACATAATCAATGACTCCTTCGCTGTCTGTGGCCGCCACAATGGCCGCTTCATCAACGGCATGTTTTAGGGCTTCTAATTGTTGATCCACATCTTGTGTAAGACCGTTGTTCACTGAAACCTCATTTTTGAGACAAAATGACTCACTTGCGCCGCCAAACTAGTACTAAATTTGAAGCTTTTCAATCCCCTATGTTAACTCTAACTGAAGAGGTACCCAATGATTGATGGCTCTTTTGGTTCAGTGGTGGTGGTGGACGATGATCCGGAAATGCGCTCCCTTGTGCGCGATCACCTGGTCAGATCAGGCTTCCAAGTTCGAGATTTTGGGAGCTCATTAGAAGCAGCTAAGTATTTAAGTTCAGGAGGCTTAGACTCCTTGGGCACTGAGCTCGTCATCACAGATTTGCGCATGCCCGATTTGGACGGCCTCGATCTATTGCAACAAATCAGGCGGCTACCCAATCCCATGCCTGTCATTATCATGACGGCTTTTGCTTCTGTGGATTCGGCCATCGAAGGCCTTCGCAAAGGAGCCTTTGATTATATTACAAAGCCTTTTAAACTTGGTGAGCTCACTTTAACCATTGAAAGGGCCGTGCACTTTCATCGCCTTAAAGTTCAAAATAAAAGTTTGGCCGCAGAGGTCAAAAAAACCTGGGGATTTCACGATATGGTGGGCAAAAGTGCACCCATGAAATCCATTTTTGATTTGATTGAAAGAGTGGCTCCGGCCACCTCTAACATACTTGTCACGGGTGAAAGTGGAACAGGTAAGGAAGTGGTGGCTCGGGCCATTCACAATCGTAGCCCTCGGTCGAAAGCTCCCTTCATTGCTATCAATTGCACAGCCATACCGGACGATCTTTTAGAGTCTGAGCTTTTTGGACACGTGAAAGGTTCTTTCACTGGAGCCATTAGCGACAAACGCGGACTTTTTGAAGAGGCCAATGGAGGCACACTTTTTCTTGATGAAATCGGCGATATGAACATGAACTTGCAAGCCAAACTTTTACGAGTTCTGCAAGAACGACTGATCAAACCTGTCGGCGCCAACCAATCTCGCCCCATTGATGTGCGAGTGATTGCGGCGACTCATAAGGATTTGAAAAAAGCCATTTCCAATGAGGCTTTTAGAGAAGATCTTTACTATCGATTGTCAGTGATCCCCATCTCCGTTCCCCCCCTTAGACATCGAGCGGAAGATATTCCACTACTTGCACATCATTTTTTAAGAAAGCATTCGGCACTTAATGGTGGACGAGTCATTGGCTTTACTCAGGAAGCTTTACAAAAACTCATGACCCATGACTGGCCAGGAAATGTCAGGGAACTGGAAAATACAATTGAAAGACTGGTTGTTTTAGCCCGTGGACCTCAAATTGAAGAGAATGACATCCCTCAATTTCATCATTCTTCCCAGGATCAAATATTAGGTCGCGCTGTGGAGTACAACCCCACCCTCGAAGATCTCGAGCGACAGTACATTCAAATGGTTTTACAAAAAACCGGTGGAAAAAAGGAAAAAGCGGCTCAAATCTTAGGAATTAATCGTAGGACTTTATACCGAAAACAGAAGGAATACGGATTGGCCACTGATGGGGACGAGGACCACGAGGAGCATGGTTCCTAAATCCCCTGAGGTCCAATCAAAGTGAGCTTTTTTTGTGTCACTTCCCCATTGATAGTAATCTTCAATAAAATTTCATAACTTCCCGATAGAGGCCAATCTTTTAATGGCACCAATAAAAAGAAGGGAAAGTCCTTTTTTTTGTTTTTAATGGATTTCATCGGATTTTGTGAAATTTGTAATTCCGCTTGATCTCCCACATCGAGAAAAATATCGAGATCTTCTTTACCCTTGTTCTCAGTGCGAAAGATGTATTGATTTAAAACCACTTTTTGATTGTTAACTTCAGTGACCACAAAAGGAGTTGTTTTACCTCGCAGAATTACAAATCTTTCATCACTGTGATTGTAAGCCAACAGAACGAGGGAAAGAAACGACACACTGGCCAAAGTGGCATAGACCAAAACTCGAGGTCGCCACCAATTAATTTTAATATTTTCAAGGGCCTTGTAGCGAATAAGACCCCTCGGTTTTTTAACTTTATCCATAATTTCATCACAGGCATCAATGCAAGCCGTGCAGGCAATGCACTCCATTTGAAGGCCATTACGGATATCAATTCCTGTGGGACAAACTTGAGAACATCTTCCACATTCGATGCAATCAGGTCTTTGGTTGTCATACATGACTGTGACTGATTGAGCATCCATCAGCAGAGATTGAACTTTACCATAGGGGCAAGCAATCAAACAAAACTGCTCTCGAAACCACCCAAAGTTCCATGTGAAAACAGCTGTGAAAAAAAGAAGAGCACTGGTACTTGAAACATTGAAGTAAGCTAAAAAACTTTTCGCAATCACAAAAGAGATAGCAAAAAACAGGGACCACTTGATCAAGGTTTTACTTATTTTTTTTAAATTCCACTCTTGATCTCGAAGTTTTCGACGGTCTCGATAATTTCCATCCAGCCAAATTTCAACTTGTCGATACACCCGTTCAATAAAAACAGTTTGTGGGCAAGCCCATCCACACCAAATGCGTCCGTAGAGAGCCGTCATCAAACCCAACAGTATGGCTAAACCAAAAACTAAAAAAAATAATAAAGGAGCATCGTGAGAATAAAGCACCAGTCCAAAAAAAGCGAATTCTCGTTTGGGAATATCGATGAGAATGGCTTGATGTCCGCCAATTTGAATCCAAGGTAAAATAAGAAAAAGAATGAGAAGAATGGATTGCACCACAACCCTTCTGTTTTTCCACACACCCTTCACTTCGGCAGGGATGGGAAGCTTGCGATGACCGTGCTCATCCAGCATATTCAGTTTTGCAAACTTCTCATCATCCTGAATCATTAGAGACTCACCTGAATTCCTTCGGCAGCTTTGGGATTTTTAGGAGTTTTTCCTTTCAATGAGTGCACAAAAATAGAAACCTGTTTGATTTCTTCTTCACTTAGAATAGTCCCCCAGGCGGGCATGCCTTTTTCGACGACACCTTTCACAAGCAAATTGGCCACTTCAGAGGCTTTCCCTTGACCATGGATCCAGGCCTGATCCGTTAAATTGGGACCGATGATCCCGCCTCCATCTGGCGCATGGCAAGAAGCACAACGACCATTGTAAATCACAGCTCCGCTCAATTGAAATTGGTTATCGTCAAGCTGATTTGCAAAATCTGCTTCCACCCAAAGTCTTTCTTGCTTCTGAGGCAGCGCACTCATTTCAAGATTTAATTCATCCAATTGGGTGGCTCCGCCGCCAATACTAAAATGCACCCAATAAAGAAATCCAAAAATGATGGTTCCAAAAAATGTAACCAACCACCAGTTAGGTAAGGGGTTGTCGTACTCTTTGATACCGTCGTACTGATGATCCGTTAAAAGATGTTGATCTGGATCTTGTGTATTACTCATGGTTTTCTCCTTCAAAAGGAAGATGGGCCGCTCGCTCCAGGTGTTCATCCTGATGCTTGAGAAACAAGCGGATAAACTGAAATAGAAAGGCCAGGAGAAATAATATGAAAGCAAATGAAGTGGCCTCAATTTGAGTGAAATACTCTAAAGCTAATTGTTTCATTTGTTAGACTCCTGCTTCATTTGCCCAAGCGCTTGCATGTAGGCGATAAGGGCTACGATCTCTTTATTTTCAAGCCCTTTAGGAGCCCCATTTTGCTCAAGACCAGTGGCTATTTTTTTTGCTTCGTTTTCAGCTTGAATATCTCCATTAGCAAGCTCGTCATCCGTGTAAGGAACGCCAAGATTTTTCATCACTGACATTTTTTTGCGTATGATTTTGAAGTCTATTTTAGTCTGGGCCAGCCACGAGTACTTCGGCATAATGGACTCTGGGTTGACAGCCCTTGGATCCATCATATGGGTGAAATGCCACATATCTGGATATTTTTTCCCAAGTCTCGCTAGATCTGGTCCTGTTCTTTTTGAACCCCACTGAAAGGGACGATCGTACATGGATTCCTCTAAAGTGGAAGCAGGACCGTATCTTAAAACTTCAGATGCAAAAGGGCGAATCTGTTGAGAGTGACAAACATAGCAGCCCTCCTTGATGTACACATCTCGACCTGCCAACTCCAAACCTGTATAAGGTCGAATTTTTGCTGTCTCTGGTAAAAATTTGTGAATAGAAAGTGTGGGATAAATTTCAATCACAGATCCCACCAATATGGCGAGAAAAGTAAGAACCGTAAAAGTCGTAGCTAAACCCTCAAGCCGTCGATGCCCTTTTTCATTGCTGGGTGAATTTAAGTTTAATCGAGGAACACGGTAGGTTTCCTCAGGAACATGAGCAGGAGCCGTCTTCCAAGTTTTGTAGAGATTCACGAGCATGATAATGAATCCAACGATAAAAAGCGTGCCTCCAAGAGCACGAGCCCAGTACAAAGGAACAATACGATTCACTGTTTCAACAAAATCCGGATAAACAAGTTTACCTTGAGCATCCACAGCCTTCCACATAAGTCCCTGGGTAATACCTGCCACCACCATGGATACGTAGTAAATAAGCACACCAATCAAGGCCGTCCAAAAATGGATGTCCATTAATTTCTGGCTGTACATTTTTGTTTTCCAAAGCACAGGCACAAGATAATAAATCATGGCAAAGGTGAGTAGACCATTCCAGCCTAGGGCTCCGCTATGAACGTGGCCGATAATCCAATCCGTGTAGTGACCCAAAGCGGAAACAGATTTGATGGACAGCATGGGACCTTCAAAAGTGGACATCCCATAAAATGTAACAGCTCCCACTAAAAATTTAATAATGGGATCTGTTCGAAGTAAATGCCAAGCCCCTTTGAGGGTCAGAAGACCATTGATCATGCCTCCCCAGCTGGGAGCCCAAAGCATCAAACTAAAAACAACACCCAAAGTTTGGGCCCACTCAGGAAGTGATGTGTAAAGAAGATGATGGGGACCCGCCCAAATATAAATAAAAACGAGAGACCAAAAGTGAATTATCGATAAACGATAGGAATAAACAGGTCGATTGGCGGCTTTAGGCAAAAAGTAATACATCAAACCTAAAAAGGGAGTGGTCAAAAAGAAAGCCACTGCATTATGGCCATACCACCACTGCACCAGAGCATCTTGCACTCCCGAAAAAACAGGATAGCTTTTTAGAAAACTCACCGGGTATTCAAGACTGTTTATAATATGCAAAACAGCCACAGTGATAATGGTGGCAATGTAAAACCAGAGAGCCACGTAAATGTGTTTTTCCCTGCGCCTGGCTAGGGTACCAAAGAAATTAATGGCAAAGACAACCCAAATAACTGTGATGGCAATGTCAATCGGCCACTCGAGCTCAGCGTATTCTTTGGATTGACTGTAACCCAAAGGCAAGGTGATGGCCGCAGCTAAAATGATGGCCTGCCAACCCCAAAAATGAATCTTACTCAAGGTGTCTGAAAACATCCGAGCTTTGAGTAATCTTTGTGTGGAATAATAAATCCCAGCAAAAATAGCATTGCCAGCAAAAGCAAAAATGGCTGCATTCGTATGCAGGGGGCGGATGCGTCCAAATGTCAGCCAGGGCAAATCAAAGTTTAATGGCCAATAGGCCATTTGCAAGGCAGCTAAAAGCCCCACTAAAAAAGCAATAGCTCCAAAAGCCAGTGTCGCAAGAACAAATTTCTTAACGATGTCATCATCATACTTAATTTCGTCCCACGTCGTATTAACATCGGGTGTGTTCATGAATCTCCTTTATTTTTTTCTGAAACTTGATCATCAAATAAAATGCGATGGGCAGGCGTCTGAACGTCTTGCCATTGGTCTTTTTTGACTGACCACAAAAATGAAAATAGAAAGCCAAGACTCAAAAGGAATGAAATGGGAATCATCATCAAGAGAATTTCCATTTTTTTTCACTCCTGAGCGTAGTTAGTAAAATAAAAACTGAGCTCACAGGCATCAACAAAGCGGCTACAAAGGGGCTGGCATAGCCACTGAGGGCAAGCACAGCCCCGAATGAATTATAAATCAAAGCTGCATAAATATTATTTCTCACTTGGATTTGAGCGTACTTGGAAATCTGAAAGAGCTCGGGCAGTTTTTTGAGATCCCCATGAATCATAAAAATATCTGAAGTTTTCAAGGCACTGTCCACACTGCCCTGCACGGCCAATGAAACATGGGATTCACCCATGGCCAGGCTGTCATTAAGACCATCTCCTACCATCATCGAGTGGTGATGATTTTTAAGAATTTCTGCTTTTTGGAAAGCCGTTGTTTGATAAAATGTATGCGAAAGGGGTAGGCCCAGCTCACGGGAAACTCTTTCACAGGGTTCTTTGGCATCTCCAGAAATAAGCCCAAGACTAAACCCTTTTGCTTGTAGGTCTTGAAAGGTTTTTTTGAGTTCGGGAAGGGCTTCAAAATTTATATTAACTTCAGCGAGCAACTGAGCTTCTTGCCAAAGACCAAAAGAAGATTGGCCTTCCTTGATTTTTTTTCCGAAGAAATAATTGCGGCCTTCAATTTGACCCTCTACTCCTTGATGGGGAATTTCACTAAATTTTTCAACCACCACATCAACTGTTTTCAAATCTGGCCAGGCCCTTCGTAAACCCTCTGCAATGGGATGTCGCGACTGCCTTTCCAGTGACAAAATAAGTGTCTTCATTTTGTCTTCGCTCAATAC
>JBKDFX010000092.1:0-9241 GCA_046336825.1 Bdellovibrionales bacterium | reverse complement strand
AATCCATTCGTGCTTAAAACAGAGTTAGATAAAAAATTAAAGTGGTTCTTCAGAATCGTCGATATACGTAAAAAACAATCTCTGGCTGCAGGTTAATGACCCACAGCTCCTGAGTATCATTTATCCATGGTTCAATACGTTGGTTTTAATAATTACGTCTGAATACAGCTGTTGGCTAATGAAAAGGACCGAGTGATCTGAATCGTAGTGTGGTGAATATGAAAATTATCAGTCAGTTCTTTTTTAATTTCTAACAAGAAAAAATCGCCAGGACAGCCACCTGGCATTTGTAAATGAGCAGTTAAAGCAATGTCGGTGCTGCTTAAAGACCAAATGTGCAAATCAAATACGTCGGTCACTCCCGGTTTTGCCATTAAGTATTTTTTAACTGATTCATAATCAATTGAGTCAGGAACTCCATCCATGAGCAAATGCAGACTTTGTTTAAAAAGACGAAAAGACCCAATTGTAATAACAAATGCAATGATAAGACTTGTTACTGGATCGATCCAGCTGAACCCAAACTTGAGAGTTAAAAATCCTGCTACCAACACACCTAAAGAAACCACAGCGTCAGCCGTCATGTGCAGAAATGCCCCTCGAATGTTGAGGTCTGCTTTACTACCTTTAAAAAAAAGATAGGCGGTGAATGAATTGATTAATAGGCCGACCCCAGCCACAATCATTATTGTTATGGGTTCAGGGTTTTGATCTTGTGATTGAAATCGCCCCAGGGCTTCCCAGCTTAAAGATCCCATGCCGACAAGAATGAGCGTTGAGTTAATAAAGGCTGCAAAGAGAGATGCTTTTTTCCAACCGTAACTGAATTTAAAATTTCCTTTTTTACGAGAGAGGGTTAAACCTATCCATCCCAAGAGAAGTCCTGCCACGTCGCTCAAGTTATGACTGGCATCTGCCATAAGGGCAAGAGAGTCAATTTTGAATCCGTAATAAAATTCGATGATAACAAAAAGAAGATTTAGAATAATCCCCATACCAAAGGCTTTGTTAAGGTCATTCGGTTCATGAGGGTGGTGGTGTGAGTGAGTGTGATGATGTGTATGATGATGGTGGCTGCTGGACATGGTTCATCAAATAACCTAAGGGGGGCTCTGGTCAAGTGAGAGATTGATAAAGGTCTACTTGATGAACTTAAAGTGAGGGTAAAATAAAAGTAACTGTCATTGCGATTGAAAATAGCCCTAAACTTAAAAAATAAATTGTTTTGCTGGATCGTCTACCTTTGAGGCAAGCGTTACGTAGTCTCTCATCCAAGGGACATGCCGCCAGGCGATTACGCCAAAGCAAAAAACCATTTCCTGTTAATAAAATACCAGCCGTGCTAAAAATCAGGATTTTGTTCTCTGAGGCCCAAATAAGTCCTGGGATATTTGTCGCGAGCCCCGCCATAATTGCACCTAATCCTAAACTCACAAGAAGTGCAGGTAGGGCGCAACACAAAAGAGTGCTCGGGCTTTTTTCATTGGCTGCATTTAATTTCTTTGGTGCTCATTTAGTTGGGAGTTTGATGCTATTATGGTTTATTGGAGCAGTCGCCGGCGGATTTGCAGCAATTGAATTGAGTTATCGTTTACGCCGAAGCCTAGTATAGACCAGTTATTTAATTTTTGAAATTACACATTTTGAATTAGAACAAAGGCCCTTGTACATCTTGTCTGGTGATGAGCCTGCACAACTGTGTGGGCTGGGGCCAAGAGATTCCATAAATTTTGATTTGTATTTAATATTAACAGAATGAGCTTCTCCACAGATATGTCCAACAACCACACAATCTGAGTCTGAAATGCAATTTTGCCATTCATTTGAATTTTCTTGATCTAAAATTTGATTGAGATCTTTCATTTTTTCTGAATACGAATCAGATAATTTTTTTGTACAACTTAGATCTTGAGTGGAGTACTGATTATTAATCCATTTGTAAGTTTTTGTGCCTTTGCACTTTTTTGATTTTAGGTCAGGTTCGCCATCTTCATTTTGTAAAAGGGACTTCAATTCCCACTTTTCTTTTAACACGATATCATGCATAGAATTTGTCTTTTGGCTCGAAATTGAAACTGTCGCTTTCATACTGGAAGCATCATCAGGGCCCCGCTGAACATCACCCTCAGCTACAGGTGCATGAAATACCTGTTCAAAAGTAGAGCTATTGACTCTTAATAGATAAAGAATTTCGGATTGGTTTTGGCCTGCTGGAAATTCTAAAATATAATTAAATCTAACTCCGATAGCTGTTTGTGTATCTGTTAGTTGATATTTAGCCAAATCCAAACAAAATTTTGCTTCAGGATAGCTCCAGGATTCTTCTGTTTCTAGCTCAGGAGTCAACTTCCCTGAAGCAAGAATTTTTGCAGCCCCTTCAGGAGTTTCAGAGACAAGAAACACTCTCACATCAAAGTCTTCACCTTTTTGGGGTTCATTTATTTTTTTATAAAGTAAAAAAATCTCAGTCCCTGCTTGGTGTTTCCATATTTTTCTTTCAAGATTGTAGTTTTTGATATCTGATTTGATAGCAGATTTTATCAAATTAAGTTTATCATCATTTTTATCAGAAGCTTTAACTGCAGAAGTAAAAAAAGTTAAAAATAAGATAGGTATATATTTTTTAATGGTAGCTTACCCTTTCGGTTATTATATCTTTATCTCAGTTCTATTTCTTTTCTACTAACTTTCCATTGATAAAATAGTTTTTTCCATCATAGGCATCAGACTTGCGTATTGAATCGTAGGGCGTGACTTTGAAGCTAACAGGATCTGCATTGTCTATGATTTTAACTTGATTTCCATTTTCTAAATAATACACATTTTGAGCATCCTTTGAGTAACTTCGCTCTAGAACTTGAAATGTTTCTGGATGTGCTCCAGGTACAGTATCTGTGCTATAATAAACGCGAAATTTATCTCGGGAAAAAGGTCCTCCGTTAAGGACTTCAAAAGATTCAGGATCAGCATTTGAAATTTTTCTTCCGAGGTAAAAAACTTGATTTCGATCTTTTACGTAGCTGGGACCCATTGATCGAATTGATGAAGCGTCTATTTTTCCGACAATAGCTCCCCAATAAACAAGTGAAACCCCGTCTGTGTAGGATTGATCATTTTCGACAACAGGTTGAACTTTGCCAAATTTGTTATGGTCAATTCCTTGAATTGATTTTCCTTCGAAGTAGATGTGATTTGCATCTTTTGTATAACGCCAATCACTTCCAATTATTTGAAATGATTTTGGGTCTGCATTGGGGATTGGTTTGCCATTTATAAAAACTTGATTTTGGTCTACGGCATATATGTCGTTGAGTGGATACGAAGGATCAGGTGTTTTTTCTTTGATGGTTTGAAATGTGACAGGATCTGCTTTTATCCTTTTTCCTCTAAAAAAAACCTGTGAATTATTGTTGAAGTATCTGTTGTTGGGAATTCCTGCGTTGGCGTTCATCAGCATTTGAGGGTAGCCAAAAGCCATAACGGCCACGATCGGTGCAACAATGGTTGCGAGCAATGTCCACTTTGGGGGGATTCCCCAAAGTACAAATTTGAAAAGATAAAGTGCGAGACCAATTGCAGCTGGATAAAAAATCACAAGAATGACTAATTTTAAATTCTTTGCATCATTCGTTGAACCTGGTGCGCCAAACATCATGACACTTGTTAGGACTACGATCGGCCACCATGCGAGAAAAAATGAAATGACTATTTGTATAAATATTTTCATCTTCGGTTGTCCATGGTGAACCTCTTGTTCGATTAAATCTCATTTAAATATTAGTATAAATTTTGGCACTTAGCCTTAACTGGCTAGTCCAGATTTTACGTGAAATAACTCAAATTAAAAGTAAATTTATCGAGGTCGACGGATTGGTTTTTCAGTCGGTCGATCAGGTACTTCTAAATTCGTTATTTCCAAAGTTAAAAGTGCTCATCGAATATCTAACAATGCTTCATCCACTGCAGAGTTGGCTGCTTTTAATAGGCCCTCATAGTTGATTTCTTTAACGTCCAATCTGAACTTATCTGAATCAATTTTTTTGACTGAAAACTGAAGAAATTTTCCATTTTTTCTAAATAATTTTAAAAATGAAATTTCTCTCACTTAAGAATTTTAAATAATTAATGATTTGTATATTATCTTAGCTCAATAATCACAGGTACAGTTGAATAAGCTAGGGGCTCTGAACCCAGCAGTCCCGAGTCTGTTAATCCCATACAATATACTGATTGATCGTTTGTGATGGCACAAATATTTGAAGATTTGCCAGCTACTTGAATAACGGGTTTAAAAAAGTTGACTGGGACTGATGGATTTATCTCTAATCTAGTAGTTAATCCCATGATCCCATACTCATTACTTCCCCAGCAGTTTACATATCCACTTGGACTTAATGAACATGAATAATTACCTCCGGTGTGAACTTCGCTGACATTTGTTTGTGAAATGCTCACAGGTGAGGTGTAGCGTGAAGCTAATAGATCGTAGGACAATTGACGATTCATGTTGTCTCCCCAGCACGATAAGCTTGAGTCAGATAAACGAGCACATACATGGCTTGAAGAAGTAGAGAGCCCCGTGACTCCACTGAGTCCCACGACATCAACAGGTACAAGAGAGTTTGTCGTTGTTCCGTTCCCAACTTGTCCTCGATTGTTTTGCCCCCAACATTTGACTGTGTTGTTTGTTGTGATCACGCAGTTTAAGTTTCCATTTGTTGAAAGATATCGGACACCGCTTGCAATGACTGTTTGCGGTGATATTTGATTTAGTGTGTTACCAACACCCACTTGGCCAATGAAGTTTCGTCCCCAACATTTGACTTCACCAGAAGTGAGTAGGGCACAGGTGTGTTCAGACCCTACACCAACACTTTCAACTCCTGAGCTAATAATAGTGATTGGAGTATTTGATGGATTTGTCGTTCCATTTCCCAATTGTCCGTAATAATTGTCACCCCAGCATTTTAACTCGCCTGAAATAAGAACCGCGCATGCATGATTGTAATCAACACCTACGTCTTTGACACCCCCATTGATAATTTCTGAAGGTGTGTAAACGGGCTCTCCGTTCATGCCATTACCGACCTGTCCAAAATTATTTGAGCCCCAGCAATAAAGTCGATCTTGTGGGCTGATCGCACAATGATTCCAAGGAGCAATGGCTATTTTTTTTGCAAGTAAGTTGGGAATTTTAAATGGAGTAACTTGGTAATCACTCATGGGCAAAACCAATTGCCAGTTGGAATTGCTGCCCCAGCAAAAAAGTTGATCAAGAGCTGAAACCGCGCAGGAGGTGCCTGAGCCCGCGAGAAATAAGTTTTTAGCATTGCTCACAGATGAGGCAATAACTGGAATGTCTGATGAAGTGGTGCTCGAATTTCCTAAGGCTCCAAAGGCATTCTGTCCCCAACATCGAACAATATTATTTAAATCTAAACTGCAGGCGTGTGCAGAATCAATAATAACGGATTTCACATTATTTTGAATAAAGGTAGGTGTTTGGACATAGCCACCGTTGCCACCTCCATTACCAACGCTTCCTTCTGTATTAAGACCCCAGCATCTAAGCTCATTAGAACTCATAATCACGCAAGTTTTTTGCGAACCAGCCGCTATATAATTAGCTCCTGAATTTATGACTTCGACAGGTGAATACTGAGTTGTCGTATTACCCAGGCCCAATTGGTAAAAGCTATTGTTGCCAAAGCAGTCAACTTTTCCAGTAATTTTCAAATAACAAGTGTGCCAAGTTCCAGCTGCAACGCCCACAATCCCGGACGAAACAATTGTTTGTGGTGTCAAATAGGATTCTCCGTCGCCTAAACCAAGTTGTCCTTCATTCCCATCACCCCAACATTTTAGTGCTCCTGAGTCCATGACTACACAGGTATGTCCCTTTCCTGCAGTCCCGCTTATAACTCCGGAATTTATAGCTTGAAAAGGGTTTAAAACTGCAGATCCATTGCTATCGTTATTGCCAATTTGACCATCCCGATTGTCTCCCCAGCACCATAAGCTACCATTGGCTCCGATAGCACAAGTGTGTGATTCACCTGAAAAGATATCAACTATTCCTGAGAGATTGATTTTTTTCGGCTTTGTCGAAAAATTAGTACTCCCATCACCTAGTTGTCCTTTTTCGTTAAATCCCCAACAATAAACGGAACCGCTGGTGTCGAGTCCGCAAGTAAAGTCATTTCCACCAGAAACTTTTTTTGCAGACTTAGGCAAATTCAGACCACTCTCTGGTGAGGTTCCACTGCCCCCTCCTGAGCCTCCAGAGCAATTTAAAAATAATAGGGGACAGGCAGTAATAAAAAAGATAAATATAATTTTTTTAAGATGAGTTTTTAAAGTTTTTGTTATCAATGTTTTTTCTCCCAAATCACCTCATTAGCATAATTTAATAAGTGAGTTTGTAGGACTGTAATTACGGCTTTGTTTCAAAGATCCATCTTTTGGCTAGTGAGTTGTTACTAAGTGACCTTAAAAGATTTTTTGTATTTAATCTCGACTTAGGTTTGAAATGGAAATTGGCTCAATTTTTATAAAGGTCTGTGATTTAAAAGTTCTCAATTTAAATTTTGAATTTTCAGACAGGAACTGATCAAGTGACCGGCAATTACCACCTTCAGTCAAAAGATAGGTTGAACATGTTAAAAATATAGAACCTAAATTTTTCGGAAGGAAAATTGGATGGGTAACTCTGTGGTGAGATAACCATGCGTTATTCCTAGAATTTAGCACCGAATGTCACCACAAGTCACCAGTTTTGAGTTTTTAACGCCTCAATTCAATAACGTTTCCTAGCCTTTCATCCACAGTCGGAACCGTGATCTTTAAATCCTCCGTGGCTCCCTCAACATCCTTACCAGACAGTCTGAGGTATCCTTGGGTGGTCTTTAAAGAAGAGTGGCCGACGATGGCCATGACCTTAGAAAGTGGAACCCCGTTGTTAAGCATTTGCGTTATGAACGTAGCCCTCAAATCGTGAAACTTTATGGGTGTAATGCCGATTTCTTCGCAGAAGCTTTTTAAGATCTTAGCCTGATCTCCCTGGTCCCACTCCCACAACCTTGGAAGCACGAACTCGGAGTTAGCACTGTACTTAAGCTTCAATTCTTGAAGAAACTTACGGCATTCATTTGAGATCGGACAAATCCTGGCTTTAGCAGTCTTCGTTGGCCCTTCGCCGTTGTAGCGGGTCCAGGCTTTACTGATTGTGAGCTTGCCAGTGACAAGATCTATATCAGTCCAACGTAGGCTATAAAGCTCTCCTGAGCGCATCCCAGTTAAGAGGGCGAGCGTCCAGTGAGGGAAGAATCGGTGTTCTTTTGCTTGAGCCTCACGAAGCAGAATCTCAATTTCATTTCTATTGAGAACGGCTTGATTCGCTTCAGCGCACCTTACACGAATTCCTACGGCAGGATTACGAATCAGAATTCCTTCTTCAATTGCGAGGTTAAAAACTCGCTTCACAATCTTGAGTAAACCTCGTTGCGTATAGCTAGAGGTCTCTGCGGCTGTTTCAAACACAGCTTTGTGAACGTCGCTTGGTTTAATTTCATCAACGAAGCGATCATTCCAATAAGGGTCAAACCACTTATTCAGGCAGTGTTTGTAATTGAAGAAGGTCGATGTTCGATATTCGATGCGGTACTTTTCTAAAACTCGCTCGATCCACTTCTTCCAAGTCACCTTGGTTCTGTGGCCTTCGAGTTCCATGCGAAATTCAAACTCTGCTTTCTTTGCAGCGGCTTCGCTAAAGAACCACTTTTTCTTTCTCGTAATCTGTTTGCCAGATTTGTCTCGAACTTTGACTATGACTTCGTACTTAGGCTTGCCATTTTCTAGAACCTTTTTAATTGCCATAAACTATTCCTTTCGAGCTTTTCGCTCATGTTTTCTGCGAGCCATTGGCTCGTTGCTGAAAAGCGATTGGAGGTAGTTCACGTTGAATCTCAATTGGTTCCCGAAGTAGCGACACTCGATCTCACCACGGCACTTACGAATTCGTAGAGCGTTCGGGGTGATGCCAAGGATCGCTGCGGCAGCTTTTGTACAAACCCATTCGGTAGCTATTCTATTTTCAAAGAACAATGAGTCTTTGGGCGACTCTGGTTTTACGGAGAGCATCTTACTCCTGATTGCTCAGCCATTCAATGACTGAGCGAAGAAGGGATACGTCTCAAGTCTAAAAATCAAAAGTTCAGTCTCAAAGACAAAGTCTCCACAAAATAAAATTTGTGGAGACTTTGTCTCGGGCATTTAAGCCATCAGTTTCTGGTCAATTTTTGACAGATGCTTCAGAAGTAACTTCCACGCATCTTCAAAATTCGTATCTTCATTAGTCAGCTTTACGCTTCTCCAGCTATTCTCCAGAACATTCGTGTCCACATCTTTTGCGAAATCCACAAAAGATTTTGGAATTGGGGTTTCGCGACGAGAGAAGGTTTCTAGGATCGCTTCTTTAAGCTTTGTGGGTTCACACTGCTCGAACAAAATCCCCAAGTCGTGAATATCTTTACCTCGCGAATTGGCCGATGAGCGATTTACAAATGTCTGTAGCTTCTCTGAGAAAATGAACTCAGGTGGATACACCCTCCAAGAAACCTGAGTCTCATAACCAAGAAGGCTAGGCATCGTAGACAGCTTCAGGTCACTTGGAATGGCGTCGCCAAAGCCAACATCAAAATGCAAGCGCGACAATTTCTTGATCGCTTCTGCCTTTTCTGGAGGATCGCCGATTTGGAATGCGCAGTTAAAACGTAGAGCACCATATTCGCCCTGCGCATCGAGTGACTCAACTCGAACGTCTCCAAACCAAAAGCCATCGTTTAGATCAATATCCAGTGCTCTAGGAACAAGTTTCTCAACAACTTCTTTTTCAATATCAAGTCCCAAGGCATCCAGATCACGCGTGAACCTATTGCTATTAAGTGTTTTCAGTAAAACGAAACCGCCTTTGTAAATAAGATGCTTATCAAGTTTAGGATCGCTTGATAGGCGAGCAACAATTCGCTCAAGTGACAGAATCACACGAATCTCATTGGCATCCAGCGAAGTCCCACCCTTTGCCATTTTGACGATGGAATTCCTGACGGCTTTAGCCTGAGATTCTCGACTCATGCAAGTACCTCAATGTAGTTTTGGATGCGATGATCGACTCCAAGAGACTTTGCCATCCTTAAGACCTTATCGAGCGTTGTCTTCTTTTCTTTTAGAGCCGTCTTAAGGG
>JBKDFX010000091.1:0-1448 GCA_046336825.1 Bdellovibrionales bacterium | reverse complement strand
TTTGGCTCAATCAAGAAAATTATTAATTGAATCTAAATCCAATCAGCATGCTGCTTCTCAAAAAACTCTTGAATTGAACCTGGCTTCAATTACTCATCGATCTTACCTATTAGAGAAAAAAACTCCCATTGACCATAAGCTTATTCAAATTCAACATCAAGCAGCTCAGGCTCGTTGGGCAATTAAAATGAATGACTTGGCACGAGCTTTACGACTCACCTTGCAAATCAAAAGAGAATCTGACAACTCCAATGAATTTGATGATCTTTATGTTCTCCTTACCAACCGCCTTGAACAGCCAGGAGAAAAAGCAAGAACTCTGGAGAATCAAATTTACAAATGCCTTTTATCAAAACAATGGAAGGCCCTTGAGTATTTACAAGTGCATTTAGAAATTGAAAACCCAGATAGCCCTTGGAAAAAATCACTCAATTATTTTCTCAAAGGTGTACTTTCCCATCTTTCCCAAAACTCTAACTCCAGTGAAAGTCACTTTTTAAAATGTTTTGAATTGTGTCGTCGGTCAGGACTTGAAAGACTGGAGACTCTTGCTGTTCATTTTGCCCGGTCGTTGGGTTACACAAAGGATATTCAATCACATTTTACATTGGACCCTTCCGAATTGGCTTTTTATGATTCTCTGTTATCAAAAATAACGATTAAGGCCACAGCTTTAACAAGAAATTCCTCAGGGCAAATACAATTGGATTCAACAGATAGTGATTTAATTTTAGATGAAGTAAAAGAAGAAATTATCTGGCAAGGACAATCCTATTCAATACGAAATCAACCACTTTTGAAAAGAATCCTTCGATCCATGTTCGACAGAATTGAAGGCTTAAGAAAAGAAGAATTAATAAACGAAGTTTGGGGACTTGAGTACCACCCCCTCCATCATGACTCTATGGTCTATGCCGCTATCGCAAGATTACGAGATCAAATTCCAATTGAAATTCGAGATGGAAAATACCGACTGCCCAGTGATATAAAAGTATCCCTTCTTTCATCAAATCGTTTGGATTCAATAAAACTCAATGAAAGACAAAGAAAAATTTTACAGTCTTTTGAAATAGAAAATTCAATTCAAAGGAAATACCTAGTTGAAAAATTAGGTATTTCCGAACGAACCGCATTAAGAGAATTATCGGAGCTGGTACGACTGGGACTTCTCAAACAAAAAGGTTCTGGCCGCGGAGTACACTATGTTCGAAATCAATGGAACCAAGGAGCTTAAAATGAAGTGGCTGTTTTTTTATATCATTAACCTTGTATCGGTTTCGGCGAGCCTTGCTTCTACTTGTGATGTCCTAAAAGTTACCTCTCAGGACCCTATCAATAAAACTCAATTCTTTGGAAATGGTTTTGCCTACACAAATAAACTGATCATCACCAATGATCCTGTCTCTTATACACATCTCCGAGCCCACGAGACACATCCTTATCTCGTA
>JBKDFX010000005.1:0-6634 GCA_046336825.1 Bdellovibrionales bacterium | reverse complement strand
GACCATTGGATTTTAAAAAGTAGATGGCATAATCGATAATGAACTTTTGTTTGTGATTTGATTCGTTTTTTAATTTAAATGAAAAGTCTAATTGGGACCCAATTTTAACAAAAGAATCCTTTAATTTAAAATTCAAAAATTTGAATTCAGTATTTTGATGAACACCTAAAATTGCAAGAGCTTCTGGATTCCCCTTTTTAATTAAAGTCCGAAGCCCTCGAGTAATAATCCAATCAATTTTATTTCGATTTTTTTGGCGGGCCAATTTTTGCCATTTTAGAGCTAATTGAATAGCAATATGAGGATGATCTTTTGAAATATCATTCAAATGATTGGCCACACTTTTTCTGACATAGAGAGAATCATCAAATTTTAACTTATCTAAAATTTTAATCCCTAGTTGAGGGTTTTTGACGGCCTCTTGTAATTTAATTCCCCAAGGCAGCCTGGGCCTCGTGCCTTCACTGGCCCAGCGTCTGATATGTTCATTTGGGTCATCAGTTAAGGCCATTAGGTAGTCATAACTTTTTTGAGGGTGTTGAATAATAAAAGGTCGAATAGCAAACTCAGAAGTAAACTTTTGAGTTAATAAATATAGTGTTTTCATGGACTCATCAAAGTTTTGAGTACCATACGTTTGAATGTATTCTGTGAAGGGCCACAACTCAAAGCCTTTGAGAAGACCGACATGGACAGCAGCAGTTAAAATTTTATTTGCCTCAGTGAATTCTTTTGGCAGTTGAGAGTAGAGTTGATCACAGACCAGGTGAACCCGATGTTTCAGCTCTAGAGATGAAAGTTGAGACCTTATATTTAAAAATTGTTTCTCATTGAATTCAGGAAATATTTGAGCAATGGATTTGGAAATTCTCTGTAGCACTTCACTGTTAATTAAATGTTTAAGAGCTTTTGGATTTTCTTTCATTTAAATAGCTGTTTTACGACGCGTCGTCACGATCTATGTACCTGTCACAGGCCGAGGTAACTGCGTTGAATTTCGTTATTTTGAAGTAATTCTTGGCCGGTGCCACTGAACATGATCTCTCCAGTTTCAAGAACGTAAGCACGATGGGAAACCTTAAGTGCTTGTTTGGCATTCTGTTCAACAAGTAAAATGCTAGTGCCACGTTCGTTCAATTGCTTAATCACTGAGAAGATTTGAGCCACCACTAAAGGAGCCAAGCCTAAAGAAGGTTCATCGAGAAGTAATAACTTGGGTTGAGCCAAAATGGCACGACAAATGGCTACCATTTGTTGTTCACCACCAGAAAGTGTTCCAGCCATTTGGTTGAGGCGTTCTTTCACTCTGGGAAAAAGTTCAAAGCAAAGTTGATAGTCTTTTTCAATATTTTCTTTATCCAGTCGTTGGAAAGTCCCTAACTCTAGGTTTTCGCGCACGCTCATTTGAGGAAAAAGTCCTCGACCTTCCGGGCAGTGAACAAGTCCTAAGGTGACACGCAAATGGGGCTCCACATTCGTGATTTCACGTCCCATGAAGTGAATTTTTCCCTGGGATTTTAGAAGTCCTGAAAGACCCCTGAGCGTTGAAGATTTACCAGCTCCGTTACATCCAATAAGTGAAACCACTTCTCCAGTGAAAATTTCAAAGTTAATTCCTCGGACAGCTTGAATCGAGCCGTAAAACAAGCTTAAGTTTTCAACTTTTAAAAGTGGTTGCTTCATGTGGCGTCCGTTCCCAGGTAAGCTTCGATGACTTTTGGATTCTCTCGTACTTTTTGCGGAATACCGTCCGCAATTTTAACTCCGTGATCGAGCACTGCGATTTTTTCGCAAATACCCATGACCAGTTTCATGTCATGTTCAATAAGCAGAACTGTTAAATCAAATTGCTTACGTATCTGATGAATCAGTTGGCTGAGCTCGGCTGTTTCAGAATGGTTCATGCCAGCGGCAGGTTCATCCAAGCAGATCAACTTCGGTTTCGACATCAAAGTTCGAATGATTTCAAGTTTTCTCTGGGATCCATAGGACAAGTTGTAGGCTTGAGTTTGGGCCTGATTTTCAAGTTTAAATAATTCGAGTAAGGACATGGCCTCTTCTCGAGCCTTTTTTTCTTCAGCGAAAAACTTTTCTGTCTTGAAGAAGGAGTCAAAATAATTGTAGCTCATCAATTGGTCGTAGGCGATGAGTGCATTTTCTAAGACAGTCAGTTCTTTAAAAAGCCGAATATTTTGAAATGTACGACGAATGCCAATCACACTTCTTTTAACTGTGGGCAGACGAGTGATGTCCTGACCATCAAAAATTAATTTACCTGAAGTGGGTTTATAAACACCTGTTAAAAGATTAAAGAAAGTTGTTTTCCCAGCCCCATTGGGTCCGATGAGGCCAAACAATTCTCCTTTTTTGATTTCAAGATCCACTTGATCAACGGCCTTAAGGCCACCAAATTGAATCGACAGTCCCTGAGCTTGCAGTAAAGTTTGGCTCATGTTTTAGCCCTCCAAGACTTGATCAGGTCGGGCAATTCTTTAGAACCAAAAAGTCCGGACGGTTTAAAGATCATGATTAAAATAAGACTCAATGAAAAAAGAACCATTCTGAGATCGAACCCAGTAACGGACTGAAGTGAGCGCAATAGCTCGGGTGCCAAAGTCATAAAAGCAGCTGCCACAATGGATCCCGTAAAACTTCCCATGCCACCAAGAACCACCATCACTACAATATTCACGCTCATCATAAATCCAAAGGCAGTGGGAGAGATAACGCTAATCAAGTGAGCATAGATGGAGCCTGCAACTCCAGCTAAAAAAGAGGCCACAACAAATGAGCGAACCTTAATCGATGTGGTATTAAGCCCCAAGCTGAGAGCAGCTGTTTCGTCCTCTCTCACACTTAGAAATTGACGACCATGTCGACCACGAGTCAGACGCCAAAGAAAAGACATTCCGATCACAAACCACAGAGAAATATAAAAAAAGCTAACTAAGAAACGATCGTCATCCATGAGTCCCAACTCAGGGTAGGGAACAATCCCAGTGATGCCGCGAGCAGCACCAAGAGCTTCCACATTCAACAAGATGACTCGCATAATTTCACCAAAACCTAAGGTGACAATGGCAAGATAGTCGCCTTTGAGTCGCAATGAAGGTAAGCCTACAGCGTAACCAAAAGCAGCTGCAAAACCACCAGCAAACAAAGATAAGAGAAAAAAACCCAGAATGTGTCCGTGTTCAATAATGCCAGGAAATGTTTGGCTGAGATAGGCACTCGTATAGGCTCCAACAGCCATAAAACCGGCGTGACCAAGTGAAAACTGCCCGGTGTAACCATTAACAAGGTTAAGTCCAATGGCGGCCAAGGAGTACATTAGTATTTGAAGAACAAGAATTTGAATGTATGCATTTACACCGAACTGAAGTGCAATCCCCAAAACAAGAATACCAATTATTAAGAGGCCAATTTTTTTTGATGTTTGCATCACACCTTCTCGATGGAATTTTTTCCAAGTAGACCCGAGGGTTTCCAAATTAGAATTCCAATCAATAATCCACACGCCAGAGCATCACGCATTGTGGATGACAAATAGGCCACAACAAACTCTTCACTGAGACCCATAATCATAGCTCCCAAAACAGCGCCGCCCATATTGCCGATTCCGCCAAGAACAGCAGCCACGAAAGCCTTAAGCCCGATCATGACGCCCATCAGAGGTTCAATTTTAGGATACTTAAGGCCAACGAGAACGCTACCAATTCCAGCCAGACAGCTTCCTAAAATAAATGTAAAGACTACGACTCGATTAACATTAATCCCGAGTAAGCTGGCCGTGGTCATGCTGTGAGAAATGGCTCGCATGGATTTTCCCATTTTTGTGTGAAAAACCAAATAGTGAAGAACAACAAGTGCTAATAAAGTGACTAGAAAAACAGTGAGATCGAGAGTTTTTAGAACAAGAAAGGGAGTTTCAATCAGAGATTTATCTACAATCAATTGGGGGAACACCTTGGGATCAGCCCCAAAAAGAATTTGAGCTCCGAATTGCAAAAACAAACTCACACCAATGGCTGTGATCAAAACATTCAGTTTGGGTGCCCGCCGGAGAGGGCGATAGGCGAGACGCTCTGTAAGCACTCCAAGGGCTGCACAGGCCAACATGGAGGTGAGGAGTGCCATAATGAGAGAATATAAACCGGGCTCCACTTCTAAACCAATCCACCGGGATACGTAATAGGCTGCAAAGGCACCCATCATGTAGATGTCTGAGTGGGCAAAATTGATCATCTGCAAGACGCCGTAAACCATGGTGTAACCCAAAGCGATCAGGGCATAAATACTGCCCAGGCTCAGTCCATTGATCAGATGTTGAAAAAAATCAGATTGTTCAGTCATCACGGATTAATTTGAGTTACAAATTTTTTATCGTTGCCATCCACTCGGACAACAACGGCACTTTTTATGGCATTGCGGTTTTCATCGAGAGTTATATTTCCTGTGACGCCCGGGAAGCCTTTAGTTTTGGCAATTTCATTCCGGATCAATTCAGGCTTAAATTCCTTCACATTTTTCAAAGCTTCAGCAAGAACTTTACCGGCATCATAACCTAATGCGGCCATGGCGTCTGGAAGTTCATTGAAGCGTTTTTGATATTTTTGAATGAATTCTTGGACAATAGGTTCAGAACTGTCAGTGGCGTAATGATTTGAAAAATAAGCGCCGTTGGCCGCTTCTTTGGCGATTTCATGCAACTTAGGTGAGTCCCAGCCATCTCCACCTAAAAAAGTAGACTTAATGCCCAGCTGGCGAGCCTGAACAGTGATCAAGCCAGCGTCGGTGTAATAACCCGGTACAAAAATAGCTTCAGGACTTTTCGCTTTGATTTGTGTGAGTTGTGCTTTGAAATCAATATCATTGGATTGATAGCTGACATCGATGACAACTTCACCACCTCGAGCCAGAACTTCCTTTACAAAAGTATCGGCTAAGCCAATTGAATATTCGTTTTTGACATCTCGAAGAATGGCTACTTTTTTAAGTTTTAAATTATCGATCATAAAGCGGGCCATGACCGCCCCTTGAAAAGGATCGATAAAGCAAATTCTAAAAACATAGTCCCGGTTGATTTCACCATCTTTTGTCACTTTAGGATTGGTGGAGGAAGGAGAAATCATGGGAACTTTGTACTGTTGAGCGATGGGAGCTGCAGCAATAGTTCTAGCGGAGGCCACTTCGCCAATGATGGCCACCACTTTGTCCTGAGTGATCAGACGCGTGACCACAGCAGCTGATTCATCGTTTTTTCCTTGATTGTCATAGGTGATCAATTTGATTTTTTTGCCTTTGATCCCGCCAGCGGCATTGATTTCATCAAAAGCCATGCGAAGTCCCTTATTTGTGCTTTGACCAAATGTAGCTTCAGATCCTGTTAAAGTTCCAAATTCACCCACTAAAATTTCATCCGTTTTTTTTGTACAACCAACAAGAGTAACAAGGGATAAAATAAGGCTGAAAAATAAGCCAAAAACGGATTTATTCATAAGCTGTCTCCTGATGGCAAACTTTTGCGTATTCTCGCCTAGAAGGCAAGGAGATTCGCCAGTTTAACATAGTCTAGAGAGCTCTTTTTTTCTCGCTGAGTGGCGAGTTCAAAGGGCACATGAACGATGTCGTTTTTTTCAATTCCAATCATAATATCGCGCTCACCTTTTAAGAGAGCGTCAGTGGCTGCTGAACCCATTCGACTTGCAATGATTCGATCAGTGGCAGTGGGGCTGCCGCCTCGCTGGATGTGTCCTAAAATACAAACCTTTGCATCCAATCCGGATTTTTTTCTGATGGAGTCGGCGAGGTCATAAGCGCGGCCTGGCTTTTGTCCTTCAGCGGAAACTATAATACTCGATTTTTTTCCTTTTTTCTGGGCTTCTAAAATTTTATCCACGGCTTTATCAACTGTGGTGTTGATTTCGGGAGTGAAGACCTCTTCAGCTCCACAGGCCAATCCCACGTAAGAGGCGATATGTCCTGAATTTCGTCCCATCACTTCAACGATAAAAAGTCGATCATGACTATCGGCTGTATCACGAATTTTATCGATGGCATTAAGAGCCGTGTTAACAGCCGTATCAAATCCAATTGTGAAATCAGTTCCATAAAGATCATTATCGATGGTTCCTGGAGTGCCCACGACAGGGATCTGGTGTTCTCGCCAAAGAGCCATGGCTCCACGAAAGGAGCCATCCCCACCAATACAAACAAGTCCTTCGATACCTTGTTGTCTAATCAGATCAGCTGCTTTTTTTCGTGACTCAGGCTTTAAAAATTCCAAGCATCGACCTGTTTTTAAAATAGTTCCACCTCTTTGTAGGATATTGGCCATGTCCCTGGCTTGCAGCGGGCGAAGAAGATTTTCAAGAAGTCCCAAATAACCCTTTTCAATGCCCACAACTTCAACTCCACGAGCTCGAGCAGATCTGACAACCGCACGGACACAGGCGTTCATGCCTGGGGCATCGCCACCGCTTGTAAACACTCCAATTTTTTTCACAAGAGACTCCTTAATTCTTTGTTCATAGCAAAGTTCGCTGACATTGGACAAAAAAAAAGCTGGGTCTCCCCAGCTTTTTTTATCTTCAGTTCAAAGAGTTAATTACTTAACCATTGACTTGAATTCAGC
>JBKDFX010000090.1:0-20179 GCA_046336825.1 Bdellovibrionales bacterium | reverse complement strand
GTAAAGATGCTTTGCCATGAAGTTACAGTACCAAGTGAAGGGCATTTTATTGGAAGCATAATATCGCTTTGAGAAAGTTTGGATTTCTTTATTAAATTTAGTCCACCAAGTTTGCGCCTCAGATTTTTGAACAAAGTTACTTACAAAATATGGGGTTCCTTTATAAAAAAAACCAACTTCGTAACCATTACCTGCCGGCTTGAAGTAGGTTTTAAAAGAATAGGGCCCGAATTTATAAGATTTAGTTTTTGTCATTTGTGTTTCTCCTTAAGTTTAAACGCCAAGAACGTCCATCTTTCGGGTGAAACTAAATAAACTTGAGGCTATGGAGGGAAGTTCTGGACCTGCCATTGATAAAGGCAGGTACCTGAGATATAACGCAAAGTCACGATCTATGTACCTGTCACTGGAGGAAGGCTTTTTGGAGATTGGAGTTGAGCTTTTCCAAGAAGGGCTCTGTGTTCATATACTTATCAGCGGTGACTTTATCGCCGTAAATACAAACAGCAAGGTCCTTGGTCATAAAACCGGCCTCAACAGTCTCGACACATACTTTTTCCAAAGTTTGTGCAAATCGAACGAGATCTTTGTTTCCATCTAAATTGCCACGATGCTCAAGTCCACGTGTCCAAGCAAAAATAGAAGCGATGGGATTAGTGGAAGTGGGCTTTCCCTTTTGATGTTCACGGTAGTGACGAGTCACTGTTCCATGGGCCGCTTCAGACTCCATGGTTTTTCCGTCTGGAGTGACAAGCACAGAAGTCATCAATCCCAACGAACCAAAGCCCTGAGCGACCGTGTCGGATTGAACGTCGCCATCATAGTTCTTACAGGCCCACACAAAATTACCATTCCATTTGAGAGCAGAGGCCACCATGTCATCGATAAGGCGATGTTCATAGGTGATACCGGCTTCTGTGTACTTGGCTTTAAATTCTGATTCGTAGATTTCTTGGAAAATATCTTTGAAGCGACCATCGTACTTTTTCAAAATAGTATTTTTTGAAGAAAAATAAAGAGGCCACTTCTTGGACAAAGCCATGTTGAGGCAAGATCTGGCAAATCCACGAATACTTTCGTCAGTGTTGTACATGGCCATGGCTACGCCATCACCCTTAAAATTGTAAACTTCGTGAGAAATTTTATCACCATTTTCGCCTTCGAAAGTGATGGTGAGCTTGCCTTTGCCCTTGGTAACAAAATCAGTGGCGCGGTACTGATCTCCGAAAGCATGTCGACCAATACAAATGGGAGCCGTCCAGTTGGGAACTAAGCGAGGCACGTTTTTGCAAATGATGGGTTCACGAAATACGGTGCCATCTAAAATATTTCGGATGGTGCCGTTAGGTGATTTCCACATTTGTTTGAGATTAAACTCTTTTACGCGAGCTTCATCAGGAGTGATGGTGGCGCATTTAATTCCCACATTGTATTTTTTGATGGCCTCGGCCGATTCAATTGTGACTTTGTCGTCAGTCTTATCTCGGTGTTCCATTCCTAAATCGTAGTACTTAATGTCGATTTCTAAATATGGAAGTATCAATTTTTCTTTGATAAACTTCCAAATAATTCGTGTCATTTCATCGCCATCTAGTTCAACAACAGGGTTGGCCACTTTAATTTTTTTCATTTAAGCCTCACTTTTTTAGCTTGTTTATACGGATGCACTAGAATTGACATAAAAGGGGGCTAGATGTCATGGATCAGGCCCAAATAATGCAACGCTTTTATGAACTAGATTCCAAACTCCAGTTGCAAACGAAATATGTTGTTTTGCAGCCGACCAGTTGTTTGTCTGGGTTCAATAGTTTCAACTGTGTAATCTCCTTGAACTTTGAATTTGTGTCGATTGATGTATTTGCTAAGCCCCACAGTCACCTGAGTTCTTTCATTTAAAAAGTTTTTGAGCTCAGATTTTGGTTTTATATGAGTCCAGCGAACGGCTGGAGAAACCTTATTCGGAAATACATAAGAAAATTGAATGTTAGTCCCTGTTCCCTCATAAATAGTTTGATCAGCACTAATGGTGGGATCTTCAGCGTTTCGCATAAATTGTTCCAGGGAAATTGAGTACCCTTGGTATTTCCATAGCACATCAGCCATTAAGCTTTCCAAATCACGGCGTGAATCGTTGTCCATGATTTCGCCAATTTGGCCACCCAGTCGATAGGCTTTTCTATTTTTATTATGGCTCAAGCCGAACGCCAATTTATGATCTGACTCAAAAAGAAGGTCTCCTTCAAAGAAATCTCCATCTTCTTGGAAAAGTCCGAGGGGCAACCATTCAACTCGAGCGGTTGTCGATAAACCAGTGCCTTTATTGGGTTGGCCTCGACCTTCCCCGCTGGAGAGAGCCAGTTGCAAGCGAAAAGGGGATTCAGATCCCCATTGGTGTCGCGATTGAACTCCGTTGTCACGATCGATATTAAATATGGCATTGGCCAATGAGCGATCCACAAATTCTTGAGCTCCTGAGGAAACCAATCTTTGGCGATTGCCAGGCAGTTTTCGTAAACCGAAAATCAATACTTGATTATCAGCCCATTCCCAAGTGATGCTCGCGTCTCTTAGGATATTGGGATAATCGATGGTGTCCCAATCTTGATCACCTCTGGTAAAAGCAAATTGTAAATTGTAGCGAAGATTTTTTGCATAAGCATGTCCGTCAAAACGTAAACGCATGCGACGAACCTGAATATCAGTCAAATCTTTTGAGCTTGAATTTTCATCGTAATCCTCAACACTGAGTCGAGTTTGCGTACGTAGGCCAATGCGCATTGAAAATGCATTGTTAGGCGATTCAATCATCAAGCCCTTATCAGTGGTAATTTTAGGTGGAGCACTGGTCAGCTCTGTCACATCAGCTGTGTTGGCTTGAGAAAACAACGGTGCAATTGTAAGAAACACTGAAAAGAATAAATAAAATTTCATTTAATATCAGCTCCTTTAATAATTAAAAGTGAGATAAGCATTTTTCAAGAGCCTCTGTTTCTTCGACCCAGTAACTGTAGCTATTAAAATCAGGAAACAAACGAGGAAAGCTGGGATCCTTCCAGCGACGGGCGATCCAGGCCGAGTAGCCCACGAGGCGAAATCCACGCATGAGGGGAACCCAGTCCCATTGCTCTTCTGGAAACTCTCGCAGCTCTTCATAGCCTTTTAGTAAAGATTCTTTTTCAAACTCGAATTGCTCAGATTCTGAAAAAAGCATCCATACATCTTGGATGGCAGGTCCCATGA
The DNA here is from genome assembly GCA_046336825.1 of Bdellovibrionales bacterium. Classification (GTDB taxonomy): domain Bacteria; phylum Bdellovibrionota; class Bdellovibrionia; order Bdellovibrionales; family Bdellovibrionaceae. The sequence goes on along the minus strand of JBKDFX010000090.1, from coordinate 16,939 downwards.
CGTGATCATCAAAGTCCACTAGAAAAAAACTTTCATCTCGAGACAGCAAATTTCCCTTATGAAGATCACCATGAATTCTCAAAAATCCATTGGTGTCGATGTTATCTTCGTAAAGGCCCATTAAGTTTTCTGCGGCATCGAAATAGCGTTTTTTTAAGCTGGGATCCACCCACTTTTCAAGATCAATAAGGGCTGGCCAACCGTTAGGATGTTCAGACGTCATCCATAGCCGATGTGGAGACTCTTGCCGCTCTCCTACATTGTGAACACGAGCTAGCAATCGGCCTAACTTTTCCCAGTCTTGAGGTAGAATTTCTGTTACGGATCGCCCAAGGAAGAGAGGAAAAAAGGCCACCCAAATCCCTTCGAATAAAATCATTTTCAAAGGTCTATTGACGGGAATACCTTCATTTTCCAATTCATTCAGAAAGTCATGTTCGTCTTGCAACTGGTTTTGATTCCATCGACCTGGGCGATAAAATTTGGCCACCAGACTGGATTTATCCTCAAGCTTTATTCGAAAGACTCGATTTTCATAACTGTTCAGTTGCAAAAATTCACCTGTTGGAAAAAAGCCAGCTTGTTCGGTGGCTCGCATAACGGCATCAGGTGTTAAATTATAAAAATCAAGGGCCATATTTTTTTAACATGAATCTGAGAGTTAACATTGTTACTAAAATCCCCACCAAGCCACCGGCCAAAACATCACTCACAAAATGGGCCAGCGTAAAGGCACGAGTCATTCCAAAATAAAAAGCCAAACTTAAAAAGGCCCAAGTCCATTTTGGGAAAAGAAAAGATAGAAAGGTGGCCACAGTAAATAGGGTTTGGCTGTGACCAGAGGGAAGGCTTTGAAAGTGATGGTGAAAATTAAAAAAGTCGAAGTGAAAAGCATTATGATCGGGAAATTTGTGGGGTCTTGCTCGGCCTAAAGTAAATTTGAAGAGGTGAACGACGATTCCGCAAGTCAGTAAGCAGGCCAGTAAGAATCCCGCCATTTTTCGAAATTTAGGAACTAGCAGGGCGGCCAGAGTGAGAAGAATGTAGGGCTCAGCAGCTCCGACTTCTGTTATTTCCCTGTGAAAGAGCCAAATATGAACTCTCGAAGGGTTTCCAAAGTAATCTGCAAACCTCTGGTCGATAAAAAAAAGACAAATCAATACGAGAGCTAAGATAAGCCCCATCAGGACGTAGCAGTGTTTTAAAAATTCCTTATTTTCTTTGAAAATCCAATGTCTTATCACGGAAAGGAGTTTCTCTAAGTTATTTTACGAGGTCAAACACCAAGGGCCAAAATGCCTTATTTTTAGCTAAAAATATCAGGCATGCCAGTTGCTCCTATGACTGGTGGGGAACATTCGTCTTTAAAAAGGGGGACACAATGACACTACTTCGTACACTAATAATCATGACTGGTCTTGCGACTTCGGTCTTTTCTCATGCTCAATATGGAGTGGGTCGACCCATCCGTCCACAACCGCCAGTGGATCAATATCAACCCTATGATCCCTATCGTCCAGAGCGACCTGAGCGTCCCGTTCGACCTGGGGTTGAACAAAGCATTCCCAAAATGGCTTTGATCATGCGAAGTGTACGTAATGAGCGATTAGCCTTGCGACAATTGGCCAACATCGGACGAGAGTTTTTAGGAGCTCGTGTTGAGAGCGTTCAAGTTTATTTGCGCCCTGTGCGAAACTCAAGCGCTCGCCTAGAACTGGAACTCAATCGTAGAATTGAAGACTCAAGATTTGTACAAAATGAAACTTTTGTTGAATTGCGCCCCCGAAATTGGAACAGCGAAATCAATGAACGTGACACTGTACAGTTGGAAGTCATTGGTGAAGTTTACATTGATCGAGTGATCGTTAATTTGAGTTCTCGTGGCTACAATCAGCCATTTCCGCCCAACCCGCCAAATTATGGGGAAATCACTGTTCCTCTGCAAATTCCAACTTATTTTCCGCCCATGGGTCGTTTAGATTTAACACCTTACGTTGATGTTTATCGCTACCGCGGAATGGTTCTTGTTGGAGTTGAAGTCACTGCAGCTGCTCGCTACAACGCAGCGATTTTAGAAGTGGTGATTAACAGCTTTAATCAAGGCACTGTTTCCTTGTCCCGCTATCAGACCACTCAAGTCGTCTATCCGCGACAAAGATTCGTTTTAGGAGAATCTCTTGGAAATCTGATGTTGGAACCGCGTGGTGATGTTTCTGTACTCGGCGTAAGACTCATTTTACGTCGACGTTAATTAACTCGGGATGGCAAAGTTTGATGATCAGCTTTGCCATCTCAAATAAAAGTTGAAGTTCTGAGTGGTTTATTGATGGAATCTAAAGGGAAGGAGGTCCAAATGTTAACTACCCCTGTGCTTTCTGAATACATGGACTATCGAAAATATTTGGCTGACTTCTATTCATTCCGTCGCGAGCAAACAAAGAAAGATATTCGACCCTACAATTACCAAATGTTTTCAGCTGCTGCGAATATTAAATCGCCTCAGTATTTGCGGTTGATCATCGAAGGTAAGAGAAATCTTTCCGACGATATGGTGGCTAAATTTTCTAAGGCTCTCAACCTCAACCGTGAACAAACTGATGAGTTACTGGTATTAGTGCATTACACACAAGCCACGGATCCTTCTGAGAGAAATCGTTATCTTAAAACATTAATGGAATTTCGAGTTTCTCAAAAAATTAAGTCTGGGGAAATTGACTCCAAGGCATTTGAGCAAATTCCTGGATGGGTCACTTGGATTCTTCATTCCATGACAGATCTCAAGGGAGTCAAATTCGATATTCAAACTCTCAAGAGTCTACTGGGAGATAAGGCCACCCAAGATGAAATCCAAGAGTCACTTGATAAGCTGTTAAAATCGGGTCAATTGGTACGAGACCCAGAAACACAGGAATTAAAAAAGTCTCGCCCGCTGATGGAAAATGCTGACAATATTCCTGTGGCCCTCGTAAGAAAGTTACAAGCCGAGCTTTTGTATTTAGGGATGGAGTCTCTTTTTCAAGATGATCCCCTCGAGAGAGAGTTTGGCACAGTCACTCTGTCACTGACAGAAAAAGAATTTGAAGAAATTAAGTTCAAACTTCGTCAAATGCGAAAACAAATGACCAAAGACAATTCCATCGCCCGTGCTCAGGGTCCTGGCGAAAGAATTTATCAACTCAATATTCAACTGTTCCCTGTGACTAAAAAGTTAGCAGCCCAGCAGTCCACAACCGAAGAAAAAATGAAATCACTTTTACAAAGTTTAGTCAGCCAAACTGAAACCCAAAGCCAAATCTAACATTTAATCTTAGAGAAAATTTCCAGGATCAAGGTCCTGGAAATCTCACAGAATCTTAAAAAAAAGTGTCAAAATGACCCATTTTTTAGGCAGGCATGTGGAAAACTCTGTGGAAACGGTTGATAACTCGCGGAAATCCCTGCGATTAGACATTAAGCTCAAGTTGAGCAAGTTAGTGCAATCGAGGGGCGTATCATGTAACCTTAACAAGCTTTTGATCTTTGAAAATTTGGGGGTGTCACGGTTTCGACGTGGGAAGTGAAGCAAGAGGAGCATTCCGGGGAGCATGAGGGCCTCGTTAAAAACATGCACAATGTTAGTTGCTAACAACGACTACGCACTCGCAGCTTAATTGATGCGCGATTTTTCTGAGAACGATCTCGGCTCTTAAAAATCGTCGATTAGAGATCTCGGTCGCTGATGTTTTCTTCAGGTCAGCAACTTAAGATGTTTCTGGGGGATAGTTATTCGTAAGTTTGTTTTTGTACTAGCGAGTAGCGAAATTGAACAGAAACTAAGAATGTAGGGCCTTTCTTTGGAACTCTAGCGGACGTGGGTTCTACTCCCACCACCTCCACCATTTACAAAAAATCAAATGATTTCAATACCTTATACAAATAAGGGATTGTTTTTGTCTTACGAAATCATTGGGGAGTTTTGAATCCGAAAAAATGAAATTGCGGCGGGGAAGTAAAAATTTCGGCCAATCTACAGATTCAAATCACTATGTCTCAAAAATAAGACTTGCCGAAATGTCTTATATATGAGACATTAAAAATGTGATCACGATAGTTAAACAATGTGAAAAAGAATTAAAAGATTTTCCAGTTACGGTCAGAGAAGATTTGGCCGATGCATTGGCAATGCTTGATGAAGGCATAAATCTATCGATGCCTCTTTCTCGTCCAATGCCATCGATAGGCAAAGGTGTACACGAGCTTAGGTTAAAAGATCGCTCTGGGATTTACAGGGTAGTTTATTTTATACGTAAGCAGTCTGAAATTTTGCTGATTCATGCATTTCAAAAGAAATCACAACAGACGCCAAAAGAAAATATAGAACTGGCAAAGCAAAGACTGAAGGGAGTTTTATGAAAAAGTCAGACAAGGGATTAGATCTCGCTAAAAAATTAGGAATATCTTCGTCAAGAGGGATTGAGGCCGTTATCAAGGCGCAATTGATTGCCGCCGTTATTAAAGAGGTTGAGATACAGGAAATGACCCATGTCTCATTAGCTAAGAAAGCCAAGTTACCTCGAAGTGCCGTCACTGGAATCCTGTCGGGTAGCTTGCAAAAGATTACGATTGATCGAATTTTACGGTTGGTTGAGGCTGTTGGATTGATGCCAGAACTTAAACTTCATAAACGAGCAGCATAAGCAGAATCAATTTTTGACCCAAAGTTGACCCGCGAGTACGCTAAGCAAGTATTTTCAATGGGTTGGAAGCGTGAACTCCACCTCCACCATTTTGAGATTTTTAGAAAAGGGAGTCTCCTTTTTTGAACACTGAATTGTATCTTCGTGCCTTTGTTGTTTGGGTGCTAATAGCATTCCTTGAAGTTATTCATGGAATCCTCCGAGCAAAATTAATTGCCCCGAAAACTGGTGACTTACGTTCGAGACAAATCGGTGTCTTTACGGGATCGATCATTTTTTTTGCCGTTGCTGTAGTCAGTTTTGAGTGGATTGGATTTGAGACAGCGACCCAAGCTGCGAATGTCGGAGGCCTTTGGCTTGTTTGTATGCTTGTCTTTGAATTCTCAATTGGACACTTTGTTTTTCACTTCTCGTGGCAATGGCTGTTAAACGACTTCAATTTTTTCAAAGGACGGCTTCTTGTCCTTGGGATGCTGTTTTTGGCCCTGAGCCCCTATCTTGTTGGCAAGTTGCGCGCTCTTTGGTGAAAAAGTATCGATTCAAAATTAAAAAAGTTATCTGACCTTTTTTTCCGGTTTCATCCCGAGGATTGTGCGTCAACAGAGGCGCAGAAATTGACCCAAAGCTGACCCGTGAGTATGTTAAACGTGTAGTTTAGGTGAGTTAGATGTGCGAATTCCATCTGCACCATTTTCACTAACTATCAAGTGAGCGTACCTAAGTCACCGATAACCAAACTTTTTTGGAACTGGATTTTTTATATTTTCAGTGAGAAAACTGGTTTTAGATTCAAATGGTAAAAAAATAAAAGGGTTTTGATGAGTAAAAAGGTGATAATGATCGGTTGGCATCCATCTGTTGTCGATTATAGTAAATTTCCAGGATTAACAGAGGACAAATTAAGTTCTGCCCTTATTGCTGACAAAAATAAGCTTATTGAGCAGGGTTATGATGCATCCTGGGTATACCTCTATAAATCAGATTCGGCAGTAGAAGATCTATCAAAACTTCTAAAAGAAAATACCTACGATGTTATAATGATTGGAGCCGGAGTTCGAAAAGTTGACGAGCACTTTTTACTTTTTGAGAAATTAATTAATGTAATTCATGAACTTGCACCAAAATCGAAGATAGCATTTAACACCGGACCAACAGACTCAGATTCTGCGATTAAAAGATGGGCTTAGAGTAAAAAACATAGGGTTACCTTTTGATGGCAAACAAAATATTTATTGCAACAAGTTTAGATGGTTACATCGCAGATAAAGACGGCGGAATAGATTGGTTAACTGACCTGCCAGGACCAACAAGTGGAGACGGTGGTTTTTCACAATTTATGGAATCGATCGATGCCATCGTGATGGGAAGAAAAACTTTTGAAAAAGTTCTAAGCTTTAAAATTGATTGGCCCTATTCAAAAAAAGTTTTCGTCTGGACGAAGAGCCGCGAACTGATTCCTATTGAGCTTCAGGGAAAAGCCGAGATTATTTCGGGAAGCGTGCCCGAAGTCCTACAAGTTATTAACCAACAAGGATTTAAAAATTTATATATCGATGGCGGGCAAACCATTCAAAGTTTTTTGCGAGAAGGTGAAATTCAAGAAATAATAGTGACTCAAGTTCCAATTATTTTAGGGCAAGGAATCCCTTTGTTCGGTGATGTACACAGAAAAAAGCTTAAGCATAGATCAACTCAAGTATTCGATAACGGCATGGTACAAAGTCATTATTTAGTTCCAAAAGTCGAACAAATATAAAGTAGGGAGAATTCATGACCATCGAAGCCCTAATTCTATCCGGAGACCATCGCATTTACCAAGGCGTTTTACAAAAGTCCGAATCCATTCATTCTCTAAAATCAAAATTTGAAGAAATAGGGTATAAAATCGGCTCACCAATTGGTGTTCGTCCACCCCAGTTCTGTTTTTTATTAGAATCAAATATTCCTGGAGAAAAGCTGGGTGACCCCTATCGACATCCAGATTGGATTTCACTGAGTGAAACAATAAAGAATAATGAACAAGTGTTCAGTTTATACTGCGATCTTATGTTAGGTGGTTGGACACCACCAAAAAGAAATTTAGATGTTTTTTTCTTTGGTTCATCCGGATACATGTCATCAAAGCTAGCACATCTAGTAGCCAAAGGTGAAAAAAGGCTAACAGCGGGTTGGGTGGCGAGCCATTTAAAAAGTGGAACACCCATTCCTGAAAAAGGGTGGGTATCTATAGTTACAGATGGGTTTGGAGTTCCCATCGCTTGTGTAGAAACTGAAGCTGTCGAAAGAATTCCTTTTAAAGACGTGACTGAAGTGATGGCTAAGCGAGAGGGCGAAGGTGATCTCACGCTAGATGATTGGAAGGCTGGCCACTGGGACTACTGGACAAAATATGATGGGCCTGAGACAGGACTCAGTTTTTCTGAAAATGAAATTATTTTTGTGGAGTCTTTTAACTTACTAAAAGTTTTTTCAAAAAAATCCATTTGGGACCGGCCCAAAATTTTTATGATCGTGGGATTAACGGGTTCAGGAAAAACAACTTTAGCAAAAAAAATAGCTGCAGACCAAAAGCTTCAAATTTATTCAATTGATGAGTGGATGCGAAATTTGTTTTGGAAAGACGCAAAGCCTGATTCTGACTTGAGTTGGGCTTTAGAACGGTGCTCCCGTTGTGAGACCATGATAGAAAGTTTGATACGTGAAGAAATCAAAAATGGACGAGGCTGTATTCTTGATCTTGGTTTTTCAAAAAGAATTGAAAGAAAAAATTGGTTCGAAAAAATTCAAATCATGGGTGGTCTCCCTCAGTTGATCTATTTAGACGTGCCAAGAGAGCTTCGTTGGAATCGAGTCGAAAAAAGAAATCAGCAGCTTGATCAAGATCAATCTTCAATTAAGGTGGACAAAGCAACGTTCGATTGGATGGAGTCATACTTCGAACCTTTGAGTGAAGAGGATTTGAAATTTACAGCCGTGAGCTATGACTCACTTTAAGTATTTGATTATTGTTATTTCATTAGAAATAACAATAATCAAATACTCCAGTTTTTAGGAGCCAAACGTTGTGAAAAATATTTTAGAGACTTCCAGTCCTGAAAGAATGCCAGTTCTTTTTATCGGACATGGATCACCAATGAATGCCATTGACGAAAATAAATACACAAGAGCACTTATATCACTTGGAAATAGTTTACCTAATCCAAAAGTAATATTAGTTATATCTGCCCATTGGATGACAAATGGAACATTTGTTACTGAGATGAGTCATCCTAAAACAATTCATGACTTCTATGGATTTCCCCAAGAGCTGTTTGAAATTCAGTATCCTGCGCCAGGAAGTCCTGAAACAGCACAGCTTATTCAAAAAATGATAACTCAACCCAAAATTTATGGTGAAAGCCATAAATGGGGCCTTGATCACGGAACTTGGTCAGTTTTGCGGCATTTGTACCCTTTAGCCAATATTCCAGTTTTACAATTGAGCTTAAATATTTCTCAGCCAGCCGAATATCACTACCAACTAGGTCTCCAAATTTCCAAACTTCGTGACAATGGTGTGTTGATTATAGGAAGTGGAAATCTTGTTCATAATTTGAGTCAAATTCGTTGGGAACCAAATTCAAAGCCCTATGATTGGGCCATCGAATTCGATGGGTGGTTTAAGAAAAAATTGATCGAACGAGATTTCCACGCAGTTCTATATGATTTTCATAAATCTACTTCAGGTAAGCTGAGCATTCCCACTCTTGAGCATTACTACCCACTTCATTATATACTGGGAGCTGCCAGTAAAAATGATGAGCTCAAGTTTGAATATGAAGAAATCCAAAATGGATCTATCTCTATGCAAAGCTTCCGACTCGGATGAAATCTATTCTTTTTTAGCGGATCCGCCGGTGCTGATAAAATAATCTCCACAGGGTATGCTGGTCATTTCCAGGACCTGATCAGTGCCTTTAAAATACTCTTTCCATGTGAAGGGTTTTCCATCTTTAAAAATCTTCTCAACGATGGGCATAAATTTTTCAACAGCATTTGTGCTGGGAAAAATTTCTTCTGTTGTTTTGCCAACAACTTCCTCTTTCGTTTTCCCCCAAACTCCGAGAGCTGTATGGTTGGCATCCACAAGAACCCAGGTTTTGATTCTTCCTTTGGGATCTTTAATAACTCGCCAGATATGAACTTCTTGTTCCATATTTTCAAATAGTGCACGGTAAGGGTTAAAAGTATTTTCTACCGCGCCATGAGTCAGTCCGTGCTTTCTCAAAATGGCTTCAAAAATTTCAGGCTGTAAAGGCTTTTCGACCATATCTATAAAGCCTGCAGGAGTTTCCTGCAAAAATTCGCCAGTGACCAAATAGCATGATATATCTGAAGGCAATCGGCGTCGGTAATCGGCTCCATTTGATTTAGGCATTCTATAATCAATAAAAACTATAGAAACTTTGTTTGATAAAATGTATTTCTCAGCGACATCTAAATCTGTAAATCCCTTAACTAAGACTTCTGAATTGGAAAAATACTCTTCGTACAATTCGCAAAGATCGATCTCATCATCTATAAAAACAACGGTTGTCATGACACTCTCCTTGTCGGAATTTTAAGAATAAAGGTTGTGTGTCCATCGAGTTTTTCATAGAACAAATCTCCACCATGATCTTTGGCAATACCCTTGGCAATGGAGAGTCCTAAACCAGTGCCTTTACCAGGCGGTTTTGTTGTAAAGAATGGTACAAATAGTTTCTCAAGAGTGGTTTTTTCAATACCATGACCGCTATCTTGAACAATTATTTTTATATATTCTGAATCTAATTCGGCATTCACTTTGACCCAGGCATCTTTTGTTTTTGAATTGGCATCAATGGCGTTATTAATAAGATTGATTACAATTTGTTCAATTTGAACTTCATCGGCATAGATCTCGAGATCCTGTGTGCATTCGTTCAACAAAGCCACTTGATTGTTAAGTGCCTTGCTCGATAAGAGCTCGATGCTGTCATCAAATAATGATTTCGAAGAAAAAATAATTTTATTGATTCCACTGGAGCTATTGCTGAATTTTTTCAGTCCTTTAACTATTTTTGTTATTCTATCAACGGACTTTTCAATCATGTCTAATTTTCTGATTTGGTTCTGATCCTGTAGGCTTCTTCTTAAAATTAAAATTGAGCCTCCAATAACCGAAAGTGGATTATTAATTTCATGAGCCACTCCAGCCGCCATTTCACCTAATGTGGAAAGTTTAGAAGCCTGCAGCATTTTTGATTTTTCAAATTCAATACTCTTCTGAAGTAGATGCTCCTTCGACATGTCTCTGGTAATAGTGGCATGACCAAGCGTTTTACCTGAGTTGGATTCTTTAATAATAAAATGAGTATCATGTACTGGAATTTTTTCCTTGGTAATGAAATGCTGAAAATAGGTTTCACCGGACCACAGACCCTTAGTGGCCATTTCATTTAGTATTTCATTTTTAGCAAATTCTCTTAATTCTTCAGGATAACAATCTTCAATCTTAACTTCTGCGATATCTTGGCTTAGGGGAATACCTAACATTTTTCTTCCGGCTGGATTTAAGTAAATTGGTTTAAAGTCACCATCAGCAATGCCGACAAAATCACGACTATTTTCAATGACAGCTTCAAAAAGATTAAGGCGCTTACTATTTGAATCACTCATTCGTAAATCTTTACCATAGGCCATGAACATGGGTTCATTTCTGGAGTCTTCGTTGATATAGAAATAATCAAAGTCCATGTTGAAAGTTTCATTAGATGTCATACATTTTACCGATATGACTCGTTTTACTTTTTCACCTGTCATTGATTTGGCTACAAGTTCTGTTTGAAACTCTTCTCGACACTCAACTGAAATAAAATCCAACATATTGAACTTTGTAATATCTTCGTTGGGCTGGATGCCAAAAATTCTACGACCAGATTTATTGATTAGAAGCAAATATCCATTTTTATCAGAAATCCCAAAAAAATCTGAAGAACTTTCAACTACTTTTAAGAGCAATGGATCGATTTTATTCATTCGTATGCTCAATTTCCAATCTGATTTGAATTAAATTTCATTTAGTTTTTTTAATTTAATAATGACCTAAATAAGGTCAGAACTAAAGATGTGTGTTGCAAGGTCCAGTGTTAAATTAGACTTCATGCAACTCATCCAATGATTGTTAAAATAACTTAATTAGTTGTACAATTAAGGGCTTAATATGATTAAAAAACAATTTGAAGGTACTTTGATATTAGAAAAATTGACCGAAATTAATAAACTTGAAGCGTTCTATGATGCCATCGATTCAGATGATTTTTCCTTAGTAAAAAATCTAATGATCCGGGCGAGAATTGATTCAGAAGTTATCCAAGCCATCATGGAAGAAATCATTGATGTTAATGGAGTTGAAAATAATGATTAAAATTTCCCAAAAGCAAGACAATTGTCCGAATTGCACATCGTCCAATATTTATCATGACGGTAGTCTTTGGATTTGTCCCGAGTGTGGTCACGAATGGCTACCGATGGATGAAAAGCAAGAGACCACCTTAAATATTCAAAGTGACCAGAGGCCTCGTGACATCAATGGCCAGATTTTGAGTGATGGAGACTCTGTCTTGCTGATGAAAGATTTAAAAATCAATGGTGGATCAGGGACATTGAAAAGTGGTACAAAAGTGAAGAACATAAAAATTTCTGATCAGGTCGATGATCATAATATTGTTGGTAAAATTGATGGACAGGGATCCATTTATCTTAAATCAGAATTCGTCAAAAAAATTTAAATGATGAAAATACTTTCTTTCCAATTTGCCATCTTGTTCTTACTCTTTTTGAAGTCAGTGATTGGCTTGGCCCATGTACCTGTGTTTTTAGACAGAAGCACCAGCTTCACTCAACCCTTTATCTTAAAGCCGCCGTTAGATAAATCCATCGCCATTTATACTGGATTTGACCATGCTGATGAAACGGATGTGTATCAATTCACTGTTAATGAACAGGATCTCAAAACCGGCAAAATCGAAATTTTGATTGGCACACTTGTTCCTTCTTGTGGCCCCTTAAAAGATCTGCTGATTTCGTGGGCTTTAACTGGTCCGCAACAGGAAGCAATAAATGATCAGCTTAAATCTGAAGTTTTAAAGAAAGTAATTAAAGAGAATGGCGAGGGAGCATTCTTAATTGAGAACGAAACGCAGGGAAAGCATTGGTATGAGCCCTACACGAGGCATCACTATTTTTATCAAAAAAGACAAAAAATTAAATTAAGCAAACCAGGTATTTACAGGATATTTGTTTGGTCAAAAAATTCCTTAGCCGGTGACTATGTTCTCGAATTTGGAGACAAAGAAATCTGGGAACTGGGAGACATACTTTATACTCTATTTGTGTATCCCAAGCTTTTATTTGAGGCAGAAATTAAAACTAGAAATTGTACGACTTCGACTTTGCAATAATCACATAAGTCTTATAAAAAGATTTAAAAAGTAAAGGTGGACTGAATTTGGATGAAGCGGTTGTTATTTTAATTTGTTTGGTACTGAATGCTCTTTTTGCCGGATATGAAATGGCCTTTGTATCAATACCACGATCCGAGCTCCGGGGGTTAGCTAGATCTGGTGATAAACATGCAAAAATGCTTCTTGAACTACGTGAAAATCCAGAACGAACTCTTTCAATTATTCAGATTGGGATAACATTGGTAGGAGCCATCGCAGCTGCCGTTGGTGGAGCTGGAGCGGGTGAAACACTTGAACCTTACTTTATTAACAGGTTTGGTATGCAGGAAAGAGCAGCTGAAGTTCTATCTGTAGTATTAGTTGTTATACCCATCACCTACTTAAGTGTTGTCGTCGGTGAATTAGTACCAAAAACCTTAGCTCTCAGAAATCCTGCTAAGATTGTTCTGTCGGGGGCCCAAGTTTTATTTTTTGCAGACCGCTTATTTTCCCCAGTCATAACAGCCCTTGAATGGTCAACACGCATGATCCTGAAAATTTTCTTCAAGAAATCAAAAGTGGCAGTCCCATCAGATCAAGCTGCCATTGAAATTGATTCTTTTTCACCCGTACATCAAAAATTTATGCTCAATATGGCTGATATCGAAAAGAAAAAAATTAAAGAAATCATGTTGCCCTGGGCACAGGTCATTTCTGTAAAAAATGGGGACTCAATCGATGAGGTCATTCAAGTCATATTAACATCAGGGCATACACGTCTTCCCGTCAAAGAAGAAGGTCGTGTTTTGGGTATCTTGCATGCTAAAGAATTTATGGCGCTAAAGGAATCGGGTGATAAAAATTGGCCAACACTTATTCGGCCAGTTATCAATGTGCAGCCCACAGATTCTGCTTTCGGAGTCATGCGAATCCTACAAGAAAAAAGAAATCACATGACAGTTGTACTATCCCCAACTGGAGAGTTACTGGGTATCGTCACTTTAGAAGATATCTTAGAGGAAATTGTAGGTGATATTTTTGATGAAGATGATGATGACCGTATTCGAAAAGTTTATGCAGCAAAGATAAAATCAAGAGTTATTCCGCCTGAAGGGGGAAAGTAGTTTTAAATTGAGTAAAAGATTTCAAAAAGTAAATATTGAAATTAGTAATATCTGCAATCTTCAGTGCAGCTTCTGCCCTGAGGTTATTCGAGACAAAAAGCTCATGTCATTGAATCATTTTCGAAATATCATTCGGCAAGTGGCGCCACTAACGGAACAGGTTTGTTTTCATCTTATGGGGGATCCCTTAGTGCATCCCCACCTGCATGAACTTGTCGAAATTTGTCATGAACATTCGGTCAAAATATTTTTTGTCACCAATGGTGTTTTAATGCGGGAAAAACAATCTCAATTGTTGCTTCATCCAGCCTTTCGCCAGGTGAATTTTTCATTGCATAGCTTTTTTGATAATTTTCCTGAACGAGATCCCACAGAGTACTTAAATAAAATTTTAGCTTATACGGATCAAGCCCTACTTCAACGACCTGATCTTTACATTAATTTTAGACTTTGGAATTTACTAGACACTAAATTTTCAAGCCAGCGTAATTATGAAATGCTCTCTCGAATCAGCGATCACTTTCAAATTCACTTTGATACTCAATTTGATGTGAGGAATCGAAAAAGTTTGCCCATTAAGGGCCGATTGTATCTTCATTTTGATACTGAATTTATTTGGCCAGGCTTGCATCTTCCTATTCTTGGAGCAAAAGGCAGCTGTTATGGTTTGTCTTCACATTTTGGTATATTAGTTGATGGAACAGTTGTCCCCTGTTGTCTAGATAAAGAGGGCTCAATCCCACTGGGTAATATTCATAAGCAGAATGTGCTCGAGATTTTGGAAAGTCCTAAATCCAAAGCTATCCTTGAAGGTTTTCGTAAAAAAAACCTGGTGGAAGATCTTTGTCAGCGCTGCCAGTATATTGAGCGTTTTGCATAACAATCTCTAGCTACTTTAGTGATCATTTATAGCTCTTCGGCAAAGATCTTTTCTGTGATTTTCCAATACCTATCTTGTTTTCGAGCGATGATGAATGCTGGAAGTCGGTAAAGGCTTTTAAAACGAATCACATCACGTGGAGTTTGAAGTTCCACTGCGAGTTCTGGTTTTCTCAAATGAGATCTTAGAAAGTTGATATTAAATTTTTTAATGGCCGTGGGATTATTAAAAAAATGGACTTCACTCAGGTATTCAGCATTGAAGTCATAGTAACGTATCTCTAAGTAAGAGTTTGAGTTTTTGTCTATTTTTTCTTCAAAGGTGATTCGATCAGGAGTCATCACGTGGGAATTTTTTGAAAGTCTTGCTTGCTTCAATTTGGCATCAGCATCAATTAAAGTGGTTTTACAATTTTCACAGTTTTTAGCTGTGATATCATTTTCACATCCACAACTGTGACAAATTTTAGATCTAAATCTATAGCCACAGGGTCTGAATTCGAAGGTGTCAGGATCTTGAGCAGAGCCTCTGCATTTTCTTCCAAAGTGTTCAATGACCTCACCCTCATCGCTTAAATATCCCCAAAAGCTATTTTCAAAATCACAAACAGGACAGCGAACTAATACTGCCACAGTATCCTTGGCTGGTTTTTTATCATTAATTTCTGGAGCAAAAATATCATGACTCATGCCTGTGTAATCCAGAACGTAACAGTCCTTCTTTTCTTCTGAAAGCCGTAAACCGCGGCCAATAATTTGCTGATACAAACTATTGGATTCGGTGGGGCGAAGTATAGCGATGACATCGACGTGAGGTGCATCGAAGCCAGTCGTCAGAACAGAGACATTAACAAGATATTTAAATTTTTTATTTTTGAAGTCTTCAACAATGCTGTCTCTCACTGAAATTTCAGTGTCTCCAAGCACAACCCTTGAGTCACCAGCAGGTAAATAAGACATGATTTCTTCAGCATGTTTAACCGAGCTACTGAAAATCATGACGCCCTTTCTGTTGAACTTTTCTGTGATGTCGACAATATTTTTAATGATCAAAGGAGTTAAGCGTTTTTGGCTTTTCAGGACTTCCTCAACGTCAGACACGGTGTAACTTGAACCCCTTTCCATCAGCTCAGAAAAGTCATAACATGTGACAGGAATGTCTACTTTAACTGGTGTGGTAAGAAATTTATTTTTAATCATGTAGGACAGCGGAAGTTCATAAACACAGCGTTTGAAAAATCTTTTTTTATCAGTTTTGATTTCACCGTTGAAGGCCAGCTCATATATCCAACCCAGTCCAAGGCGGTAAGGAGTGGCCGTTAGACCTAAGACGCAAATTTCTGGATTTCGCTTTTTTAGTTTTTGAATCACGTCTTGGTACTGGGTTGATCCTTCATCGGCAACACGATGGCACTCATCTATGACCAACAAAGAAAAGTCCTCAAAAAAATCATCAGAGGCTCGAGCAACTGATTGCACACTTCCGAAAATAGCCTTTTGATTTGAGTCTTTTTTCCCTAAACTTGCTGAAAAAATTCCAGCTGACAGTCCATAGCTTTTGTATTTCTCAAAGTTCTGTTCAACGAGTTCTTTGACATGGGCTAAAACCAGAACGCGTCCCTTGGCAATGCGAGCGAGTTCTGCAATAACCAAGCTTTTGCCAGCCCCCGTAGGTAACACAATAACGGCTGGATCTCTTTTTTTTCTGAAATAGTTGAGTGTCCTGTTAACAGCCTCTTGCTGGTAATCTCTTAACTTATACATCACTTCGGCTTTTTTCTGCCTTCGAGTTGTGAAAGTAATTTTTCATCACGCTCAGTCACTAGGTTTATCACAAGACCCTTTCGGCCGGCTCTAGCTGTTCGACCCGCACGATGAAGATAATTCTCTTTTTGCTTGGGCAAATGATAGTTGATGACTCTATCCACATTGGAAATATCGAGACCTCGACCAGCTAAATCTGTTGAGACTAATAGTTTCACTTGACCAGAACTGAATTTTTTCAAATTGGTTCGCCGTACGTTAGGCTCCATCTCACCACGGTAAACAACAACTTCATAGCCTTTTTCAGATAGCTCTTTGGCCAGCTTGTCACATTGTTCACGAGTGTTGGTGAACAATATGGTTCCACCTTCAACTTTTGTTTTTAAAACTGTTTCTAAAACTGGCCAGCGTTTACCATCTTTTACAGTTAAGTTTTTTGTCACCAATGAATTTACAATTTTTCCACTGCCAGAGCTTCTATAGAATTCAGCTTTAGCAAAAAGTGTGTTCACTAATTCTTGGACTGTAGGAGAAACTGTGGCCGAAAAAAGTGCCATTTGAACATCGTGGGGACAGGCAGCATGAATTTGTTTGGAGTCACTCAAAAAACCCTGGTCCATCAATTGATCGGCCTCATCAAATACAAGCATTCGCACATCTGATAAATCAATTTTATTTTGATCAATTAATTGAATCAACCTTCCAGGTGTGGCGAGCAGTATTTCAAAAGCACCAGAAGTGTTTCTTTTGGCTTGCTCCATGGCCATACCGCCTAAGGCTGGGCGAACACGTAAGCGAGTATCGTGAGTGAGTGATTTAAAAACCTTTGAAACCTGTTCACCTAATTCTCGAGTAGGAACCAGCACCACAGCTCTTGGAGAGCTTTCATTATTGATGGGCTCTCCCTCGTTTTCTAAACTTTTAAGGAGATGGAGCAGTGGAAGTGCATAGGCTAGTGTCTTACCACTCCCTGTTTCGGAAACTCCAACGACAGATTGCAAGCCCATCATCAAAGGAATTGTGTTGGCTTGTATTTCTGTAGGTTTGGCAA
>JBKDFX010000089.1:0-9040 GCA_046336825.1 Bdellovibrionales bacterium | reverse complement strand
GATTCAAGGAGAAGCGGATCTCCAGTTCTATGAGCTCTGTTCACAGATTTTAAATCAAACAAGACCTGAAACAAAAATTTGGAAAGCTCAATTACCCGCGCTCGATAAGCTCAAGTCACCCTATCCCGAGTTCACAGAAGCTGATATCCAAAATCGAATCTTGTATGTGGAAGCTTCCCGCGGTTGTCCCTATAAATGTGAGTACTGTCTTTCTTCACTCGATCTCAGTGTTAGAAATTTTCCCATAGATTCTTTTCTCGAAGAAATTCAACAATTGATCTCACGAGGGGCACGCACTTTTAAGTTTGTTGATAGAACTTTTAATTTAAGTCCCAAAATAAGCACAAAAATTTTAGAATTCTTTTTGGCCCAAAAGGAACTTAAGCTATTTCTACATTTCGAGATGGTACCTGATCGTTTGCCTCAAGAGTTGAAAGTCTTGATCGAAAAATTTCCACCAGGATCCTTACAATTTGAAATCGGCATTCAAACTTGGAACCCCCAAGTGGCGGCCAATGTGTCTCGTCGACAAGATTATTCTAAAGTGAAAGAAAATTTGAAATATCTCAAACAATATACAAAAGTTCACTCCCATGCGGATCTTATTGTAGGACTGCCTGGTGAAAACCTCGAAAGTTTTAAATTGGGCTTTGATCAACTCGTGGATCTTGAGCCAGATGAAATTCAAGTGGGAATTCTGAAGCGCCTGAAAGGTGCACCCATTGCTCGCCATGATAAAGCATTTAAAATGAATTATGCCAGTCATCCCCCTTTCCAAATTCTTTCGACATTGGATATGACCTATTCTGAAATTCAACAAATGGCTCGATTCTCGAGGTTTTGGGATACGGTGGCTAACAGCGGTAATTTTCAAACTTTGGTTAAAGAAGTTATTGTAAACAATCGCCAAACAAATTCATCCCATTTTGATTTTTTTAAACGCCTCACTGATTTTATGACTCAAAGACATGGCCAATCTCACGGCATTTCCCTTTCAAATTTAACAGAATCTCTTTTTGTTTTCCTAACTCAGAAAGAGTTTTGGTCAGAAGAAAAGGCTAAGGAAATCCTGATCCACGATTACTCCCTCCGAGGAGGTCGTGATATTCCTAAGTTTTTAAAAAGCTCCATAAAGGTTGAAAAGGCCCCCGAACTTATGAGCAAAAAATCTGTCACCCCCAAAAGACAGAGCCGCCACCTCAGTCATTGACGTTATTTGCGCCATCTTACAAATTATGTAAGTTAAACCCAAATTAAAACCAAATAAGTCTTAAGTTATAAGGACTTGGGCTGCTTTTTGCCCCACTGTGAGACAGTCATATCTATTGCTATGAATTCAGTGGATGAGCCCAATAGTTAACTAAATGGTTAATTTTAGGGTTAACAATTTACTAAATAGACCTATGGCTGGCTTTGCTTGCTGAGTATATTAACGCTGCGCAACCAAACCAACAATGGGGAGTAAAACCATGGAAACAAAAGTTATGAAGAAAACAAAGGTCCTTTAAACAGCTCTTTTTTTAATTAGCTTAACAGCTTGTCAAAAAAATAAAGAGGATAAGAATACGGGTATCAAAGTTTCCCAAGCCAATCAAATGAGCTCCGATGAGCTCACTTCAGCTGCCGAACAGCTCATCACGCCTTACAGCTTCATGGTCGCACACAAAATGGCAAAATTGGCCCTTGAAAAAAATCCATCCAATGCAAAAGCAGAATTTATTTACTTACTGACTAAAAGATTCGAAGCTTTTCGCGGACTCCACACTCGTATGCGCCCTTTATTAAAAGGTGTTCAAATTCAAAGACATGAAGAATGGGCACAGCGCTTTCCCAATTCTCCATTGAAAGCATTTTTAACTGCCCCTGGAGCCCCACTTAAAAATTTATCTGACACACAAGATGTTTTGTCTGACTACTTTGCCGCCATCGAAGAGTTCAGAAATTATTTGAAAAAGAAGCAGGCTCACCAAATTGAAATTCAATTAAACGCAAATGCCTTCGAAGGTGAAATTCGAGAAGAAATGGCAGACCGCTGTCGCTACAAAGGTACCGAAGAAGATGCTGAACTTATTTGTGATTTTTCTGAAATAGCCGTTAAAAAATTAAACAGTGCTGATTTCATCGCTTTGAGACAAATCCTAGCAGGAGAAATGCTTTACAGTATGTTCAACAACTATTCTTTGAGCGGAATTGATCGAATTGATGAAAATAGAACTCTTACCAATCAACAGAAAACAAAGTTAATGTCTGAAATCCCTGGCCTTGGAAAGCTTCGCAATCGACACACATTTGGAATTCTAAATGACATTGGGTCAGATCTGTCAGGCGCAATTAAATGGGCCCTTCATTATCAAAAGGAGCTCTGCCCCAAAGGTTCAGGAACTTCTAACCAAAGACGTGGTTTTGTATTTAGCTCAGGCATTTGTGTTGATAATCAGGATGAAGCTCAAAATTTAATTTCAGTACTCGATAATGCCCTTAGAGGAGCGATTCGAGTGGACTTGAAAGATGTAAATCACAATACCGTCTCCACGATGGTCTCTCCTTTTGTATGGTCTAAAAATCCAATTAAAGATCTGAGATCAATTGTACCGACTCAATGGAATGAGTGCGACGAAGCCATAGGCCTTGTTGACAACAGCTTAGGCGGACTATTCGTAGAAAAAAATTATCACTTATTTATGGATAAAAAATGTGGGGCAAAAAAATAATGAAGTCCCTCTGCCAACTCTTTAAGTTTATTGTAAGCATGGGTTTGACACTTCAAGCCCATGCAAGCGTTTCGGAAATCAAAGGCTTTGAACTAAAAACCTGCAACAAAAAAAATAAGTGCCTAATTTTATTCACAGAAACAGCGACATCAGGAAGCTTTACGCAGCTCATGACATTTAATAAATTTACATTAGATATAAGAGAAAATAAAAATCATCGGAAAATTGAGGGAGCCTTTGGATATTTGGATTTAGATTTAAATAAAATTACTGTAACTCAGAATTCAGGACGCGAAATAGAATTCTCTTTAAAGGACTTAAGTGAGCAAGAGTTTAATTAGGACATTCAGTCCCCTCATTTTTATTCTGAGCTTTTTCCTGATATCATGTCATGGTCAAAGGACTATTGTTCAAAATAACACTATTAGTCAGCAGCCAACACCTGGTGGAACAGACAATACCGGGGGAGGCAGCGGAATTGATGGAAAGACTTTTGAGGATTATATTGAAAGAGATATTACGAAACTACCTAGTTTTCAAAAAGTTGTCTTTCCTATATTTGAAAAAATAAAATTGAGCTCACCTAACCTTGCAGCAGATTTTTATCATATAGCCCATCAGCGTGAGTGGTACTTTGTACCCGGTCCGGTAAAAAAAATCTCAGAAAGCATAATTGGTGCCTATTCAAAATCTGAACAATTGGCCCTGCAAGATCTTAATAAGGTATGGATTGATCGAAAGTTATTTTCAGAAATGTCAGAGAATGCTCAAGGCAATTTAATTTTACACGAAATAATTATGGGAATTCGCCTCATGCAATATCAAGATAAAATGGACCAATGCATCGCTCGAATGTCCATCTATGCACTCAATCCAGAAACAATGAAGAACTATAAAGAAAAGAAATTTAAATGCCGCAGGTCTTTTCCAAGGGTACCAGGATTTGAAAAACAAAGTTTCAACCTAAACAAAAATGACTATGATACAGTTAGAAAAATTGTTGTCCTTCTGGATAAAGTAGAACCCGATGTCGAAGAAGTTTTGTCGATCATTGAATCTCATGGAATCCGAAAATACGAATAGCTAAAATTCAAAGAAATCAATATTTAGACAGCGAGTTGTTTCAGAAGGGGAGGGCCGAACTATCTTAAGAATACCTTCTATAATATCAGGAAGCTGCTTTCTGATTTGTTCTGCCACCTGCTGCGAAAGTGCATACTGTCCAGAATAAAAAAAAGTTTCATCGTTTTGAAAGTTCATTTTCTGAAAGGCCAATTGCCTCCAGTTTTGCAAATTACGAGTAGCTAGCGGATCAGCAGGTGGTAAATAAATATGTGCAGGGCCCATGCTTAAGGCCTCGTCCTTGCGAACAATTATTTTGTGTTCGACTAAGAAGTTGAGGATTCGAATAATTTGATTCTTTGGCAACTGTAATCTGTTCGCGATCTCTTCGGCTGTATTAATAATAGGAATATCTGTCAGAATGCGAACGGCTGGATAGATCCAAGTTGAATAATAAATCTGCTTAGCTTGATCGTCTAAGGTATGTTCTTTTTTTAATCGATTCTCTAGTTTTTTTGCTATTTCTTTTTTATCATTAATCTGTTTAGCCAATTTTGTTTTGAGTTTAAAAGATCCCGCTCGACTGTGTTCAACAAGCAAAAGGAAATACTCTGTTTCATCTTCGTTGAGAGACAAATACTCCGCCAGCTCACAAGCTAGCTCTAGGCTTAACTCTTTTGAGCCCTTAAATATTTGAGAGACCATTGTAGAAGATACTTTCAGAGCCATTGACATTCGCCGATATTCACCATGGCCGCTCTGCGGCTGTTGAGTTACCCAAGCATTAACAAATTCTTTGTAAGAATCATAGTGATGAATCCTAACCATCTCTCAAAGTTCCTTTTTACTATCGCTTTTTAAAACTTGCTCCAGCTGCTGAATGGCCAGCTGAGATAAGTTGATCATATTTTTTTCATTGTCTTTATGCTTGTACTGTTCCTGAATCAAAGATTCATCGTGAGCTTTAAATTTTTCAATGATTATTTGGGATTCTTGTTTGGTCATTCCCAACTCAACAAGAGCAACTCCGGCAAAATTGAGACTCGAATCAAAAACTTCTCGTTTGATATTTGTGATTCCTAGATCCATCAATTCAAAGGCATGCTGTCGATTTCTGGCTCTTGCAAAAATTTTGAGTTGCGGAAATTTTTCTTTTATTAATTCAGCTGTTTTAACTGACACCTGTGAATCATCCACGGCAAGTATTAGTAATTTTGCTGATTTTGCACCGGCGGCTTCAAGAATTTCTTCGCGGGAACAATCTCCGTAGTAAACCTTATTGCCAAATTTTCGAAGTAATTCGATTTGATCAGGATCATGATCAATGGCCGTAAAAACAATTCCCTGAGCTCTGAAAATTCGCCCAAAGATTTGACCAAATCGCCCAAGACCCGCGATGATCACTTGAGGTTCTTGTGTGTCAATTTTATCATATTCGATTTTTTGACTCATTTTCTGTCTTCGTAAACTGAGCCAATTTTCTACGAATATTAAAACTGGGGTCAGTAACATCGATAGCGTCACCACCAAATTAAAACTCTGAGCCTGCAAATCGGTAAAAATCTTTAACTTCTGAGCCATGAGTGTTATGACAAAAGCAAACTCTCCTCCGAGGGCAAGATAGAGTGCCATTTGCTTAGCACTGTTGCGACTTAATTTAAAATAGCTACCAATTGTGAACAAAATAACAAATTTAACTGCCATGAAAATGGCCACCCAAAGCAGTGACTGCAAGGGGTGATCTAAAAATTGCTGAAGCGGGACCGACACACCGACAGATATAAAAAAGAAGCCCATCAAAAGAGCTTTGAAAGGCTCCAGATCCACTTCAATTTCATGTCGGTACTCGGAGTCGGCAAGTAGGACTCCAGCCATGAAGGCTCCGAGACCCATAGAAAGTCCTAATTTTTGCATGATAAAAGACACTGCAAAAACCAACAGCAGTGTGGCCGCCGTAAAAATTTCTCGACTTTTTGTTGAGGCCATCCATCGAAAAGCAGGCCCAAGCCAAGTTCGCGATGAGATCACAAGAAAAAATATAAATCCTAAAATCAAGAGGCCTTGAGTAAAATTCCAGGATTGGTCTGAATCGCTCTGAACAGCCAACAGTGGAATCATGGCCAGAGCAGGAATTGCCAGTAAATCTTGCGCCAGTAAAACAGAAAATGTGGCCTGTCCGTACTGGGTTTTCAATTCACCCTTTTCAATCATGGATTGAAGAACAAAAGATGTTGAATAAAGAGCCAAAGCAAAGCCACCCACAAGAGCTGCTTGCCAATTCATTTCGGCTAAAAAATAGATGATGAAAAATAAGGCGGCTGTGGAAATCACAACTTGTCCAGCTCCAAAACCTAAAAGTTGGTGTCGCAAGTTCCAAAGCTTTTTAGGTTGAAGCTCAAGTCCGATAATAAAGAGCAAAAAGACAACACCTAATTCTGCATAATGGGCCATATCCTCACTGCCATGTACAAGTGACATAACTGAGGGACCCACGATGATTCCCGCCAACAAATAACCAAGGACAGATCCCAATCCTAATTTCTTTGATACGGGTACTGCAATAACACTCGCTGTAAGAAAAATAATCGCATAAATTAAAAAGCCATGAGCATCCATCTGATGATCATTGAAAGACTCAGAAGTTAAGTCAATAGAACTAGATTTATTTGTTGATAACCTGTTTTACAATTTTTAAAAGCTCATGCGGTTGAAAAGGCTTTGATAGCAGTGCAGTCCCACCTTCTTTCAAAACTTCATCAATCGATAAATCGGAGAATCCACTCATCATAATCACGATAGGTTTTGTGGGGTGAATTTTTCGAATGGCTTTAAGAAGAAAACGACCATCACCATCGGGCATTCGTACATCTGAAATCACAATATCAAAACTTTGCTTATTCATTATTTCTAAAGCTTTATTTCCACTGCTGGCCGTTTGAACTTCAAAATTTTCAAGTTCAAAATAATCTTTTAAACTTTCGCTGATGCCTAACTCATCATCAACAATTAGCATTTTGAGCGAGGTCAGTTTCGCAACCATTGAGTCTTTCTCCTTACTTAGAAATGATCCTAAAAAATTGCCTCAAAAATCTGCTAATGAACAGTTTTGACTAAAATTTAATAATGAAAGAGATTCCCTTGGGACAAAAATTCTCGTACTATAAATTCATGATGAATCGAATTTACTGGCCCACTACATTATTTTTAATTATCACTCCCATCGTAGCACTTTTGACTGTGCCACATTACCTAGCGAATCATTCACTTCCCCTTGGTATTGTTATCTTCACTGTCATCTATGCGCTTCTAACTAATCTGAGCATTACAGCCGGATATCATCGATTATTTTCTCACCGAAGCTATGAAGCTCACTGGTTACCTCAGCTTTTCTTTCTTTTAGTTGGGGCCTCCGCATGGCAGGGTTCAGCCCTCAAATGGTCATCTGATCACCGCAAACATCACTCTAAAGTTGATAGCGACGAAGATCCCTATTCAATAACTAAGGGCTTCTGGTACGCTCACATGGGTTGGTTGTTTCTGAAGGATTCCATTGATATGCCGATATCAGCTCCAGATTTGGAAAAAAATCCGCTCGTTCGATTCCAAGATAATTATTACTACCCACTGGCTATTTTTATGAGCTTTGGTTTCCCTGCAATTGTAGGTTATTTTCTTGGTTCGGCTTGGGGAGGATTCGTATTTGCAGGAGTTTTGCGAGTCGTTCTTACTCAACAAAGCACTTTTTTAGTTAATTCTCTTACTCATACATTTGGTAAACAAACATATTCTGATAAAGTCAGTGCTCGAGACAGTTTACTAGTTGCCTTTTTGACCCACGGAGAAGGGTACCACAATTTTCACCATACTTTTCAAATTGATTACCGAAATGGAATACGTTGGTACCAGTGGGATCCCACTAAATGGACCATTCGTTTGCTTTGGCTAACGGGAATGGCAAAAAAACTACGCAAAATCCCTGAAACTGAAATTCTTAAAGCACGACTACAAATGGATGCAGCCAGAATTAAGGCTAAAGGCTTTTCCGATGATCAAGTGGAAAGATTAAGGGAAAATATTCTAGCCGCACAGGTTCGCTACCGCCAACTAAAATTGGATTATCATTCAAAGAAAAAACAGTTTTCAGACAAATCAAAGATTCAAATTGAACAGCTGAAAATCGAAATTGAAAAAGCCCGATTCGAATTTGAAGTCGGGCTACGTGAATGGCAGCTTTGCCTGAATGCCTAATTATTTTTTAGCTTTTTGAAAAGCAGCAGCTAGAGCTCCCATGGAGTTTGAAGTCTGCTGCACTTGCCGCCAAGATTCATCTTCACCCTCTGTCGGTAAACCTAAGCTTAATTTTCTTTCTTCAAAAAGAATTTGATCCACTTTAACTTTAATCACATCTCCCTTTTTCTTATTCTCGAAGGAAGCTGATTCAGCGGAGTCTCTCCATTTAGATCGTGGAAGTAATCCCGTGATACCAGGAACTAGTTGGACAAATAATCCAAAATTTTCTTTTTTCTCAACTGTGCCATCCACAATCGTACCCACGGGAAAAGAAACAGGGACTTGCATCCAGGGATCGCCTACTCCTCCGGCCTGCTTAATTGAAAGGGAAATTTTAAGCCTCCCCTCCACATCTTCTGCCTTTAAAACTTTGACTTGAACCTTTTCACCTAATTTTAAAGCTTCAGACGCGTGTTTAAGCCGAATAAATCCGATTTCTGATACATGCACCAGTCCTTCAACACCACCGTCCATGCGAACAAAGGCGCCAAAGCTTTCAAGACGAGTGACTTCACCATTGAGAACATCGCCCACTTTAACTTTTTCAAGCCAATCGCCCTCATTTTCTGCACGCTGGAGTTCGAGGATTTTTTTACGTGAAACCACAATATTTCGACCCTGCTCATCCAGCTGAGTGATTAAAAATTCGAATTTTTTATTAACAAATTCCTGGCCATCTTTAACGAAGCTAGAATCAATTTGGCTGATAGGACAAAAGGCTCGAGCCCCCTGAATATCGACGCGAAAACCACCTTTAACCAATTCTAAAACTCGTCCTTCGACTGGCAATTCCATATCAAAGGCGTCCTGCAAGCTGTCGATATCAGTTGCGGACTTTTTTGCACCCTTGCGCGCCACTCGAATTTCGCCTTCACGAATTTTCAAGACAGTCACGTCGATGATATCACCGACTTTGTACTTAAGTTTTTTTTCCTCATCTAAAAGATCAGATTTCATCAGGATAGCGTCTTGAGCTG
>JBKDFX010000088.1:0-6103 GCA_046336825.1 Bdellovibrionales bacterium | reverse complement strand
GCCCTGGATGTGTCCATCCAAGCTCAAATTTTAAACCTTCTTAAGGATCTACAAGAACAGCGCGGACTCACCTATTTGTTTATTTCCCATGATCTTTCAGTGATTGAGTACTTTTGCGATCGCGTGGCCGTGATGTACTTAGGTCGAATCGTTGAAATTGGAACCCGCGATGAAGTTTTCAACAATCCAAGGCACCCTTACACTCAAGCTCTCTTGCAAGCCATTCCCACTTTTGGCGAAGGCAAAAAAACAATGAAAAAATCGCTCTCAGGTGAAGTCCCTAGCCCCATCAATCCCCCCAGCGGATGTGCTTTCCATCCCCGTTGTCCCCATGCAATGCCTGTTTGCAAAACAGAAGTCCCTCAGCTTCAAAATCTCAATAAATCCACCCATCAGATGGCCTGCTACCTTAGCACCCAGGAGAAATCCGTATGATCAAAAAGTCGGCTCTTACTTTAGGCACAACTCTGTTTTTAATCATTTCTCCTTTGGCTAAATCTGCCCCCAACAATAAAGAACTCAAAATTGGTATCAGCCAAGAATTTGAAAATTTAAATCCGATGATCATGACCATGTCAGCCACGGCTTACATTTTTTCCATGGTGGGGCGCACTCTCACAACTTTGGACTCCAACCTGAAGTGGGTGCCCCAATTGGCAAAGGAAATCCCCTCCCTTGAAAAGGGCACCGCCAAAATCGTTGAGCAAAATGGTAAGAAAAAAGTAGTAGTTCAGTGGGAAATCCTCAGCACTGCGACCTGGGGAGACGGTGTTCCTGTGACCTGCCAAGACTTTGCTTTTTCTCGAACAGTGGCCCTTTCACCCAATGTTTCCATTGGTGAAAAGGAACTCTATACAAAAGTGGAAAAAATTGAGTGGGATCCTAAAAGTCCTAAAAAATGCACCTTCACCTATGACAAAGCACGTTGGGACTTTGTTGATATGGCCCGATTCTTTCCTCTTCCTAAGCACATTGAAGAACCTTTGTTTCTAAAATATTCCGGCAAAAAAGAGGGCTACGAAAAAAACTCACTCTACGTGAAAAATCCCACAAACCCGGGACTTTACAATGGTCCCTATAAAATCACTGAAGTTAAACTAGGTGATCATGTCACTTTGGAACCCAACCCTCAGTGGAAAGGTGTTAAGCCCAAAATTCAAAAAATCATTGTTAAGCTCATACCCAACACTGGAACTTTGGAAGCCAATCTCAGATCGGGCCAAATCGATATGATCGGCACGCTGGGATTACTGGCCATGGATCAAGCTCTCAATCTAGAAAAAAAAGTAAAGTCAGACGGTCTTGATTACATCGTTCACTTCACTCCCAGTATCACTTACGAACATATTGACCTTAATTTAGACAATCCTATTTTATCTGATGTTCGAGTTCGTCAGGCTCTCTTGTTTGCCATCAACCGAGAAGAAATGGTGCAAGCTCTTTTCGAAGGTAAACAGCAAGTGGCTGAACACTTGATCTCCCCAAAAGATCCTTGGTACAGCAGTGACCCTAAAAAAATAAAGCTCTATCGCTATTCCCGTCGTGAGGCTCAAAAACTTCTGGACGCGGCTGGTTGGGTGCCTGGTGCTGATGGGATCCGAGTTAAAAATGGCAAGCGACTGTCATTAACCTTTATGACAACTGCCGGTAATAAATCTCGAGAATTGGTGCAGGTCTATTTGCAAGAGCAATGGAAGCAAGCCGGAATTGACGTGACCATTAAAAATGAACCCGCACGTGTTTACTTTTCTGAAACAACGAAAAAAAGAAAATTTCCAGCCTTGGCCATGTACGCTTGGGTCAGCACTCCTGAAAACAATCCCAAATCACTGCTCGCTTCGAAAAATATTCCCACGGAAAAAAATGGTTGGAGTGGTCAAAATTATCCAGGTTGGTCGAACAAAGAAGTGGATCAAACCTGCGAAGCTTTGGACATTGAATTTAATGCCAATCAGAGAAAATTATTAGCTGAGAAGATTTTGAGAAACTACACTGAAGAAGTTCCTGTTATCCCTTTGTTTTATAGATCCGACACATCTGTGGTGCCCCCAGGACTTAAAAACTATCGTCCCACAGGACATCAGTACTCAGAAACCAACGAAATTGAACACTGGACATTCTAGGAGAACTTAAGACCATGGCGACATATATTCTTCGTCGACTTATTCAGACAGTAGTGGTGGTGATACTCCTCTCTTACGTCTGCTTTTATATCATGACATTAATGCCGGGCGATCCCGTTGAGCTCATGATTTCTAGTAATCCTAAAATCACATCTGAAGATGTGGCTCGTCTACGCACCCTCTACGGTTTGGATCAACCTGCTTACAAACGCTACTACAATTGGGTGTCTCAAATTGCTCAAGGCGATCTTGGACACAGCCGCACTTACCGTGTGCCTGTTTCAGAACTACTGGGTCCTCGATTGTGGAACACTTTTTATTTGTCTATGTTAGCCCTTGGTTTGTCGCTTTTAATTGCCTTACCCATCGGAGTTTACACTGCACTCAACCCAGGAGGTCGGCTGGACTCCACCATCAACATGGCCTCGTTTTTTGGAATTTCCATGCCCTCTTTCTTGCTCGCTCTACTTCTGATCATTATTTTTGCCGTGCAGTTGGGATGGTTGCCTGCAGGTGGAACAGAAACTATTGGTGCTAGCAATGAAGGTTTCAGTGGAGTTTTAGATCGCATGAAATATTTGCTGCTACCTGTGCTATCCTTGAGCCTTCAGCAGATTGGAAGCTTTGTACGTTACGCTCGAGGCTCCATGCTGGATGTTATGCGACAGGACTATGTCAGAACGGCCAAAGCCAAGGGATTGAGCCGGCATATCGTGATTTGGAAACATGCCTTCCGAAATGCTCTTATTCCCATTATCACGGTCGTGGCCTTGAGCTTGTCTGGTGTTTTCTCGGGTGCACTTTTGACTGAAACAGTCTTTGCCTATCAAGGTGTTGGAAAACTTGTTTATGATTCTATCATGGGTAACGACTTCAATGTGGCCATGGTTTCCTTCATCATTTCTGTCAGTATGGTTCTCGTTATGAATTTAATTGCAGACATCCTTTACGGATTCGTGGATCCACGAATCACTTATCAATAGGGGTTAAAAATATGGAACAAGCACAACCTCTCTGGAAAATGATATTAAGTCAGTTTGCTGAACACAAAATGGCTGTTATCAGCGTTGGAATCATTAGTTTTTTTATTCTGATCGCTTTAGGAGCTGATCTGATTTCCCATGTGACGGGACTTCACCCCCACCGACAAAATGTAAGTGGTCGCTATCTTCTTCCTTTTTCTCACTCCGAAGTGGGCTCTTCTGAAAAAGAAACAGCCATTGAACAATGGATCACTTCGAATTCCGCAGAAGCCACTCGTTTGCAAAGTGAAATTGTGTCCAAAGGACTTTTAAGTGTCGCCGAAGAAGACGCTTTGTATGAATTGGGAATGCTGCCCCAAGAAGAGTCCAAAGTGATCATTGGCCAGATCGAAAACTTTCCTAGCAGTTATAAAACCATGCTCAATGATTTCAAAAAATATCACATTTTTGGAACAGATGAGGTGGGTCGTGATGTTTTCATTCGTCTCATTTACGGCGCGCGAGTCTCCATTGGTGTAGGGATATTATCGACCCTTGTGGCGGCTCTGATTGGACTTTTGATCGGAAGTCTTGCAGGATTTTATGGTGGTTGGATCGACGCTGTTCTTATGAGGATTACAGATTCATTACTTTCTCTACCCATCATTCCTGTCATGATCGTCATTGCAGCGGTGGATCTGCAAAAAGTCCCCATTCTTTCTGAATTTATAGGCTCAGGCTACGAAAGCATTCTTAAAATGGTTGTTATCCTGTGTATATTTTCATGGATGACAGTGGCCCGATTGGTACGAGGAAGCATTTTGTCATTAAAAGAGCGAGAATTTATTTTGGCAGCTCGCACAGTGGGTTGTACGGATTTAACAATTATTGTTCGCCATCTATTTCCCAACGTAATTGGTCCCATGCTGGTATCCCTCACCTTAGGAGTGGGAAGCAGCATAATTTTCGAAGCGGCTCTGTCATTCTTGGGACTGGGTATCATGCCTCCCATGGCCAGCTGGGGAAATATGCTCACCAATGCCCAAGAAGTTATTTATAAAAATGTTTGGCTCACCATTTTACCAGGGCTGATGATTTTTTTAACTGTGGTCAGCTTTAACTTTATGGGCGATGGCTTGCAAAGTGCGGTTGACCCCAAGAGCATCCGTCGCTAACCCTCTTTCGATAATGTAGAGCACAAAAGCAGTGGGTTTAACCTTGATTCAGGCTTTCTGATCTGAAAGCCTATTAAGGGGTTAAATGAGAGCTGCACAGCTTTTCTTTTTTTTATTAATAGTTTCAAGCCTATGTCACTCTTCGCCAGATTGGACTGAAGGGGCTTTGATAACTCCCGAGGGCCGACCCAATCCCTACCAAGTCTCAATCGATCAATTGGAATCCACTCAAAATCGGGGATACCAGCATGCTCTGCAGTATCCCATCTCAATCACAGGTATATTAATTCCCGAAAGACCTGTTAAACGCATGATGGGGAATCGATTATTCAATAATCTCTTTGATTGGCTGGGCCTTCACAGTTACGAAAATCTTTGGAGTCCAATTAAAATCTCAACACCTGTCAATATTGATCCTAACCTTCATCCCATGGGATACAGCCGCATTGAAAGAGATGGAGCCACTGGCTTCACTGTCAGTTGCGCTGGTTGTCATTCAAGTCCCCTTTTTGGAAAAGTCGTTATCGGACTGACCAATCGATTTCCACGGGCCAATCATTTTTTTATTCGGGGACAAACGGCTGTCAAATTTTACAATCAAGAATTGGGAGCCCTGATCTCAAAAAGTTCGCCTGCAGAAGCCAAAATGTTATCAGCCTCAATTCGCAACTTACAGTCCGTGGGACTGAAAATGCCGATTCAACTTGGACTGGACACTTCACTGGCCCAAGTGGCTTTAAGCTTAAATAAACGGGAGCCCTCTCCTTGGGCAGAACAAAGCACTTACTATCAAAAAAACCCACGACCCGATCATCTTGAAAAAACACCTGCCGACAGTAAACCTGCTGTGTGGTGGAATCTCAAATATAAAAATCGCTGGTTATCCGATGGAAGTGTGGTTTCGGGCAATCCTATTCTCACTAACATTCTTTGGAATGAAATCGGACGAGGCGTTGATCTCAAAAAATTGGATCTGTGGTTAAATGAAAATCCAAAAATAATTGAAGAACTAACAACAGCCGTTTTCAGCACGGAAGCTCCTCGCATCGAGGATTTTTTTTCAGAGAATCAAATTATTCCATCTCAAGCAAAAAACGGCGAGAAAATATTCAATCAAACCTGTGCTAAGTGCCATGGGGAGTATATCAAAAATTGGTCCCTACCCGAATATGTTAATAAACCTTGGCGTGAACAAATCAAAACCCATCAAGTGATTTATCATGACACCACTCCCATCAAAAACGTGGGAACGGATCCCCTTCGATATTTGGGAATGAAAAGTTTGGAGCAGCTCAATCGATTGGAAATTTCAAAAAATTATGGAATTAAAATTGAAGCTCAAGTTGGTTATGTCCCCCCACCTTTAGTTGGAATTTGGGCCCGATATCCCTACATGCACAACAATTCAATGCCAAATCTCTGTGCTGTTTTAACTCCCTCAGAAGAAAGACCAAAAATCTACTTTTCTGGTCCCGCTGAAAATACAAAAACAGATTATGATTTTGAATGTGGCGGCTACCCTGTGGGGGATAAAACCCCAGCTCTATGGACTAGAAAAAGGGAACATTTATTTGATACCCGTCGTCCTGGGCTGAGCAATCAAGGGCATGACAATAAAATCTTTATTAAAAACGGCCAGAATATTTTAACTCGTCAGGACCGGCTGGATTTAATTCAGTTTCTTTTAACTTTATAAATCAAGTGGGATCATTCTCTAATCCATGGGTTTTGTGTGGAAAAGCCATCGTGGCTGATGGAGGCCTTCCGCCTCCAAACCTCGGGATTCAGACCTGCCATCCTGGCAGGTCTGATAAGTATTTAATTCGTTAGTTCAACGACCCCG
>JBKDFX010000087.1:0-28111 GCA_046336825.1 Bdellovibrionales bacterium | reverse complement strand
ATACAAAACTGCGAATCCACGGGAATTAACTGTAAACACTCTTTAGGAAATCCAAGAAAAGCCAGCGCTTTTCCAATGCATTGATTCACTTGTTCTGAAGCGTAAAATCGCGCTGGGGCTAAATTTGAAGTTTTGAGTTTTTGCTGTCGAGCCATGGCCAGAGCTTGCAAGTTGGCCAAACTTCCACCCGTTGTGAGCAGTCCACCGGCTGAGTTTTCAGGTAGTCCTGTCATTTGAATAAACCACTTTAAAACTTCAGCTTCCAAGGCCACCAGACCAGGAGACATATTAAAATGGGAGGAGTAGGGATTTAAAGTCATGCTCAAAGCTTGAGCCATAACCGAAAGTGAATTGGGGCTGCCAGCCACATATCCCATGTAGCCAGGATGCCCTGGCAGTTGTCCCATGGGAGCTAATTCGTTGATGACAAGATCCAAATTTTTTTCAAAGCTTTCAGACCGTGTGGGAAATTGTTTGGTCGTTTGGTAGGGAATTTTAGTGCTGGCTTTGAGGTGATGGGTTTCTCCATCCAAAGTAGATCCCATGGGTGATCGCTGCGACAATTGGGAGTTCCACTCCTGCATTTTTTTTACACTCACGGCCCACATTTGATCCAACTCTTGAGATGTGAACTCGAGAGGTTGATCCACTTTTTTCCACCAGTCCAGTTGTTGCATTTGTCTCAAAGCACTGGGACGAACGGGATGAATATAGTCTTGAGTTTTTAATAATCGAGTGGAGCCATTGTCATCAGAACCATCGAGAGTTCTAGCTACACGAAATCCTGCGTGTTGAAAAAAATGAGGACGAAAGTGAAACCGGGCAAATTGACTGGCTTCGTGGCCGCAGGAAATAAAGGATCCTCCAAGAATCATTTGGTGTTTGCCGTCAAAGCAGGGAGTTGAAAAATCATCATAATAGGGATGAACTTCAAAGCCCTCGAGGGGATTGAACTGATCTAGGACCCATTGCCAAACATTTCCAAATAGATCATAGGCTCCACTGGAAGTGGGAACTTTTAAATCCACGGGCTGAGGAGATCCGGAAGAGAAATTAAAATTAAATCTTTCTTGATAGCCAGATTGGAGAATGGGGTCTTCGCTTTTGTCTCTGAGGGCCACATGCTCGGGTTCAGTAAGAAGTCTATAAACTAAATTAGATTTATCAATTTTTTGCTTCCATTTGCAATAGGCTTGCGCTTCGTGAAAATTAACTTCCGCGGGCCAGTCCCACGGCATAGGAATTAGATCAAAAAGGGTTCTCAATTTATAATCATGCAAACCCTCAGGGCCAACAGCCGTCCAAAAAGTAGGCCTTTTCGAATTACGAAATTTTCGCCAACTGAGTCCCTCGGCTGACCAGAACTCATCTTTGATGTAGCTGCCGGATTTTACGAACTCATAGTACTCGGCATTGGTGATTAAAAAAGGTGATACTTCACTGGCCTTTAAATCTATTTTTCGTGTGCCGTATTCATTGTCCCAACCGTAACTGGGAGTGCTTTTTGATTTTCCCCATTGAACAATTTGTGGAGAAATTTTCAACCAGGGAGTTTTTTCAGATAATGCCAAAGTTTGTTCACGGGATTTTCGAGTCGGATTGATTTCTGGCCAGTGAAGTGGTTTTTCAAGCCACTCCAAAGGCAATTCACGCATCAGAACGCTGCTGGTTTCAAAATGAATCTTTTCATGTTCAAAGCCCATGAAAAGTGACCAGAGGGCTGAGTCCATTCCCGAGGGACGGCCTAAATCGGGATGTTCAAGAATCAATTTTCGAATGACTTGGTAGGATTTTTTTCTAAAATCATGAACGCTCTCGACACTGGGCCATGTCATTTCATTTTTGGACATGTCGTCCCAGCTCATTTCATCTACACCGGTTTCTAAAACTTTTTCTAAGTAGGGATCTAGGGATTCAGTGATAAGTCCTGCCACTCTGAGTTTATTGAGGTACAGAACGGCGGGGTGGCCGTAGTAAAAAATCAAAGGGTGTCGTAAGCCGTGGTAGGGGGGAGTGGTATAAACAAAATCGGCTCTAAGGCTTTGAAACAAAAGCTCAGTCAATGTCCAAGAATTATCAAAATAATCAAGAACCTGTTGGCGTGTGCAGGTTTGAAGATTCAAAAGTGGTAAACAGGTCAGTGTCTGATTTTTTTTATCAAAACCTGGACATTGATCGGGGGCAAGACCCGTCCACCACTTTGACCCAAAACGAGTCTGAACTGTTTTTTCGATGGGTCGAGGATCTGGAGAGGGTGATAGATTAGGGTTACGTGTGAGCACTGTAAAATCTCCTAAGTCACGAGATTCACAAAACTCTTTGCAATCGTCAATGCGCGTTTGTTCAAAGAGAATTAAACTATCATTGAAATTCTCAAACTGACATTTGGCATTAAAAATTCTTGATTCAACCTTAATGAAAATTTGTCCGAATGAGTCTCTGAGAGGTGAATTATGTTAACAAATTTAGGCGGACGATTTTTAACATTTATGATTCGAGAGGAGCATTACGCAGTTCCCATAAGCCAAGTGAGAGAAATCAATCAGATGATGGAAATCACACCTGTTCCTAAAACTCCTGAGTTCGTTGAAGGAGTTGTGAACTTGCGCGGTAAAATTTTACCCGTTGTTAACCTTCGCCAAAAATTAGGTTTTGAAAAAAAATCCCATGATCGCGAAACCTGCATTGTAGTTCTCGAGGCCTTGATTGGTCACGTGGGCATTGTTGTGGACGCCGTTCGCGAAGTTGTGGATCTTAAAAATGAACAAATTGAAGTGGCTCCCCACATGGGTAACCAAGCTGAACTTCGATTTCTTTCGGCCATTGGAAAATTAGATGACAAAGTGATCATTCTTCTGAATGTGGACTTGGCCTTTTCTGAGGCTGAATTTGGAGAAACTCTACAACACGCAAAAGCAGCTTAATTACAGTTGAGAAGAGGAAGAGACCGTGAGTGGCGATGATTTTCTCGAAGAGTTAAAACGAGACTTTTTGAATGAAGCTCTGTTTATGATGGAGCAGTACGAAGAGTCGATGTTAGCTTTGGAGAGCACGGATCAGCCTCAGGATCACATTTCAAGTATTTTTCGAGTGGCTCACTCCATCAAGGGAGGAGCTGCTGCAGTGGGCTTTGAAGATCTTTCTCGATTTGCTCACAAAGCCGAAGATCTTTTGAGCGTTCTCAGGGTCAAGCCTGAATTTGTGAACACAGAAATCATCTCGCTTTTTTTAGAGGTGGGTGATCAGTTTAATATTCGCCTTAACCAGCTCAAAAATCAGGAAACCTCAGGTTGGGATGTGTCAGCTCTGGCTGAAAATATTATTCAGTGGCTCAACCGACTTCAGGGAAATTCAGCTCCAGGCCCTGCCGCGACTGTCAGTGCTGAGGCTCCAGCCCCTTCAGAAGCTGTCGAAGACCATACCAATTATGAACTTTTAGCTGAGCTCGAAGCTCAGATGGGAATTTCAAAGGAAGAGCCTGTCCAGGAAGTGGTAGTTGCACCTGCAGCTGTTGTGCAATCATCCGCTGAACCAGCCCCTGTTTCTTCCAAAGAAGTGGCCGCGACAAAAAAACCAGCTCAAGAAAATAGCATATTAAAAGTGGACAGCCAAAGGGTGGATTCTGTTCTGGATGTAGTGGGTGAAATTGTCGTTTTAAAAAATCAATTGATTCATTCCGAAGCTGTTTCTAAAGGTGTGGACAGTCGTCTTAATTTTATTGTGGATCAATTGGATAAATCCATTCGAGACCTGTATGAAAAAACTCTTGGCATTCGCATGACGCCGCTCAAATCACTTTTTATGAAGTTGCAGCGGACGGTCCGAGATGTGTCCGTGAAGTTGGACAAACCTGTGGATCTTCAATTACTAGGTGAAGAAACCGAAGTGGATCGCAGTGTTTTTGAACTTCTCGGTGATCCCCTCATGCATATGGCAAGAAATGCCATGGACCATGGTATTGAAAATAAAGAAGAAAGAGCTCAAGCCGGTAAAAACCCTTGGCTCGAGTCACAATTGCCGCTAAACAAGTGGGCGGTTCAGTTGTGATTGAAATTTCAGAAGATGGTCGCGGCATCAGTCGTGATAAAGTCATACGAAAAGCCGTTGAAAAAGGGCTTCTCGCCAGCGAAGAAGTGGGCTCGAAATTGTCTGATAACGAAGTCTTTAGTTTTCTCTTTGCTGCTGGATTTTCGACGGCAGAGAAAGTGACGGATCTTTCGGGTCGAGGCGTGGGGCTGGATGTCGTTCGCAGTAATATTGAAAAAGTAAAAGGGCGAATTCACATCGAAAGTCGTTTTGGCCATGGCACTTCTTTTATGATTTCCATCCCCTTAACCACATCTATCACCGATGGTATTGTGGTGGGTCTTTGGGGGCAAAAATTTATGATACCCATCCACTCCATTCGAGAAATTTTTCAATTTCAAGATGAACAAATCACTTCCTTGGGTCATGGTGGTGAGGTGTTACGAATTCGTGATCGTATCACACCTGTTATTGATATCAAAAAACGCTTTGGAGATTTCCAAAAAACAGTCTCTCCCAGCAGCTCTGCAAAAAAAACATTTATTGTGCTCGAGGGTCAGAATGGTATTTCAGCTCTACCTGTGGATGAAGTTCTGGGACAAAGCCAAGTGGTGGCCAAAGCCCTTTCCATCGGTCAGCAAATTCCTGAATTTTCAGGAGCAGCAACTTTAGGTGATGGTCGCACTGTTCTTATTTTAGAACCCAATTATTTAATTCAATCCAATCTTACAAACCGACAGGAGGTCGCATGAGCCATGCTTTGAAGCGTCCTTTGGCTCCCAGTACAATTTCAAGTCTCAATGCGAGCCTTGGTGTTCTCGATCAAAAAACTTTTGAAAGTTTATCTCAAAAAATCTATCAACAGGCTGGTATTGTACTTCCTTACAATGAAAAAAATATTGCTCTTTTTAATAATCGACTTTCAAGTTTGATGAGGGATTTTGGCCTCAAAACCTATCAAGAGCTGAATGAAGCCATGCGCTTACCTTCAGAAAAATTAAAAAATGCTTTTATTTCTTCTCTGACGACAAATAAAACTCATTTTTTTCGTGAAGAAGCTCATTTTGACTTTTTAAAAGCTAAAATTTTTCCTTTGATTAAATCAAAGCCTGAGCTTCGAATATGGTCGTCCGCTTGCAGTTTGGGTTCCGAGGCCTACACAGTGGCTCTCATGGCTGAAGAAATTATGACAGCCATGGAAAAAATTCGACTCAAAATTTTAGCCACCGATATTGACCTGGAAGTTTTGGCTCGGGCGGTGAGTGCTAAGTATTCAAAAATGGAACTGGAAGGACTGCCTCCTCACTATGTCACCAAGTATTTTGAACAAGTGGGCCATCATTATAAACTTAAATCTGAGACCGCCAGCCGTGTGCATTTTTCTGAGTTTAATCTGATGGATTATCAATACCGATTTCAAAAAAAGTTTGATGTGATTTTTTGTCGGAATGTTCTTATTTATTTTGATCAAAACACCACAGATCGAGTGGTGGATCTTCTCGTGAGTAATTTAGAATTAAAAGGCCATTTAATCATTGGCCATTCTGAATCGGGAGTGATTCGTCATCCTTCAATTGTTCCATTTGGAAATTCAATCTTCCAGAAAGTGAAGCCCTAATGAGTAAGATTAAAGTTCAAGTGGTTGATGATTCAATCATGATGCGTAAACTTTTAGCAAAAATGATTCAATCCAGTCCTGATTTGGAATTATTGTCTCAGGCGGCGGATCCTTTTGAGGCCCGTGATCAGATGTTAAAAGAAATGCCAGATGTTATGATTCTCGATGTGGAAATGCCTAAAATGAATGGGCTCACTTTCTTAGAAAAAATTATGGGTCATAAACCCATTCCTGTCCTTATTTTTAGTGGTCATGCCAAATCGGGATCCCAAGTGGCTCTTCAGGCCCTCGAATTGGGGGCTGTGGATATTCTTGAAAAGCCCATGGATCTCACAAAAAATTTTGATGAGTTTAGAGAATTGATTGTCAGTAAAATTAAAATGGCAGCTCGATCGAGAGTTCGCACAAAGTCTTTGATAGCTCAGGCTTCCAGCGGAGCCGCTCTTTCGGCCCATGACTTTGATTCCAGTAAAATTTTAGCTGTGGCCTCTTCAACTGGTGGCACTGAGGCCTTGAAAGTATTTCTCTCTGGTTTTAATGGTTGGCTACCACCAACAGTGATTGTTCAACACATGCCCAAAGGATTCACAAAAACCTTTGCCGAACATTTGAGTCGTATGTTCCCCTTTGAAGTCAAAGAAGCGGAGCAAGGGGATAAGATTCAACCCAACCGTGTTCTGATTGCTCCAGGCGACTATCATATGTTCATGGGCAAATTAGGTTTAAATTTTGTGGTTCAGATGCATCAACAACCACCCATGCATGGAGTTCGACCGGCTGCCGATTTTTTGCTCAAGAGCGTGGCTCAGCACATGAATTCTCGTGCTGTGGGTGTGGTTCTCACGGGCATGGGTAAAGACGGGGCTCAAGGACTTCTCGAGATGAAAAATGCAGGGGCTTACACCATTGCTCAAAGTGAAGCCACCTGTGTGGTCTACGGAATGCCTGCAGCGGCTGTGGCGTTAGGAGCTGTGGATAAGGTGCTCGATCTGCAAGAGATCAGTGCGCATGTTCTCAGCCGTTTTAGAAAGAAACAAGCTGGCGCAGCTTAAATTTAATTAGAAGCGGAACTTTAATGGCAAAAGACCTTCTCGATTTACATGGCTTTAAAACAGAAGATGTGGAGGAAGCCATTGATCGCTTTTTAATGCAGCTTTCAAAATCAAGTTTAAAAAAAGCCAAGATAATGACGGGCAAGGGAACTGGTAAGGTTCAAGCTGTCACCATCAAGTATTTGAAATTGGCAGGCTATCAGTGGAGTTATGACAAACTTCCTAATGGTAAAAATAACGAAGGTTGCCTTGTCATCTATCTTTGAAGGACAGATCTCTTTTCACTCCATTTTCCAATTTTCAATGGAAAGAGTCTCCATAAACAAATGTCCCGTGGGCTCAAGTCCTACTAATTTTTGAGGAGCGACCACAATTTCTGTTTTGTAGTACAACGGAAGGGCAGGAAGTTCTTCCGTGTAAAGTTCAGAAAATTGTTGCGCCGCCCGTGTTCTTTCTTTGGAGTCAAAACTGGAGTCCATTTTATCAAGCAATTGATCTGCACGTTTATTACTCCAGGAATTTGAATTACGACCTGACCAATTGTTAGCCTCGGTAGGAATAGCAGAGGAATGTAAAAAAGCTTTTGGCGATTTTTCAGGAAGTAATGACCAAGCAAATAAGGCAGCTCCTCCGTAGGTTTTTTTCTTTAATGTTTCACCAAAGAAAACACGGGCAGGCTCATTTTTAATTAGAATTTCGATGCCTAACTTTTTCCATTCATTTTGAATATAGGTTTGAACCACTTCACGTGATTTATTGCCAGCGGTGGTCATAAGCCGAAAACTGAGTTTTTGTCCATCACGGTAGCGAAGATTGTCCTGAGGATTGAGCTTCCAGCCCGCCTGATCTAACAACTGCTGAGCTTTGCTATAGTCATAATTGTACTGGCGAATTTTTTTACTTCGAGTGTACCAAGGATCAACTGGGTGAAAGAACTGATCAGCTATGTCTTGTTTACCTTCAAAAAGTGTCTGTACTAATTCTTTTCTATTCATGCCATATAATAAAGCTTGTCTGACCTTTTTATCTTTCAGTGCAGGATGGTTGAGATCAAGATCAATATGTTCAATGGACATGGAACTCGTGAAATAAAATTTCAGTGGATTTTTTTGTTTTTGACTTCGTTTTTCAAAGTCAAGTGCTTGTTCAATGCTATATCCAAACATAGTAATGATATCAATTTCACCCGATTGTAAATTCGCTTCTAGTGTTCCCGTGTTGGGAATGATTCTAAAAATAATTTTTTCAAATTCAGGTGATTTTCCGTAAAAGTGTTGATTGGGTGCTACCACCACATGGCTGCCGGGTTTGTAATCCACCACCTGGTAAGGGCCATTGTAGAGGCCGGGAGTGGTGGGAGCTGTTTGATAAAGACTATTCTTCTCGTAGCCTTCTTTTTGATTTTTGTACTTTTCGTAGATGGGTCTTTCGAGATGATTAGGCAAAGGAATAAAACGACCAATCTGAGTATAGTCCCATCGATTGGGAGCGTATTTGAATAAACATTTTTGTGGTGTTTTTTCTGACCACTCTATTTTTTCCACTATAGTGAAGTTTTCTTTATTTGAAATACTCACGGTATCTGTGTTGGCCACATCCAAGGCCAATTGAAAATCAGCACAGGTCACAGGGGTTCCATCGGACCACTTGGCCTTTTTATTAATAATCCAGTCCGCTTGTACCTGTTGTCCTCGACTTGTCATCACATAGCGAGCGTCTTTGTTTTTTAAACTGGGGATTTTTAATGCAAGACTTGGCTGCCATTGTCCTTTGGCATCTAATTTAGCTAGAGGTCGACCTACAGAGTAATAGATATAGTGAGACACTAGCATGCCCGAAACTGATTGGTGGAGTGAATCAAACTCCTGAGAAATACCAATTTTAAGTTCTTTTGGAGCCGCCGGTGCCGAGTGGGAAATTAAGACAAATAAAAAAGATAAAAGAAAGTTCATGATTATTCTCCTAGAAGTCAGAAAAGGAATCTTGGTAATTCAAAACAGAGCCATCTTGACGAACCTTTTCGATGAGTGTCAAGTCAAGATCAGTTTTGATCCAGCCTATTTTATTAAATTCTCCTTTGGTTATAATTCCATCTTCAGGAAATCCCAAATCGGAAGGCCCGGCAACGAGGGCTTGCCCTGAATTGATATCCACAGCGGGTGACCAGGGAGCTTCCCCCACAGTGGAAGCCACGGCCACAATAAATTGATTTTCTAGAGCTCTTGCGCGAGCTCCTGTGTGAACTCGATTGAGACCATGCTTTGTTTCTGTGCAGCTGGGAGCTAGAAGAATCTTGGCGCCCGAATGGGAGAAATATTTCGCGAATTGTGGGAACTCCACATCATAACAAATGCATACCCCGACAGGTCCCATTTCAGTTGAAAAACAGGTGAGCCCTTGAGGGCTGGAATGAATCAACCAGTCTTCTTTTTCAAAACGGGTCATTTTTATTTTATCTTGAAATCCCAAAGAGCCCTGAGGGCCAAAAAAGAAGGCGCGATTGACGGGTTTGTCTTTTTCATAAACTGGAATACTGGGAGCTAAAATATAAATACCCATTTCCTTAGCCAGTTTTTCAAAAGTTTCTAAAAAAGGCGTGAGAAATTTTTGTAAAAAGAAGACCTGTCGTCCAAGGGTTCTTTCCTCTTCCTTCAGCAGTGAAGTTAAATCCAGTGAGCCGTATTCAGGAAAAACCAAAATTTGACAGTCACGGGCTTGGTGCACCCAAGTTTTTGTGGACTCTTCCCAGTCCTTCCAGGACGAGTGAAAGTGGAGAGGGTATTGAGCCGTCGCTATTTTAAATTTCATTTTATTCCTCTGATTTGATTTGCTTTGATTCTTGGCTGCTCATCCAAAACTGCATGGGTTTATCAGTTTCCAATTTTTGATCTAAGTCTTGCCAAGAAAACTGACCCACTAGGCCTTTGGAAGGAGCATATCCTCGCTTGATCCAAAACTCATCCTGAGGTCTATAATTTTTAGGACGCATGGGATGATCGCTGGGCCTTTGCACAGCGCAAAAGCAGGTTTTTTTGTACCCTAAATTGTGAGCCCACTTTTCTCTTTCATCAAAAAAAACATGT
Organism: Bdellovibrionales bacterium; assembly: GCA_046336825.1. Classification (GTDB taxonomy): domain Bacteria; phylum Bdellovibrionota; class Bdellovibrionia; order Bdellovibrionales; family Bdellovibrionaceae. Next base: position 18,332 of record JBKDFX010000087.1, on the reverse strand, counting down.
CCCAGCCCTCGCCCTCGGTAAGCGGCTTTGAGCAGACTCTCTCCAAAATAGAAATATTCAGAAAGATTGAAATTTTGCTTCAGAAAAGGCTTTTGTACGAAGTCTTCTTCATTAATAAGTGGCATTCCAGTGGCGGCTCCCACTAGATTTTTTTGATCCCACACAAGAACAAAAATGGCATGAGGCTCTTTTAAGTAGCGAGTGAGATATTTTTTTTCGTAATCAAGGCTTCCTTGGTACAAATAGGGATAGTCTTGAAAGATTTCAATTCGAAGTGCTGCCAAGGGGTCAAAGTGATCTTGTGCCTGTGGACCCGATAGGATCTGTAAATTTAAATTTTTTAGCTTACGGCTTCGATCCATTTTTTCAAATTGTAAAAAGTTGAAACACGTTTGATTTTTCCATCCAGAACTTCAAAATAACCCAAGGCCGGAATTTTATAGTTTTGCCCTCGAGCAGGGGGAAGACCACCATCGGTGCTCAGGTAAGTGCCATTCACCAGGAAGTGAGCGCTGGCGAATTTTCCAGATTCATCCACCATGATTTTTAAATCAGTGAGATGTTCTCGGTAGTGAGTGTTCATTCGGTAAAGAAAAAGGCGGAATTGATCCAAACCTGTTTCCGTGGCGCCTTCGTTAATATCATGTTCAATTTGTGGGTGTAGGCACTGCAACATGAGCTCGATATTTTGTTGGTTGAAGGCTTGATAGTATTTCTGAATAAGAGCTAAAGTATTTGCATTCATACTGACATAAGATCGAAAAAAAATTGTCCTGGCAAGGGAGTTTCCAAAATGAGTTCACAAAAATTAAGTCCCAAAAAAGTTTCAGATACTTTTGATTCAAGTCAGTGGACGGAAATTCCTGGATTTAATTTTCAAGACATCACCTATCACCGCTCTAAAAATCAGGGGACTGTTCGAGTGGCTTTTCATCGGCCTGAAGTTCGAAATGCTTTTCGTCCTCAAACAGTGGATGAACTTTACACAGCCCTGGAGCACGCTCGTACCTCACCCGATGTGGGAGTTGTTTTATTGACGGGGAATGGACCCTCTCCGAAAGATGGGGGCTGGGCTTTTTGTTCCGGAGGAGATCAGCGCATTCGTGGCAAAGACGGCTATCAGTACGGCGAAGCCCATGATCCCATCACTCGGGCAAAACTAGGGCGATTGCACATTCTGGAAGTTCAACGATTGATTCGTTTTATGCCCAAAATTGTGGTGGCTGTTGTTAACGGCTGGGCTGTGGGTGGTGGACATTCTTTGCATGTGGTGTGTGATCTCACTTTGGCGTCACAGGAGCACGCCATTTTTAAGCAAACAGATCCCGATGTGGCCAGTTTTGATTCTGGCTATGGATCGGCCTACTTAGCTCGGCAAGTGGGTCAAAAGCGGGCTCGCGAAATCTTTTTTTTAGGACGTAATTACTCTGCCCAGGAGGCTTTTGAGATGGGCATGGTCAATGCGGTGATCCCGCACAAAGATCTGGAAAAGACAGCCTTAGAATGGGCTCAGGAAATGAATTCAAAAAGTCCGACCGCCATGCGTATGCTCAAATATGGATTCAATATGATCGATGATGGCCTTGTGGGACAGCAGCTGTTTGCGGGTGAAGCCACTCGATTGGCCTACGGCACCGAAGAGGCCGTTGAAGGGCGCAATTCCTTTTTAGAAAAGCGTCCCAAGGATTTTAAAAAATTCCCTTGGCACTTTTAGACAAAAATTGAGAGCCGAAATTAAAGTCCAATTTCAGTTTCCCATTTTCGAAACTCATTCTGGCAATTCAGTTCTTCCGAAGTTGGCAGTCGCTCCTGAATAGAAAGATTAAGTTCTTTCTTTCGCTGTTCGATCACCAGAGCTGATAAAGTTTGTAAGAGATGTTGTGGGTGGGAGTTCATATCCGATATTAAATACTCAAATCCTGATTGAGTATGCAGCGGACTCAAGAAAGGGTGCTGCCAATTTTGTAAGATAAAATTATAAAAACGAGTTTGTTGTTGGTGCAGATGGGGGTCTTGAAAAAAATGATCGGCATGAATGAGATCATGAACGGTAAACTCCCACGCAGAAAATTTACCCCACTCTTTTTTCCAATCTTCAGCTTCAAAAAAAACAGTCACCACTCTTTTTCCTTGAGCCTGCAGTTCTAAAAGTTCTTTGGGGTTAGGGATTTTTTTATAAAGCACGAGGGGATAAAGCCCCAAATGCCAGTGAATCAAAGCACGACGAATTCGATCAGTGTGACCCTTCCAATGGTAGGAATTTAAAAAATGAATCACAGAGGAATGCGATTTGAGCTCAGGAATTAGAATTTTGCTTTGAAATTGATCAATTTTAGACAGCAGAATTTGACTCACGCACTCTGCTGCAGAGCATAAGTTATGGGTGTACTGGCTCTTCCAGTGGGTGAGTTGGCTGTAAAATTCATTGTGCGATGGGTCCATATTTAACTAACCATCTCTTAACTTGAAACTCCCCCCGAATCCAGGCTGAAATCAACTTGATCAGATCCATTGGGGGATATGAGTGGTTTCAAAAATCGCCAAAATCGTTTTCGGCTTATTACTGACCCCCGGTTTTTCCTTTGCTGAGTACTACACTTTTCAAGAAGACTTCAATCGTGCCACTTTCAACAGCCCTGTGGATTTGTCTTACAAATTGATACAAGCCACTGCCAATTTGTTGAACTGGCGATTGAATTCAGATCCCAGGCCTTTGCCGCCCATCAAGTACAATCGATTGGAGCAATTTGGCACTTGGATTCGAGATCCCAGATCCAGCAGTTGTTTGAACACACGGGCAAGGGTTTTGGGTCGAGATTCTGAAACGCCCGTTCAATTTGCCGAAAACAACCGCTGCCGTGTAGAATCAGGCACTTGGAATGATCCCTACACTCGCCAGACTTTCACTCAAGCCAAAGATGTGGACATCGATCACGTGGTGGCCTTGAAAAACGCCTACGACAGCGGGGCCTACAATTGGTCCAGACCCTACCGCTGTTTATTCACCAATTTTACAGGACTTAAAAGCCAGCTCTTGGCGGTTTCAGCCCGTGAAAATCAGGTCAAATCTGACAAGGGACCTGAACGCTGGATGCCGCCCAACACTCAGTACGCTTGTCAGCACTTACAAAACTGGTTGGCTGTGAAATTTATTTGGCGATTGAACATGACTGATCTGGAAGTGAAAGCCATTCGGCACTTTGTGACTCAGTTGAATTGTCCACTTCAAATGTTTCAGGCCAATAAAATGCAAGTTTTAAAAATGCGTGATTTGATCGAGCGTGATGTGGTGATTTGTCAGAGTAATTCACCGCCGTCTAATTAATAATACCAACTGTATTTTTTGGCTAATTACTGCGTACATCAAAACTCAAACCCACGGATTGATTTCCGTCGGTGATTTGGATTGTGACGGGTCCTATCAACGGTGACTCTGCGCTAACATAAATTCTTTTGATTAAATCAAAGGGTGAGAAGCTAAGTGCAGCTCTATTTTCAGGCGAACCTGTACTGAATTCCACCATGCCAGCCGCCGAAATCAGATCCACTCTTCCTAATCTAGAAACTGAAACCCCACCGAGATTTGTAAAATTACCGGCAATGTAGGCCGCTTCATGGGAAATCAGCATGGGTAAGATTGATCCAGGTCCGTGATTGCCGGCGGGGTTCCATGTATCTAAGGCGTCGGTGGTTAAATCATAGCGAGCCAAACCATTGCGAGCACTGCCACCAATGGTGTTGAAATTCCCCGATAGATAAAGTCGAGGGCCGCTGACTTTTACGTAGCGAACATTGTCGCCATTAGGGCTAGGATTAAAAGTGTCCAGATTGCCAGTGGCCACATTAATGGCAGCTACAAGGTCTCGCGAAGATCCAGCTACACTTGTAAAATATCCGCCGAAGATGATTCGGTTTTGATTGGGGTCATGGTCCATGGCCATAACAGCATTGTTGGGACCCTGGTAACTTGTTGGCCAAGTGTCAGGTGTATTACCACCCAAAACAATTCTGAAGCGAAGCAGGCGATTAACAGAGGTTACATTTGCAAGTGTAAATCCACCACCCACGTAGAGCCAGGAATCATGAACTAGAAGACTAAACACGGGTGCATTTAAAGACAGGCTTGAAGCAAAAGCGTTAAGGCTGATAAGGCCTGTGGTTGCATTGTAATTCAAGGCTGCCAAGCGACCATTGCGCGCATTAGCGCTCATACCCTGGAATATATTGGTAAAGTCTCCCGCTATAAATATAAGATTATTTACAGAATCAAAAGCCAGAGCATTAACTGGTCCATTAGTTTTGAATAAAAAACTGTTTTCAACTCGGCCGGACTGATTCAGAAGAACTAGGTAATCACGACCACTTCCTGTGTTGTCCATGTCAGCAGAACTGCCACCCACCAAAGTTCGACCATCGGGTAAAGGCAGAAGAGCATTGATACTTCCAATAAATGTTGTTTCTGGTCCCTCAAAGGAGCGTTCCACTCTTCCATCGGGATTGATCACTGCAAAGCGACGACGGGTTTCACCATTCTATTCGCTGAAATTTCCAGCCACTAAAATTTTACCATCAGATCTTAATACCATTTTTTCAATGGGTGCGTTGAAACCTGTAAAGCCAGTTGCGCAACTGTCTTCATCGCGTGAAAAGCTAAATCCAACAGGTCCATCAAGTCTTAATGTGGGGGCTAAGGCTGGGGCGGGTAGAGTGTGTCCGCTGCTGTTCCCGAGCGACACCCACATTTCCCGGCATTCACCGTGTCTAAGAGATTGGTTGGGAAATTCCACCACGGGTCTAGTATAACTCAAGGAACTCGGAGCCAATTGAAAAGTCGATCTTTGCGCTTGATAACTTTGAATGGGCTGATATGTGGGGCCTGTGTATTCAATAAAGCAATTTCCACAGGGAGTTGTGGCTATTGCCGAAAGATCTAGGTTTAACTCATTGAGGCTCGAAGCAGCAGCAACTGAAATCGAAAAGGGCACTGAAGTTCTGAAGCTGGAAGCACAAGAAAAGGCACTGGTGCCTGTTCCAGGGCAGCCGGTAAAATTACCCACACTCGAAAAGCTCACTTCGCTGGATCCCGAAGTCATAATCAAATTTCCGGTAAAGGAACTGGCCTTTCGATTCAAGCTGGGATTGTAAAAGTTAGTCAAATTGGAAGTCATTCGATAATTGGCCCCTTTGACCAGGGTTTTGGGAATTCTTTGGGAACCGTCATTGAAAGATTTTAATTGTAAATACACGGAATCCAAAGCCACCACATTAAATTCATGACTTTGATCGATCAGGCCACCACCTGATACAGTTAGGCGGATTCGAGCCCCTGCAGATACACTGTTGGGTTTATAGCAAAATGTTTTCCTACGATCATCGGTGGTGAAGGTTCTCATGTCTAATGTGACAGGGGTGTTGCAGTCGTCGCCATAAAAATCACCTAAATTAGGTGAAGTTCCAGCGGCCAAACTAGGAGTTAAATCTAAAATAACTGGGCTTGGATAGGCTTTCACTTCCTGTCCCAAATTAGAAATAAGACTCACTTCAAATTTGATGGGCTGATTTACTTCTAAGATCCCTAGAAACCACTCAGGTCCGCTGAAATTGTTGATTCGAAAAGCCACAGGACGGGGTCGTTCAAAATTAATGGTACCTGGAATAATAACTCCATCATCATCCAAAGTGCGTAATTCAACTAAAGTGGGTTCGTACTCAGATGGCAGAGTACCGTAATGATTTTCTGCAGCTAAAATGATTTGAGAAATAAATATATAAAAGTTGTAAGTGCCATCACTACAATTCACATCATAGCCTAGTCCTGCAGGTAGCCATTCTCCTACAGAAGGAGAGGGTGCAATAGTGGGAATGAGAGTCCATGTCGTTAATCCATCCAGGCGAAATTCAAAGCTCTTTGATAGAGCTGTGCAGTTGCCTGAAAATAAAATAGCACCGCTATTGTTGTCTTGCTCAAAAGGATTGGGGGATTTACTTGCTAAAAATAAACTAGCGCCCAAAGAGCTAACTTTTGGCACTGCAGCAGTACAACCAATCAGAAAAACTGAAAAAGGTAAAAGCAACAAACGTACATTCATGACTAAATCCTTATCGGAATTTTTGAAGTTTAGTTGAGTTCATAGATCAAAATGAGAAGTTTCATAATGAGAATAAATTTGAGAATTTTCAAAATTGGCTAATTTGAATGAATCAACGCTTCGATTTTATCCAGACATTTCTGTATATGAAAATTTTCATTATTAAGTTTTTCAATTTCAAATTTCAATGAAGCGATTTCTCGATCCTGTTTTTATGTGATTTTGAACAGTTGATCTTCACTCATCTTGCACTGAGCATTCAATTCTTGCACAAATTTGACAAGCAGGGGTGTAAGATTGTATGCCACACCGCCTGCATTGTCATAATTTTCTGTGCCAGGCGACCTGATTTCAATTTTTAAAAACTGTGTTGGAAGTGTTAATCGGAGAATTATCCGAGCGTAAAATTTTACCATGGTAATTAATGCCGCTGGAGTTTTGTCCCGCTGCGAGCCTACTCATAAAAAAAGTAGAAATATCAAAGAGATGTTCCACTTAACAATCCACATACCATGTTCATTTGTCGGCTAAAATAGAGATTCGCTTAAGTGTTTCAGAATGATGCAAAAGTTGTAACCCCTTGGCTAAGGTCCAGTTGAGTTAAAAGTACCAGAACAAGTTATCAATAATGAAATCTGTTAATGGACGAGTTTGCCAATTCAAATTGATTGCGCAATTAGACTCTCCTACAATTTGTCATGATCAAAGAAAAACAACTCAGCACACTTAAAGATGAAATCTATTTTGCACTCTCACTGATTAAGTTTGAAACTAAAGAAATATTCTATGTGATTGTGTATGCTTCGATCATTGGAGTCTTAAGTTTTTTAGCCACACTTTCGATTCAATTTTTAATTAATTCGATCTCTTTCACTGGGCAGACTTACCCAGTCATTTTATTGAGCGCGACCACTGTCATTATTTTGCTATTTATTTCAGCTCTTCAATTGATCCAAAAAATTGCTGTGGAGAAAATTGAGCAGAGATTGCTAGTCAGGCTTTCTTTGATCTCTGTGGACTCTCTCAGTCACTCAAGCCTGGAGAAATCGGATTGGTCAAGAACCCTTATTGTCCATAGATTCTTTGATGTTTTCAACTATCAAAATCAACTGACTAAGCTTTTACTCGAAGGGCTTGCCTTAGCCGTCATCACCCTCATTGGTTTGCTCTTTATTATTTTTTATCACCCTTTATTAGCCGTTTTGGTGCTGGTCATTTTTATTGCCTTTTCTGCGGTTGTTTTCTCATTTTTTAAGCCAGGAATAGAAACCCGCTACAAACAATCGGATGAAAAATATAAACTCGCTTCTTGGATTTCATTTATTGCCGAATCAAGAAATTTATTTCGTAGTCACAAAAATCATGATTTCGCAATTTTTCAGACTGATAACCAGGCTAAAAAGTACCTTAGCCAAAGGCAAAATCACTTCAATATTTGCCTTTGGCAGCAAGGATTTCTTTATTTTTTGCAAGCTGTTGGTGCTGGTGTATTTCTTGGTGCCGGCGGATTGTTTGTCATTATGGGAAAAATAAACTTGGGCCAACTTATCGCTGTTGAGTTCATTGTTTTAGGGGTGTTGTATGGAATAGCCTCCTTTGGTCGATCCTTGGAAAGCTTTTATACGCTTGTTGTTTCAGCAAAAAAAATGGCACCTCTCATGAAGGGGTTTGAATTGTCGTCTGAAAATAACTACTTTTCCGCAACTCCCACAGAAGAAAATTTTGAAATTAAAGTAACATCAAATCTTCTAAAAAAAGATTATAATTTTTTGCTGGGTGATCGAGTCGTACTGACAGGAGGAGACGGTTTTTCAAGGAGAAGCTTTCTCTGGCATTTTGCAAGTTTAATGGATTCGGATAAATACCATGTTAAATTGTCCAATATCGGCTGGAATCTTCTGCCAATTGCATGGAAAAAAGAAGACATTTTTTTTGTTGATCGTCCTACCGTCTTCGATATCGATCTGGCCTATAATGTAACTTTAAAAAGAAAGTCGGCAATTTTTTCATCCTCATCAGCTGCCTTCAGTGAGCTTCCTGAGTTTTTTAAGGGAATTTATGAACATCTCGCTTCTGGTTCAGCCTACAACTGGGCTGATGACCCTCGTACTCGGCTTTACGTTTCATTGTTTAGATCCGTCATGACTGAAAGTCGTATTATATTGATAGATTATTTATTTGATGAGCTTTCCCAAAAGCAACAAGAAGAATTTTTAAATTTTTTTAGAAATCATTTCCCGCAAAAGTTATTAATTATTAACTCCAATTCATCCTCAAAGTCCAAGTTGTGGACCCAGGAGGTTCAATGGATCCAAGATTAGAAAAAATAATTCGAAGGTCGAAGTCTTTTGAATTCGCTCAGAAAGACCGACTGATTTATAAGTTTTCAAAAATTTTGTCTCTTATTTTTATTCTATTTTGTGCTCTTCTGCTTTTTTTGCCTTGGCAACAAACAGCTGAAGGTCATGGGAAAATCCTAGCTTTTTCGCCTGGACAAAGAGTGCAAGTCTTAACTTCACCCCTTGAAGGTCGTGTTCGAAAGTGGAATGTTAGGGAGGGTCAAAACGTGAGGGCTGGTGAATTGATTGCGGAGATGGAGGATGTTGACCCTGATATTTTAATCCGTATTCAGCAAGAAAAAGCAGCTCTAGAAAGAAAAAAGAAATCCATTCAAATGGCATTGGATTCCGCTCAAAATGATGTTGAAAGGCAATTGCAACTTTTTAAAGAAGGAATTTCATCAGAAAGATCTGTGGAAGTTGCCAAGATAAATTTGGCCAAACAGAAAAATGATCTGGCTTCATTGCAGGCTGAGTTAGCTCGAGTTGAAATTAAGGAATCTCGTCAAAGCAAGCAAACCGTCTTAGCTCCATCTTCTGGAACTATTAATACGATTCTTGTCGGAGAGGGTTTTGAATTAATTAAGCCTGGTCAGCCTATTGCTTCAATCGTGCCTGATACAAGTGAACGCTATGTGGAATTAAATGTAGAGGCTCAGGATTTGCCCTTTCTCCAAGTGGGTCAGAAAGTTTTACTCCAATTTGAAGGATGGCCCATTTTACAGTTATCAGGTCTGCCCGAGCTTTCAATGGGAACCTTCCAAGGAAATTTAAAATTGATTGACTCGGCTGACGATGGCAATGGTCAATTCAGAGTGGTGGTGGAGCCCTATAAATCAGCTCCTTGGCCAAAACCTGAGTTTTTAAGGCAAGGAATAAGAGCACATGGATGGATTCAAATGAAAAGAGTTCCACTTTGGTTTGAAATCTGGAGAAGACTTTTATCCTTACCTCCTCAAAATATTCCGACAGATTCCTATATGGTTTATAAAAAAGAGCAGTGAGTTTCAAAAATGAAATTAGTCCTAATCTCCATAATTATTTTAATCTCTCCAAAGGTTTTTTCGGAAATAAATTCTAGGATAAGTCTAGAACAAGTTTTAGATTCAATCGATAGACACTCGCCTTTGATTAAATCAGAAATTGAAAAAATTAATCTATCTCGGGCTCAGGTTGAAATTGCCAAAAGTTCATTTGATCTCAATTGGCAATTGAGTTCAGGCGAACAAAAGAATGGATATCCAGAGAATAGAAAAAATGAATCTAAGATACAGACACAAATTTTTGGCACTGGAATTTTGGCCACTCTTGCTTGGGATGAGTTTGATGGAACGGTCCCTGTTTACAGACAAAGTGAATTGACCGGATCTGAGGGACGCTTAAAAGCGAGTTTGCAAATTCCATTACTTCGAAATTTATTAACTGATCCAAACAGAACCAATCTTGAAATTAATAAACTCAATTTGAATTCAACAGAACAGTCATTTCGTTTTGCAAAAATGCAAATTTATATTAAAGCAGCTTTGTCTTATTACAATTGGTTAGCCAGCATTGAAAAAAGAAAAATTTCAGAGGACTTACTTCAATTGGCTTTACAGCGGCGAGAGTTTATTAACAAAAAAGTGAAGTTAGGAGATTCACCTAAAATTGATTTAATTGAAATAGAGAGAATTATTTTTGAGAGGGAAAATAATCTTTTAAAAAGTTCACAAAATGAATTTAAAGCCAGTCAGGACCTTTCACTTTTTTTGCGAGATACGGAAGGCCAGGTTAAAGTTCCACAAGCCAGCCAAGCAAAAAATCTGCTTCAAGAGACTCAATCCTTCAATGTTGTTGACACCCATTCTTGGAACTTCAGCGAGTTCCCAATACTAAAAAGTATGGAACTCCTTATTCAGGCTCAGAAAGCCGAGCTCAAATTATTTAAGCAAGAGCGCCTCCCGAAGCTAAACCTTGTATTAGAAAATTCAGAGTACTATGGTGATTTGCCAATAAATAGACAAAGCTCAACTGAGTCCTTTGTTGGGTTTACACTCACTTTTCCAATATTGAATTTAGAAGCGAAGGGTAAGTATTCATTAGCCCAAGCCAAAGTTAATTCAAAAACTCAAGAAATGATATTTCTGAGAGATCAGTTGAAAATTCGTTTCGATGTATTGAGTTCTGAATATAAAACGGCCTATCAACTTTACCAAAATAGTTTAAAAGAAATTAAAAATTCACAAATCCTATCAGAAGCAGCTAGAAGAAAATATGAAAAAGGGGCTGTTGACCTTTTCATGGTGAATACCCGAGAAGTTGAAGAAGCCAATTCTCAAATACAATCAATAGAGTTATTTTTAAACTTTCAAAATTTGAATAATGAAATTCTTCTTCTGCAAAACAAGTGGATCAGGACATTTTAAATCGTGATTCATTTACACTGGGTTTATAATTGTCGACTTTTGAGTGAGTGGAGTGCTCACTGTCCTTTGCTCTAAAATAGTCGGTGTTTCCATCGCAGATTTAAGAACATAACCAAGGCCCACCACCGTGTGAATCATCTTGCGATTGAAGCCAGCATCCAATTTTTTTCGTAAAAAATTGACGTAAACATCGATCACGTTGCTTTCAGGATCAAATTTAAGTTCCCAAACTTTTTCCGTGATTTCAGCGCGAGAGAGAGGGCGTTCTGCGTTTCGGATAAAATACTCGAGCAAGTTGAATTCTTTGGTTGTGAGCCCAATGTTTTGGCCTGCGCGGGTGACTTTTCGATGGATGAGATCCATTTCCACGTCCTGAAACTTGAGAGTTGTGGGTGCACCTTGGCCCACCACTGGTCGTCGAAGAAGAGCGCGAACACGGGCGAGGAGCTCATCGAGTTCAAAGGGTTTGACCAAGTAATCATCGGCTCCGGCGTCAAGTCCCTGGACCTTATCTGTTAAGCTTGTAAAACCTGAAAGTATCGAGATGGATCCTGAATAGCCATTAGCCCGTAAATTTCGAGCTGTGTCAAAACCTGACTGATCGGGAAGACCAATGTCGAGAACAATGAGTTCCAGATTGGTTTTTTGACAGATAACTTCGGCATCTCGACCGGAGTCTGTGCTGAGAACGTTATAGCCAGCCTGAGTGAGTCCCTCAGAGAGAAATTCTTTTATTTTTTCTTGGTCTTCGACGATAAGTATGTTCATAGAATTAGGCTAACAAGCTCTTTGCCGTTTCACAAGAGCATTTGGGTAAAGGACTTGTTTGGTGTTAGAGTCAGTTTATTGTAGGATAAACTGATGTTGAAAATGCATCGCGGGAGGCATCTGTGAATTTAGGTTGGATGGAAATAACAGTCATCATCATCTTGGCTCTGTTGTTCTTTGGTCCCTCAAGACTTCCAGGTCTTGGAAAGTCCATGGGTGAAGCCATCCGCGGATTCAAAAAGGGGATCAGTGGCAAAGAGGATGAACCCCAACAGCGTGATGTCACTGAGCTTAATCATGACTCTAAGACTGACACTCAGACTCAAAGTCAAACCACCAAAAATAAACAAACATGAGTCTAAAGCTCACCCAGACAGTGCAAAAGGGTGGTTGTGCAGCCAAAGTGGCAGCCGCTGAACTTAGAGCCATCTTGTCCCAAGTTAAATTTCCCCCCTCCCCGCCGGAACTTAAAATTGGTGCCGATACTTTTGATGATGCTGCCGTTTTTGAGATAAAAAAATTTTCATCTGGAAATTTCAGTTTAGTTCAGACTTTGGATTTTTTTACACCCATTGTGGACACCCCCTATTTATTTGGCCAAATTGCCACGGCCAACGCATTGAGTGATGTTTTTGCCATGGGAGGGCGCCCGCTGACGGCCATGGGTATTTTAGCTTTTCCTTTGGCCACTTTGGATAACTCAGTGGCTGTGCAGTTGTTGCAAGGAGCTTCTGATAAATTAGCTGAAGCCCAAACTCCTTTAGTGGGGGGGCATTCCATCGATGATGACACTTTAAAATTTGGCTTGAGTGTCACTGGGGCTGTGGAAACTTCCAAAGCCTGGTCCAATGCAGGAGCAAAAGCTGGAGACATTCTTATTCTTACAAAAGCGTTAGGCACAGGAGCCATTACGGCCGCCTTGAAAAGACAGGCCGTGGTTGAAACTCAGATTGAAGTGGCTTTACAAAGCATGGCTCAATTGAATGATCTTGGATTTTTGGAACCAGAATTAAGAGATAGCATTCATGCCGCCACGGACATCACAGGTTTTGGAATAGCTGGTCATGCTCTTAATATGTCTCGAGCCAGTCAATGCACATTTGAATTGAATATTTCACAGCTGCCACTTTTACCTAGATTGGAAGAGTTTATTGAAAAAGGTTTTTTAACTAAGGCCCATCGAACTAATTTTGAATACACAAAAGATTTTTCTGAGCTGTCTCAGATTTCAGAAGTGCAAAGTAAAATTATTTTTGACCCTCAAACCAGCGGTGGACTGCTACTGGCTGTCAGCCCTGATAAGGCAGATATTCTATGTGAAAAAATTCGAACACGCTTTCCAAAAACTCAAAAAGTGGGTCGGGTTCAGTCTTTTCAAAAAGTGAATTTGCAGTGGATGAAAAATTAAAAACAACTTTCCCCCAAATTTCAAATTGGGCTTTAACTCATCCTCAATTTCTGGATGTCAGAGCCCCTGTGGAATTTGCACAGGGGCATTTGCCCGGAGCCATCAACGTCCCCTTGCTCAATGATGAAGAAAGAGCTTTGGTGGGAACTTGCTATAAAGAAAAAGGTCAAACAGCAGCGATCGAACTGGGGCATCAATTGGTTGCTGGAATGACCAAACAAAAACGACTGGAAGAATGGCAAAATTTAATTCAAAAAAATCCCCACATGATACTTTACTGTTTTCGCGGTGGTTTAAGAAGTCAAACCGTGCAGAGGTGGTTAAAAGAACTGGGTCTGGATGTGATTCGCCTTAAAGGGGGCTACAAAGAAGCTCGCAGCCAAATACTCACTCATCTTAGTGAGCTGGTTTCAAAGCAAAAAATCATATTAATTTCGGGTCCCACAGGAAGTGGAAAAACTCATTTTCTTAAATCTCTAGATCGATTCTGGCCACAGGTGGACCTGGAAGAATTGGCCAAACACAAAGGCAGTGCCTTTGGGAAAAGAAAAGAAGCGCAGCCCAGTCAGGCCACTTTTGAAAATCTTCTTGTGCTCAATTGGCTGGAGCAATTTCAAAATTTTGAATCTTCAGCTTTGCCCTTGGCTCTTGAAGATGAAAGTCGATTGATTGGTCGAATGGCTTTGCCTGATCTGTTGTTTACGGAAATGCGAAAGTCCTCCATCGTGTGGTTGGATGTGGATTTGGAAGATCGCGTGAGCCAAATTTTTTCTGATTATATCGAGCAAACTGAAATCGTTTTGTCTGAAGATATCAGCGCGGGTCTGCAAGTCTATCAGAGTTATAAAAAAGCTCTTTTGGACATTCAAAAACGTTTGGGTGGAGCACGCACTTCAGAGGTGATGTCAGACTTGGAAAAAAGTGAAAAACTTTGGCTTGAGTCTAAGGAAAAGCAAATCAAATTAGAATTATTAAGTAATCGAGAGTGGATTAAAAAATTGCTGATTTATTACTATGATCCCATGTATTTGGGGTCCTTGGAAAAGCGAAATCCGAAGGTTTACTTTAGAGGTTCTCCTGACGCGGCTCGAGCTTTTTTGCTTGAGGAAAAAAACAAAATTAAGGCCACTCCTGTGAGTAAGAAAGCACCCACGGATTGAGCTGATATCTGTTCGTTGAATAAAAAAGTGGCCACCCCTGTCGCAAGTATTGGTTCTATGAGTTTTCCCGAGGCCATCCAGGTGGGATCTAAATGCTTCATCAAGTAAGAAATCAAGGCATGACCCAAAAGCGTGGGGAAAAGAATTTGGGCCCCAATGCCGATCCAAGTGTTGATAGGATAATGAGTCCAATTGTCCTGCCTCAGAGCCATGGTCATAAAAAAGAAGAGAGCGGTGCACAAGTACATCCAGCCACTGAAAACAGTGTTGGGAAAGTGTTGTCGGACTCCATGATTAAGTAGAAAATAGAGGGCAAAAAACACAGCCGAAAGGAAAGCTGAAAAGTCACCCCAAAGGGCTTGCTCTGAACTCACAGAATTATGACTTTCAAAAAGTAAAAGGGCCAAAGCTATAAATGAGAGCAAGTAGGAAAGGGCCAGGCTTTTTGAGGGCCACTCACGAGCCAACCACCATCGCCCCAGGGCAACAAAGAGGGGATTTAAGCAAAAAAGAATCATGGTGTGGGAAATCAAAGTGTTTTGAGAGGCATAAAAAAATGTCCACAGGTGTAAAAAGAAAAAAAGTCCCGTGAGGGGAAGCTTGGCTGTTTGAACCTTATTGAGTTTCAGTACTTTCAGGCCATGACCTTGATAATAACTCAGACCTATAAAAAAAAGACTGGCGACTAGCATTCGCCAAGTGCCAATCACTTCTGGCGGAGCCTCAGCATATTTGGCCATGGAAGCTGACTGAGAGAGAAAAATAAGGGCCATGAAGTAGAGGAAGAGATGCGTCACAAAGCTAGAAGCTAGGCTCTTAAAAGCTATTTGCCAATTGGTTTTTTTTACCTCAGACTGTTTCCTATCTGATTTAAATGTTTACCAAATTCAAAAAGGAGAAGTGCAAATGAAATTGGGACTCGTATCGACAGCAGCACTCATGCTATTTTCAGTGGGTTGTCAAAAGAAACTGGACACAGATATGAAAAAGGCCAGCTATGCGATTGGAACGCAAATTGGTCAAAACTTAAAACAGCAAAGCATTGATATCGATGCCGATGTTTTAGCCATGGCCATTTCAGAAGCTGTTGCTGGAAAAGAAAGCAAACTGACGAAAGAGCAAATTCAAGAAGCTATGCAAAAGCTGCAAGAAGCCTCAATCAAAAAACAACAGGCTGAAGCTGAAGACAATAAGAAAAAAGGCATGGAGTTTTTGGAAAAAAACAAAACAGCCACGGGCGTAAAAGTCACTCCTTCCGGATTGCAATATCAAGTGATCACTGAAGGTAGCGGAGCTGTTCCAAAAGCAGAGGACGTCATCAAAGCCCATTACAAAGGAACTTTGGTGAGCGGTCAGCAGTTTGACTCATCTTATGAGCGTGGAACACCAGCTGAATTTCCAGTGAAAGGTGTGATTCCAGGTTGGACAGAGGCTCTTCAGATGATGAAGACTGGCTCCAAATTTAAACTTTGGATTCCACCTGAGTTGGCTTACGGTCCTTCACCTCGTCCTGGTATCCCTGCGAATTCAGTTCTTTCTTTCGAAGTTGAATTGTTAGAAATCGTTAAACAAGACAAAAAGAAAAAGTAATTTTATGAGTTTTGATTTCAGCCGCGAGCCTCTACAACACTTTCAAGAATTCTTGAAGGAAGCCCAAGAGGCCGGGCTGACTGAGCCGACAGGAATGGCCTTGGCCACTGTCGGCCCCAACGGTCGTCCGAGTGTCAGGACCGTGCTTTTTAAGGGTCTCTACCAAAGTGGACTCACTTTCTACACGAATTATGAAGGCCGAAAAGGTCGAGAACTCAGCCAAACACCTGTGGCAGCATTGAATTTTTGGTGGCCCTCATTGGAAAAACAAGTTCGTTTCGAAGGCCGAATTGAAAAACTTCCCCGGGATGTTTCTGAAGCCTACTTTGCCACACGTCCTCGATTGTCACAAATCGGAGCCTGGTCCTCTCAACAAAGCGAAGAAATTCCTAATTGAGAATTCTAAAAAGAAAAAACCAAAGAAGTTGAAAAGCGTTTTGAAGGTAAAACCATTCCTTGTCCTCCTTTTTGGGGAGGCTTTGTTCTAATTCCCGAAGAAATTGAATTCTGGGTGGGAAGAACTGGTCGCCTGCATGAACGTTACATTTATAAAAAAGTCACTCAAGGTTGGCACACCTTTCTGCGCAGCCCATGACATCTCAAATTCTGGTCACTGGATTTGAACCCTTTGGGGGAGAAACCCTCAACCCCAGCCAAGAAATCATCAAAATTTTACAAGCTGAACAAAATGAAGGTTTATCTCCTCATTTTGCGCTTTTGCCAGTGCAGTATGAAGAGGCTCAAGATCAGTTGAAGAATCTGATCCAGCATATTAAACCCAGGGCTTGGTTGGGCCTGGGGCAAGCGGGTGGACGAGAGAAAATTAATCTTGAACGTGTGGCTCTCAATTGGAAAGAAGTGGATTCAAAAAACCTGTCTGTCTCTCCGGATTATTTACGTGTCCATGGAGCACCTGCGTATTTTAATTCTATGGATTTATTAAGTTTAAAAAAGACCCTGCAGATGGGTGGTATTGACTCAGAAATTTCTTTGTCAGCAGGTGCCTACATTTGCAATGCGGTTTACTACACTTGGTTTGAGAACTCTCAAAACTCTAAGGGACTTTTTGTTCACTTGCCGTATTTGCCAGAGCAACACAAAGACAAACCTCATTTGAATTTGAGAACTCAAGTCCAGGCTGTGCGTTTGATTTTAAATTGGTTTAAAAGTCTATAAACCGTCTGCAGCCACAACAGACTCAGATATAAGAGAAAACTCAGAGCAAGAGATGTTTTTCGAAGCCCCTTTTTTAGATTCAATTTTGCGTATTAGCAGGGCTTGTTTATGTTCTTGCTTCTGTGCTTGATTCAATGGTTCCGAAGAAAAGCTCCATTTGGTTTCATTGTGCTCCACTATAAATTCAGTGGAGATATGTCCTGACTTTGTTTTGAAAGTACCCAAAACCCATTGTTTTTTTTCTCTATTTTGGCAGCTGGCCACAAGCAAAACTTGATATTGGCCAGGACTTAATTTGGCAGAATCAAAAACCAATTTCACTTTGCCATCACCATGACTCAGTTGGGCCTCAGCAAAAGTTTCAATTTTATTTTTTCTTTTTTGAGTGAATTTCACTTCAGTTCGTGAAGACACCGTTGAGTCAATATTTTCATTTAAGAAAGGTGAAGGCAAAACGGTTTGAGAAAAGGTCTCAAGGGGCAATGCCAGAAGCAAAAAGGTGATCAGTTGTGAGAAGGTTTTCATAGGAAAAGATTAGCACTGTTAATCGTGAGAGATTTTTTTTCATTGGTAAAATCTCATAAAGAGACAGGCAAAAAAACAAAGTTTTATTTAGTGTAAAGACTGTGGACAGATGAGGTAAAACTCAGGGATAGAAACTTCAACACTTTGTCCATCTTCTGTCATCATGGTGTAAGCGCCCTTCATCGATCCAGTGGAGGTCGTCAGGGGGCAAGCACTTTCATATTCGAAAAATTTGTCGGGTTGAATCTTGGGTTGCAAGCCCACAACGCCAGGGCCTCGAACTTCTTCTGTTCTCCCCAAGGAGTCCACGATCACCCAGTGGCGGCTGAGGATCTGCAAAGTTTGTCGGCTCTTATTGTGGATACGAACTTTATAGGAAAAAAAGTAATAGGACTGTTCAGGCTTAGATTCTTCAGCCACGTAAACGGGTGTGCATTCGATTTGAACCTTCACAGGAACTTGGTCTTGAGTTTTCATAATTAATCATTTCTTACCAAAGCTTAAGTTTTTCAAGCTCAAAAACAAGGGGGTAGTGGTCCGAGGGCAGATCCAACTTTGCCTCAAGCGTCATTGGCCAGTCCAATTCAAAGCCAAACTCATCTTTATACTTCAAAACTCGACAGGTGTCCTTTACCAGATTGTCCTTAATTCGAGAGTCCAAAAACACATAATCCAGTTGTTTTCCATCCTGGCGACCACCCCCAGCCCTGACTTGATAAAAAGTCCACCGATTTTCAGGTTTAGTGCCCACCAACTCCAAAACGTCTTCAAAGTCAGTTCTTTGGTACAAATCCACAAATTCAGGCTCTGTATTGTGGCGAGAAGCATTTCCATTGAGGTCCCCGGCGATAATAACAGGGGTCTTAGGGTGC